>MESW01000004.1 GCA_001771135.1 candidate division CPR3 bacterium GWF2_35_18 | reverse complement strand
CATTTATGACCGTTCCAGGTATTACATGTGCATCATCCCAGGTACCACTAGTTGTATTTCGATCAAAAACACAACCATCTCCGTAAGGATCAGTTGTACATAGATTATCTTCATATTTTGTCCAAGTAATTCCATCGACTGAAGTAGCATATCCTCCCCTCCAACCTGTGGCTCCCGTAGGATAATTATATTGATTATATGCTCCATACCACATCTTGTAAGTTCCATTATCATTTAACACTGTCGGGTTGTAACCAGTATGAACAAAATCATAATCATAGAGTGGCCCAGTTTGATAACTACCAGTAAAAAGTAACGGCTTAACTTTATTGATTGTTTCGGTTTTTACCGGACTCTCAATGCTTCCTGTAATTCCCGGAGTTGAAGAGTTATACAAAGCTTCTGAGCCAAAGTCGATGGTCGTTAATTTGTTTCCCAATTCATAGATATCCAGTCTGCCTGTTCCTGCATATGCAGTAATTACTACTAATTCTTGTAGTCCGTTATTATTGAAATCAGCATGATCTAAAATTCTGCCAAAATATGCCCGGAAATAGTTAGTTTGAGTAAAACCATTACCTTTGATAAGAAGATCTTCATAATCATCAGCAACAACGGTACCAGATAATCCCTTTATAGTTTCAGAGGTATATAGATATACTCCACCATAATAATCTGTTCCATCTCCAAGGAAAGGAGCAGATACTACTAGATCTGTTTTTCCATCATTATTATAATCAAAAGCTGCTAAATCATAACCATAAGATGTAGTGTCTAATTCAATACTATGAAATAGTGTAATTGTAGCATTGGAATAATCAATCACTGTTCCTTGATCTTGGTATGTGGAACTTCCTAAAAAAATAAATGTGGCCCCTCTATAAATTGTTTCTCCAGATAAACGATAACCTGTTGCTCCTACGATTAAGTCATTTAAATTATCACCATCAATATCTGCGATTAAAACATTTTGATTACGTCCAAAATTTTCATTTATAATATTGGGATCATCACCACTCACAATTAAATCTGCCTCCGAAGGTAATTTATTTCCACTAAATGAATCTGAACCATAAAAAATTGCGACATCACCACAATAAGATAAATCACCTCTCCAATTTAAAATTACTAAATCATCAATACCGTCATTATTCACATCTCCTGCCACATGAGCATCACCAACATAATAATTAGCTACATCTCCAGTTACTGTAAAATCCGCATCTGTTCCCGCATTCAAATTACTATCCCACGCATGTTCACCTCCAAAGAATATATATGTTTTACCTGCATTAGCTTTAACTCCAGGATTATACCTATATGCTCCAGTGGCTAGATCTGGCCAACCATCATTATTGAAATCACCGATCGCATTTTGGTCCGTCCCACCAAAACGAGAACCAGCTTGTTCAGCATCAATAATAATATCAGCATCAGAATAACTGGTTATAGTTTCAAAAAAATCACTTTTCCCAAAAAAAACATATAATCTGCCAGTACCACTACTAGGAGCATATACGGCATCTATAACTAAATCATCTATTTCATCATTATTAAGATCCCCAATTGTGACAACATACCCAAAATAATCATTAGCTTTCTCTCCCACGATACTCCCACCTTCAAGTAAACCATTATTACTCCCTTTATATAAAAATACTTTACCCATGCTACTTTGGTAAACATGTTCTCCTATTACTAGATCTGTATAGCCATCTCCATTTAAATCTCCTACCCCAGTTTCATTACCTTGTTGAGCACCAAAGACCCCATTCCCTACTGGGTCTCCCCAATCCTGGAATTCTGGAAAATAGCCACTATTATCAGTAGCATGAATTAGTATTTTGGGGTTCAATAATAGAGTTAAAGAGAGTATTAGTATGTAGAAAATCTGGAATATCTTTTTCATAATACAGTTTTAATAAAAATCATTATAAATATAATAACATATAATATAATATGAATAAATGAAATTGAACTATTACGATTTTTTCAAAACTGCCAAAAACGCTTCTTGTGGAATATTCACCTTCCCAATGCGTTTCATCTTTTTCTTTCCTTTTTTCTGTTTTTCGAGAAGCTTCATCTTTCGCGTAACATCACCCCCATACAGCTTTGCGGTTACATCTTTACGATACGCAGAGATATCTTCCCGCGCCACGATTTTCCCACCGATTGCCGCTTGCAGCGAAATCTGAAATTGCTGTTTCGGAATCACCTCTTTTAGCTTTTTAACCACGATTCTTCCCTTACTTTCTACATATTTACTCACTACAATTTGTGAGAATGCTTCCACTTTTTCTCCCGCAATTAGGATATCTAATTTCACCGCATCCACAGATCGAAAATCAAGTAATTCATAATCAAGAGAGGCATAACCAGAAGAGATTGATTTTAGGCTGTCATAAAAATCAATAATAAGCTCTGCTAGCGGAATTTCATATAACATTTTTACCCGATCCCCAATATATTCTGTATTGATATAGGTCGCTCTTTTTTCTTCACAAAGCTGCATGATTCCGCCAAGATATTCCTTGGGACTAAAAAGTGTCAGCTTCACCCAAGGTTCTCGAATCTCGGTGATAACATTTGGGTCAGGAAGTTCAAAAGGTGTTTTAATATTAATTACTTCACCATTAGATTTCAATTTTAATTCATACTCAACATTTGGTACTGTCGCAAGAAGATCCAGATCGTACTCACGTTCTAACCGTTCTTTTACAATTTCTGCATGTAGAAGACCTAAAAATCCACAACGAAAACCGTTTCCAAGAGCTGGAGAAGACTCTGGAGAAAACTCTAAACTAGCATCGGTTAGCTGTATTTTGAGTAAGGCTTCTTTCAAGCGTAAAAATTCTCCGGAATCAGTGGGATACAAACCCAAAAAAACCATTGGTTTTACTTTACGGTAACCAGGTAAGGGAATAAGGGAAACGGAATTTTGAGATTTTATCACGGTATCTCCAACATGACAAAGAGATAGATTCTTAAGTCCTGTGGCTATAAACCCTACCTCTCCCGCATGTAAAGAATCAGCTACGTGATAGGTAGGAGATAAATAACCCAGCTCTAGAATCTCGGTCTCCGCTTTTGTCACCATCATTTTTACACGATTGGTTTTGTTTATTTCGCCGTCAACAATCCTAATATAAAGGATAACTCCTTTGTGCTGATCATAAATAGAATCAAAAATGAGGGCGCGAAAAGGATTGGTAATTTTACCTTGCGGTTGCGGTACTTTTTCAATAATTTCCGGGAAAATTTTATCAACACCGGTACCGTCTTTTGCTGAAACTAGGATAATTTCATCTTCGTTAAATCCTAAATTTTGGCACAAGTCTTTTTTCACTCCTTCAACATCGGCATTGATCATATCGATTTTATTGATGACCGGAATAATCTCAAGATTCTGATTCAAAGCATTATAAAAGTTTGCTAGAGTCTGAGCCTGAATTCCCTGAGTCGCATCCACAAGCAGAATCGCACCCTCACAAGCCGCTAGTGATCGTGAAACTTCGTAAGAAAAATCCACGTGTCCCGGAGTATCAATTAGGTTAAATATATACTCCTGCCCTTTTTCGTCTTTCCAATGCATTCGCACCGCTTTCAATTTAATCGTGATTCCCTTTTCTCTCTCGAGATCCATACTATCAAGGTACTGTGAATGCATCTTATCCGGAGAAATTGTATGCGTAATCTCAAGAAGACGATCTGCAAGAGTTGATTTCCCGTGATCAATATGAGCGATTATACAAAAATTGCGAATATGATTTTGATCCATAGTCTTAATATCTTTCTAACTCTGCCTGAGGATAACAGAAAATGCTGATTCTTTCAATGTAAAATGAAGTAATTAGGATATATGCTCAACTTCTTTTTGTTATATTAATTGTAGTTGAGCATCAATCTAACTACAAATATTCAGATTTAAAAAGTAAGTAATTAGGATATCGGAGTTTTGTCAGAAAGAATTTCTTCCACATCGGCTTTCAGAAAAATCTTGGGGAATTCACGGATCTTTTTCAAAATTCCGATCAAAATTTTCAGCTCTTTAATGTCTAAAATATAGCTCAAAATCAAAAATATCAATCCTCCAAAAGAAGATACTAAAATTACCAAAATAAGAAGGTTTAAAGTATATCGTGTATCTAAAAATACCTGATCCAGAAGTTTCACTGGAATGTAAATTGAAGCTCCCATAACAACTGAGGTAAAAATAGTTTTGACAATGGGGATGAAAAATTCACGGCGATTAAAATAATGGACTTTTCGATCTAACATAATGAGTAAAATAAACGCGTTCACAAAATTGGCCAAAGAAGCCGCTAAAGCCAAACCTCCGATCGAAAGATCTGTACGTACAAATAAAATTGCGGTCACAACATTAATAAGCATTGAGGCAAAAGAAGCAATCACCGGAATCCTGGTGTCATGCAAAGCATAAAATCCGCGAGCCAAAAGATGAACCATTGATTGCGCCGCAATAGAAATGGAAAAAAATCCTAAAGTCATCGCGGTTGCTAAAGTATCTTCCCAGGTAAATTTTCCTGTTCCCAAAAACAAACGCACGATTGGAACTCTTAAAACTATTAGAAAAATACTAGCCGGAATTGTCAAGAATAATATCTGGTGTAAAGAATCAAGAAATACCCCTTTAAATTTTGTCAGATCTTCTTTACTAAATTCGGAACTTAAGCTAGGAAGAGCTGCAGTGGCAATAGCAAACCCAAATAATCCCACCGGTACGCTTTGAATATTCAAGGCTAAATTAAAGACCGAAACCCCTCCAGTAATTGCCGAAGCTAGAATTACATCAACTGTAGGATCAATTTGACTCACAGCAAGCCCTAATGTTCGAGGAAGCATTAACCTTCCTACTTCTCTCAAACCCGCGTCTTTAAAATCAATTTTCAACGAAAAATTGCGATAACCCAGTTTAATAAGCAGAGGAACTTGAATAATAAAATGGAGAAAACAGCCCAAAACAACTCCGATTGTTGGGCCCAAAATACCATAACGACCTGACCAAAAATATATCCCGATAATTATTCCCAAGTTATACAAAACCGGCGAAAGAGCCGGAATTAAAAATCGTTTAAAAGACTGAATAACTCCCGTAACAAAGTTCGAAATAATTAGAAAAAGCTGTCCTACGATCATAATTCGAATCAAAGGAACCATTTGATTAATCTGGACTTCGGTAAAATCAGGAGCAATTATATAAGATAGGGGTTTTGTAAAAATAAATATAAAAACTGCTAGAAATGCAAAAATTAAGGTTGCGGAGTTAATTACATCTCGAGCTAATTTCCAGGAAAGATCTTCTCCCTTTTTTTCAAGATATGAACTAAACACAGGAATAAAAGAAGAGGAAAGTGCTCCCATTACAAGTAACTGAAAAATAAGATCAGGTAAGCGAAAAGCGGCAAAGTAAACATCCAGCTCTCCTCCTGCGCCAAAAGTTCCGGCAAGCATTCGGGAACGAATGAGCCCCAAAACTCTGGAAAATAACATCATTCCAGAGATAATTAGCGCCGCGGAGAGAATTGTATTCTGTTTTTTGGTAAAAAAATTCACTCCGTTTTGAAATATTTTTGTAACCATAGATTATGACAAAGGTTTAATATCGATTATTAAAATCTAATCAGTTAAATAAAAAGGTTATCGCAAGTATAACTAGAAAAAATATGAATAGATATTATTCCGAATTTTGATTTAAACATTAGAATTCAATTATATACTTAAATTACCTTGATTTGCAAAGGCGTAGTTTATCAATTACTGAAGTTAATCGGTAAATTCAAATTGTAATTATTTGAGAATACAAAGGCTCTTGCACTTACACCCAAATAGTTTCAATTTGCGATTGAAGATATTATTATTTGGGTTATACTCACTTTCTTAATTATCTGCCAATCAATGGAGTAATAATTGATAAAAATGAATCAAATTCGCCCATGACTATTTACAAATTGGAGTAATTCGGTTATACTCTCTCCCGTAATTTTAATTTTAAATTTCATCATTATGCCAGTAACCAAAACCGCGACCCGAGCGCTACGAAAATCAAAAAATAAAGAGACACGCAACAAAATCGTTCGTGGTAAAATAAAAGATGTCATTCGCAAGCTCAAAAAAGGTATTGAAGGAAAATCAAAAATTGATCTTAATGAATCCTTAAAACAAGCTTATAAAACTCTAGATAAAGCCGCTAAAGAAAGAGTAATTGATAAGAATAAAGCCTCTCGTTTGAAATCCAGATTAAGTAAAAAAATTGCGAAGATCTCTGATTCTCCAAAAGCCGAAGTCAAAACCAAAAAAGCTAAAACTAAGAAAAAGAAATCTTAACTGCAAATATCGGCGATAAGAAGTTCCAGGCTTAGGTAAGGATCTTCCCCTTTTTTTATTCCGGCATCAATCTCTAGTAATTTTTCGTATATTTTAATAAGCTCTGACAACCTGTATTTTTTGGATTGAGATACCAATTTTCCCGCCATAAAGGGAATTAAATGCATCTTTGTTATAATCTCTTCTCGATTTTTTCCTCTCTCAATTAAATCCACAATCTGCAAAAGTAACCGGTATTGTCTAATAATCATCGCCAAAATATATGTCGGCTGTTCTCCGAAACGTAAGATTTGAGTAAGATGAGTTAAAGACGCCTTTTCATTGCGATAACCTAAACTATCAACTAATTCAAAAATACTAACTGAAGTATTCAGCTTTGATAACCTTTTCACATCCGAAACTTTTATTTGACGATCTTTTTGAGAAGCAATTTTTAATTTTTCAATCTCTGAAGATAAAACCCACAAATCATCACCTAAATAGGTAATTAAGATATCAATTACTTCTTTTTCAAAGCTATAATTTTCTTTTTCAACCTCTATCTTCATCCATGTCTTTAACTCACGTTTATTAAACGCGGGGAAAAGAAAAACTTCCCCCTGTTTTTGAATTAGTTTAAAGAAGGTTCCTGTTTTGATTGTTTTTTCTTCATAAAAAATTACATTTTGAGGGGGAATGTTTTTGACAAATAACTTTTCAATGTCTTTTAAAACACTTCCTTTCCCCTTTTGTTTTGACAAAATTCCTTTGACAATCAATATTGCAGCATCATTAAATAAAGAAACTGCACTCGTATTTTCCGAAAATTTTGTAAAATCAAAATCATCTGCTTCAAAAATTATAGTGGAATTATTTACTTTAAAATCTTGAAGCTTCTTATTGGAAAGGAAAGTATTTTCACCGTGGATCAATGTTAGCATTTTATCTGTTTCTATTTGAATTGAATCGGAACAAGTTTTTAATTAGAACTTGGGGTAGTTTCTGTTTCTTGAGATGGCACTTCAACAAAAGTTCTTTCAATGTAGAAAACTTTTTTCACAAATTCTTGAACTATATCGAAATTATTTCCTTTTGGAACAAGCACCCATCCACCTCCAAACTGTTCTAAAGGAGGATGATAAAGTAAACTAGACTCACTATCACCATTATCTAAAACATGAGTTTGAACATTCTCGGGATCAAAGTCTTGAGCTAATTTGTAGAATAACATCATCTCCGAAATATCAATATCACTTTCAACTGATTCTCCAAAGGTATCCAGCAACCCAGAAACCTTTGAAAGGCTATCAATAAAGTTTAAACTCGTCGCTTTTTCACGAGCGGCCAAAATAACCTTTTGCTGTCGTTTCGCTCTAGCAAAGTCAGATCCTTCTCCATTGGTCCCCTGACGAGAACGGGCATATCGAAGAGCAGTCTCTCCATCCATATGCTGCAATCCCGCGTCAAAATGTAAATGAATAAATCTCTCTGTCATCGGAGCATTTTCATAACCTTCACGAGGATACATATAATCATCAAAAGTATTTTCAACATCAATATCAATCCCTCCCAAAACGTCAACTCCTTTGACAAAACCTTGAAAATCAACTCTAGCTGCATAGTGTATTGGAATTCCTAGAATATTAGACACAACCTTTTTCGTTAGTGCTAAACCTCCTCCGTCATAATCATACATATCTCCGATAGAATATGCCGCGTTAATTTTTGTAGATTGCTTATAAAGATCATTAAAAGCGGGTATTTCTACCCAAAGATCTCGTGGAATTGAAAGCATCACAATGGAATGATCAAGATGAGAATAAGAAGCAATAACAATCGTATCTGCTAAAAATCCGTTCTTTTCTTCTTCACCATTTGTCCCTTTGTAACTATACGGTTCACTTGAACGTTTATCAATTCCCACAAGTAAAACATTCGTGGTGTCGTCATCCTGTTTCAATTCTTTTGGATCACTCTTTAAAAAAGACATCACTATCGATGGTCCTTTGAAAAAGTCATTCCAGAAAATTTTTACATGAGGTAAAAATGCATAGGTAGCAAAAAGAAACACCCCAATTAATAAGGCTGAAACTGTAATTATTTTCAAATGGCTTAATTTGTTTTTTGGGGCATACGCTGTTTTATCGGAAAAATCCGAAACAGATTTTCTGCTCTTAATATTCTTTTTGTGATTATATTTTTTGATGTTTCCAATAGTTCCTAAATCAATGTAATCCACTTAAACCCTCCGTAGCATTAATAATCATATCCCCAAAATCCTGGGCATGCAGACTGGCACTACCTGGTAAGACTCCGTCTATGATATTATTTGACAAATAAGACATTATATTTTCCGCTTTCACACTACCTCCATAAATTACTTTGCTTTCAGGAACAATGCTTTTAATAAGTTCTACTACTTTGATAACTTTGTTAACATCTGCAGCATGTCCCACCCCAATTTCATGCTTCTGCTTCGCGATAGCTGAAGGAGGTTCGTAAGCAAAGATTATTTTTTTAACTTCAGCCGGTTTTAATCCTTTAATAACATTTTTAATCTGATGTAAGAAAAACTTTTCGTTATATTTGGCTGCTGGTAAACCATCTCCCCAAACTTTATCCGAAATACAAACTATAGGAATGAGATGATTTACTAAAGCTTTCTCAACCTTCCTTTTTATAATACTCAAATCCTCCTTAAAATATTTCCTTCTTTCCGAATGACCGATTAAAACGTAACTGACAATTTCGGATAACATCTTCCCGGAGACCTCACCAGTATAAGTCCCCTCTTCAAATTGAGAAATATCTTGAGAACCAACTTTAATATTGGTATCAGAAAGTAAATCAACCATTCCCAAAAGATATGGATAAGCTGGGCAAATAACGACATCTAAGTTCTTATCAAAATCAACCTTTTTTAATTTAATCTTGATTCCATCAACCCAATCAGCTACTTCCTCAAGATTCTTATTCAATTTCCAATTTCCCACAATAATTTTTTTCCCCATAAAAATCTCCTTAAAAATCATAAAACTAAAGAAGTATAAATTGGGTTTGCTCTTTTACTGTTTCAAATACTCAACTTCCTCAAATTTATCTAAATATATTCAAGTATTAACCAAATACCATTATCCTAAAGTGTAAATTGAAGTCATTTGGTTAGATAACGCTCAATCTCGACTAGAACCTGTTTTGGAGTATGTGAAGATTTGATAAGATATCCATCTGCACCTTTGGCAAATCCTTGTTTGATAATATCATCTTCTCCTAAGTTACTCAAAATCACAATCTTAATATCAGCTAGATTTTTATCTTTTTTAACCTCTTCCAAAAGCTCCAACCCGCTTCGAATAGGAAGCATAATATCCAACATTATTAAATTCGGCTTTTGTTTTTTTATTTCTTCCAATCCCTGCTTAACACTATCTGCTGTCCTCACCATATATTTAGCCCGTTCTAACTCCCGAACATAAAGATCACGAATATAAAAATCATCCTCAACTATCAAAATATTATTCAAAGTAACGGTCATAATTTATAACTCCATTTACATATGGTTTATTCCATTATACCCAAATTATAAAATCTTGCAAAAGAATTTTCATCTCCTTAAATTCAATTTCCAATTAGATAAAAACACTAAATTAGATTTTCAAATATTCTAATTCTAGTTTCACCCTTTGATTTTAGATTCCGATCTGCTACACTGTTTTTCTACTATGGACGAGATTTTAGAAACCCTCAATTCAAAACAAAAAGAAGCGGTAGTTAAGACAGAAGGACCGGTGCTTATTTTAGCGGGACCCGGTTCAGGAAAGACTCGTTGCATCACACATCGACTCGCTTATCTAATTCTACAAAAACACGTTAATCCTGCTGCTATTTTAAGCATCACTTTTACCAATAAAGCCGCTAATGAAATGAAAATAAGAACGATAAAACTCCTTCAAGAACATAATCTCAAAGTGAAATCATTACCTTGGCTGGGAACTTTTCATGCTTCCTGCGTCAAGATACTACGACGCGAAGGAAAACATTTACCCTATGGTAGTGATTTTGTCATTTACGACTCCAAAGATCAGGAGGAAACTGTCAAAAAATCTCTTCTTGAACTGCACCTAGATCCTAAAAAATTTAGCCCTACCAATGTCTTATACACAATTTCCTCGGCAAAAAATGAGCTTATCACCGCGAAAGAATATGTAAATCATGCCCACGGATATTTCCAAGAAATTGTGGCCAAAGTGTATCCCAAATACCAAAGCATCTTAAGAAAAAATAAAGCCTTGGATTTTGACGATTTAATTATGGAAACAATTTTTCTTTTTCAGGAAGTCCCTGAAGTTTTACATAAATATCAAAATCAGTTCCAATACATTCAGGTTGACGAATATCAGGATACCAATAAATCACAGTATCTCTTAACAAAGCTACTGGCTTCTAATCACCATAATATCTGTGTGGTTGGAGATCCAGGACAAGGCATTTATTCTTGGCGTGGCGCCGATATTAGAAATATCCTTGAATTTGAAAAAGACTATCCAGAAGTAAAGGTCATTAAACTTGAACAGAATTATCGTTCAACAAAAACGATCATTTCTGCTGCCAAGCAAATTCTGGAAGTCAACACTGATTATCCCTCGATGAAGTTATGGACGGAAAATTTTGAAGGCAGTCGTATTTCAATCTATGAAGCGTATAGTGAAAAAGATGAAGCGCTTTTTTTAACGGATACTATAAAATCACTTCTAAATTATGGAGAAAACGGCGAAAAATTGTTTCAGTATTCCGATTTTGCCGTACTTTATCGTACCAACGCCCAATCACGTATTTTGGAAGAAGTTTTAATCCGTGAAGGAGTTCCCTATAAACTCCTTGGAGGAGTAAAATTTTATGAACGTAAAGAGGTTAAAGATGTTTTAGCCTATTTAAAGTTTCTTGCAAATCCAGCTGATATGATTGCTTGGGAAAGAATTCAAAAGCTGGGAAAACGACGCAGTCAGAAATTCATCGACTGGAAGGAAAAATCTAATCTTGAGAAATCTTCGTCTGCAGAAATTCTGGATTCTATCCTCAAAGAAACTGGATATTTGGAATATATAAATAATGGATCCGAAGAAGGAATATCTAGAGTGGAAAACGTAAAAGAGTTGCGTTCGGTTGCTCAAAGCTTTGATCGCCTTCAGGATCTTCTGGAAAATATCGCGTTGATCCAGGATGAAGTCACTCCAGAAGGACAAAAAACCGATGATCAGAATAATAATTCGGTAGTCTTAATGACTCTGCATAGTGCTAAAGGATTAGAATTCCCAATCGTCTTTTTAGCCGGTTGCGAAGAAGGTTTACTCCCTCATTCCAGAGCCATGACTGACAAACATGAGCTTGAAGAAGAACGACGCCTCTGTTATGTCGGAATCACTCGAGCGAAACAAAAGTTGTATATGACTTATGCCAGTAAAAGACAGATTTTTGGAGCAGAAACTTTTGGAGCTATCTCCCGTTTTATTGAGGATATTGATAAAGATCTGTTATCATGGGAACAGTAGCAGAAAATTTTATTAATTTTTCTATTGCTCTATATGGGTGAATCTCTTTCTCCAAAAATCATGGACATCACAACAATAAAAAAACTATTAAATCAATATAACCTCTCTCCTCAAAAACGTTTTGGACAGAACTTTTTAGTCGACGAAACGGTTATCTTAACAATGATCGAAACTGCAAACCTAACAAAAGATGATACTGTTGTCGAAATCGGTCCGGGAATTGGAGCTTTAACTACCCAAATTATTAGGAAGGTAAAAAAAATTATTGCAGTCGAATTTGATACGAACATGGTCAATATTCTGAACAGCAATTATGAAATTAATAATGCTAACAATCTAACCATACTTAACCAAGATGTTTTAGATTTCAATCCTACTAGCTATCCGGATATCAAGTCCAATTATAAAGTTATTGGTTCAATCCCTTATCAGATCACTTCTCCATTAATTCACAAACTAATTAATTGGGAGGTAAAACCTCAGCTCGCAGTTCTGTTGATTCAAAAAGAGGTCGCCGAGAAAATATGTAGTAAAACTCCTAACGCTTCTTATTTCTCAATCTTTATCTCCGCTTTTGGTAAAGCAGAAATCATTAAAAACGTTACCTCTTCCAGTTTTTATCCATCCCCAAAAGTTCAATCTGCAATTATAAAAATAACTTTTGAAAATAAGAAAAACCTTCTGGAACCTGCCAAATTTTCCAAATTTTTACATCATGGATTTAAAAATCCTCGCAAGATGATTAACAAAGCCTTTGATAAAAAGCTTTTATTAAAAAATAATATCAATCCGGAACTACGACCAGAAAATCTAATTCTAGATGAATGGATTAAACTGTATCAGAACTAATCAAGATTTACTTTTCAGGATGCTGCAGTTTTTGTAAGGCCTTTTTACTTACTTCTTGTGCTTGCCAAGAATTTGAATAAGAAGTCCAGGCTTCACACATCTTACGTTGCTTCTCGTTCAGACCTGCTAAAGCAGCTTGCTTTCCATAAATCCTGACGGAACTCTAAGTGCTTTAAAAGGATCAGAGGTTACCCCTAAATCTACGCATCTTTGATTTCGTCTCACAAATTCAGCATGTCTTTGCTGATGAATTCCAGCAACGGTAGTTAATAATTCTTGGGGATTTCCTCCTTCATTTATCGGCAAAGCACTTTTTAATAACCGTACCGCTGGTTCTGCCATGTCTAATGTTGTATGACCCGATGAATCAATGCTCAAAGCTGGACTATGACCTTGTGCAGTTTGCTCTAAAACAGTTAAAAATTTATATGTTTCCTCATTTAAAAGAGTCACAACTTCAGGAGGTTGAACTTCGTTTATTCTCTCTCGAGAACGTCTACCTTCTTCGAATAAAGCAAGATATTTTCTTTATCTTTCACTCATTTCTCCGGCCATATGTAATCTCCTATATTTAAATGAAACAATAGCAAACCTAGAACAATTATAATCCATTTTGTAAAATAAAACCTTAGAAATCTGATATTTTTTTTAAATGTGCTACAATACGTTATTGTATTTGATTTTTTATCTATGACTGTTAAAGAATTCAATTTTGAAGAAAAAGACAAATGGAATAGTTTTGTCATGAAACACCCTTTCTCAAATATCCTGCAAACATGGGAGTGGGGAGAAGTAAAAAAAGGAAAAAGTTGGGAAGTCTTACGTCTGGGAGTTTTTCACAAAAATGCCCAAATTGCAGCAGCTCAAATATTGGTCCGTAATCTTCCTTTTCATTTTCAGCTTTATTATTCTCCTTATGGACCGGTTATTGATTGGGAAATGCCCTACGCGCAAGAAATTCTAGAAAACATTCGCGCATATTTGAAAGATTTATCTGATAACCGACATCTAATGTGGAAAATCGAACCACCTTTAACTAGTAATGAGGCACAAAAATATAAAGCACTAGAAGCTCTAGAAAAAATCGGTTTTGCAAAAGCGAATGAGTCTATTCAACCACAACACACAATCATTGTCGATCTTACCAAGAAGGAAAATGACCTTCTTGAATCTTTTGAAAAAGACACGCGATACTCTATCCGTCGAGCTTATAAAGAAGACGTTGAGATAAAAGAATTTAGCAATCCTCTAAATAATCAACCGGTTAAAGAATTTTATGATCTGTATAGTACTACCTCCAAAAGAGGAAAGTTTCCGGCTAGAGAATGGCAACAATTTGCCCGCCTCTGGGAAGAGATGGCTCCGCATGCAGCTAGATGCTATCAAGCTTGGTACAAAGATAAATTACTCGCATCTTCGATAGTTCTGACTCTTAATAAAAAAGCCTATCTTGTCTATGCGGGATCAATCAGAGATCCGGAGTATCGCAATAAGTTTCCAAGCTACCTCATGCAATGGGAAACAATGTTGAACCTAAAAAAGGACGGTTTTGAGAGTTATGACCTCTGGGGAGTTGTCCCTAAAGAACAAAAAGATCATCCATGGTCGGGAATCAGTCTTTTTAAACGTGGCTTCAAAGGTACTGAAAAAAATTACATCGGAGCCTATGATTTATCCCTATCTCCATTTTACGATTTTTATAAAACCTTAAATAAGTTACGCTACAAAATTACTAGCCACCGACAGTAGAAAAATTCATGTCCGAAAATAATTCCAAAAACTATACTCAATCCGAAAACTATAGCCAATATATGAAAACAATCGGTTGGGAGGTAATTACTTTTCAATCAAAATATTTCATCTACATAAAGAAACTGAATTTTTTAAATCTCTCTATTGTCAAAATTCCTAGAGCAGAAACTAATATTAATTACGCTGAAATTGACAAAATCTCCAAGAAACATCATGCGCTTCTGATAAAAATTGAACCAGATGAAAAAAACTCGGAACAATTTAATAAAAATAAACAGAAACTTCTAAAACTCGGTTTTTGCCGTGACAACTTTCCCATACTCCAAACTAAAACTATAATTGTTGATCTTAAGTTGTCGAATGATCAACTTTTGGCTTCACTCCGATCGGAAACAAGACACCATTTACGAAAATCTTGGAAACAAAACTTTCACACCAAAATTATTATTAATAATCAATCTTTAGAATCTGAAAAAGCCATAAATGACTTTTATGCTCTTTTTGAAAATTGCGCCAAGGAAAGGAAGTTTTACACTCCCTTTAAAACTCAAATGCAAACCTTATGGAATTGTTTTAGAGAAAAAGCGACAATCATTCTTGTCTACGAAAAAGATAATCAAAAACCGCTTTCCGGGGCATTGATATTAACCCATGGAAATACTGCTTATTATAAGTATGGCGCTTCTATTCCATACGGTCGGAATAAGTATTCCTCTTATTTCCTTTTTTGGGAAATGTTCAAATGGGCTAAGAAATCAGGCTTTAAAAATTTTGACCTAGAAGGAATCTACGATGAAAGGTATCACCGAACTCAAAAATACGTCGGCTTTACCCAGTTCAAAAAGGGTTGGAGTAAAAACGAAGTTACCTATCTTGGTTCGTTCACAAAATACTACTCTCTTCCCTTAAAACTGCTAGCTAAAATCGGAATCTTAGTCTAAAATGACATCTACTTTTTCTTTTGCTACAATACAACCACTATGGATGTTACTTTAATTATTTCCCTTATTACAATCGTTTGTTTAATAGGCCTTTATCTTCTTATTTCCAAAGAATTAAAAAATCTCAAAAATTCAAAAGAGATGGATGAAAATGTCAGTAAATCGGTAGAGCTTAAACTCCGAGAACTTTTTCCCACTCTTGCTGCTGATGCTAATAAACAGTTAATTACAATGGCGAATGAGAAACTAGGCGCCGAGAAAAAAGAGATTAAAACCGATTTTGAGAACAAGCGCGGAGAAATTGAACGACTTGTAAAAACTATTCAACAAGAGCTTAAAGATAACCGTCATGGCCTAGAGGAAGCGGAAAAAAATCGCATCGGCTCTTTCAAAGCTTTATCTTCACAACTCGAGGAATATAAAAAAGTAACCAACGAACTGTCAGTTAGTACTGAAAATCTGAAAAAAGTTTTATCAAATAACCAACTACGCGGCCAATTCGGAGAACAGGTTGCCGATAATTTGCTGAAGATGGCCGGATTTGTCCGTGGCACTGACTATGAATTTAACAAAGAACAGGTGGGATCGGAAACCAGACCGGATTTTGCGATCTTTTTACCAGACCGAACCAGAATTAATATTGATTCCAAATTCCCCTATAACAATTTGCAACGCGTTGCGGAAGCCGAAAACGAGGATACCAAAAAAGAATACATGAAAAAATTCGAACGTGATGTCCGGGAAAAAATCAAGCAGGTAGCTACCCGTGATTATATAAATCCGGAAGACAAAACTGTTGATTTTGCGATTCTTTTCATCCCCAATGAAATGATCTTCTCTTATGTTTATGATCAAATGAACGATCTCTGGGCCGAAGCAATGACTAAAAAAGTGATTCTGGCTGGACCTTTCTCCTTCACCGCGATTTTGCGCATGGTCAAACAAGCCTATGATAATTTTAAATTCCAGGAGAATATTCAACAGATTATCGGACATGTCCAGATGTTCTCCAAAGAATTTGAAAAGTTTAATGAAGAATTCTCCAAAGTCGGAGAAAGAATCACCTCTCTCGAAGACCAATATAATAAGGTAAATGGAACCAGAATGAATCAGCTGCGGAAACGAATGGAAAAGGTGCAACTCGAGAGTGGAACAGATACCGACGATCAGATAAAACTGCTAGACTAAAATACTTTCTTTGTTACAATATCCTCACCATGGCAGAGACAAAGTTCCAAAAAATCTACAACCAACTTAATAAAGCACAACGGCTGGCGGTTGATTCAATCGATGGACCAACGATGGTTATCGCCGGACCAGGCACTGGAAAAACTCAGGTTCTCTCCACCCGTATTGCGAATATTTTGCAAAAAACCGATACCCCACCGGACGCTATTTTGGCGCTTACATTCACCGAATCGGCAGCCAAAAATATGCGCGAAAGACTAACTTCAATTATTGGCTCCACCGCTTACTATGTAAATATCTCCACCTTTCATGCTTTTTGTACTGACTTAATCCAGAATAATCCGGATCAATTTTTTATCTCTCTGGAAGCCGAACCTTTATCAGAGTTAGAAAAGATCCAAATTGTACAAACAATCTTAAATGCAGAACATTTCGACAAATTAAAACCGGCAAATACACCATATTTTTATGCTCGAGAAATCCTCCGACGCCTTTCAGAACTAAAGAGAGAAGGAGTAACAGTAAAAGAATTTGCTAAAATTGTTGAGTCCGAAGCAAAAATACTGACAACAAAAAGTAAATCTCTGACTAAATTAGAATTATTAACTTCAGAAAAAAATATCGCTAAAAACCAAGAACTACTCAAACTCTACGAAGAGTACCAAAAAGAAATTTTGAAACGCAACCGGTTTGATTTTGAAGATATGATTAATTTTGTAGTCGAAAAATTTAAAAATGATTCTGATTTTTTACTTTCTTACCAGGAGCGTTTCCAATATTTTTTAATTGATGAATATCAAGATACCAATTCGGCGCAAAACGAAGTTTTGCGCCTGCTCTCATCATACTGGGGCGAAAAAGCTAATGTCTTTGTTGTCGGAGATCCAAACCAATCTATCTATCGTTTTCAAGGCGCGTCTCTCGAAAATATTATCGAGTTTAGAAAACAATATCCAAAAGCAAGAATTATCAACTTAATTGATAGCTATCGCAGTAACCAGACAATTCTTGATGCCAGCAATTCTCTAATTCAAAAAGATGATCAAGAAAATAATGTCTCCCAGCTTCTCTCAATAGAAAAACTAGTCAGCCAAAAAGATCTTCCCGAAACCAAAGTTCAAACACTTAATTTGCCTTCAGATACAGTTGAAGAATATTTTATCGTTCACAAGGTCAAAGAATTAATTAAGGATGGCGTCAATCCGGAAGAAATTGCTGTTCTTTATCGTAACAATGTCGATTCGGGAAATCTTTCCGATCTCTTTAGTAAAGAAAAAATTCTTTATAATATCGAAGGTGGAACCGATATTCTTTCTGACCACACCATCAATAAATTTCTGAAACTCCTTACTCTCATTGAAAAAAGTAAAACCCAAACTGATGATCTCGATCTTTTTACCATTCTTCACTATGAATTTTTGGATATTGATCCTTTAGATATTCTGAAGCTATCCCGAAAAGCCGCTGAGAAAAAAACACACCTTATTGAAATTATAAAATCTCCTTCATTTACAAAAGAAAAAACCGTTGAAGATCCACAAAAGTTTATCGATTTTTTGAACCTACTGGCAAAGTGGCAAAAAGATGATTCCACTCATATTTTCGCTGAATTTTTTGAAATTGTTTTAAAAGAATCCGGATATTTACATTGGATTTTGGATAAAACTGATAAGGTAGAAAGACTGAATCGTTTAAACTCTCTTTTTGCAGAGATAAAAAGTCTAAACCGCACTGATCACACTTTAAACCTAAATAAATTTTTGGGAAGCGTAGAATTGATGAGACAAAATAACCTAAAAATTAATGAAGAAGATCTTGATTTAAGTGAAAAAGCGATTACTTTAAGCACGGTACACAAAGCAAAAGGAAAAGAATGGGAATATGTTTTTATCGTAAAAGCTATTGATGGTAAATGGGGCAATACCAAAAAAAGAGAGCTTATTAAATTACCTCTGGGAATTCTTAAAAACACCAATCTCACGACCCTAGAACAGAATGCCGACGAACGACGACTTTTTTATGTCGCTCTAACTAGGGCTAAAAAGCAGATTTTTATTACTTTTAGTGAAAGTACCAATGCAAATAGTCATAAACGTGAAAATTCTCCTTCTTTATTTTTAAGTGAAATTGAATCTCAGTATCTTGAAAAATTACAGAACATTGATTTCAACGCCGAAAAAATATTACAGGAAACTCTAGTTCCTAAACCCCAAATAAAAGAAACCACAGAAAATATTAAAGAACAAGAGTTTTTGAAAAATATTATTAAGAATTTCAAGCTTTCACCAACAGCGCTGAATACCTATCTTGAATGTCCCTACAAATTCAAGGTGAATAATCTGATTAAGATTCCGCGGGCTAAAGATGTTTATCTCTCTTTTGGAACGGCAGTCCACAAAGCACTAGAACTTTTTTACCAGAAATTTAAAAACAAAAGTGAACTCCCTTCGAAAGAATATCTTTTAACTGAATTTGAAAAGGCTTTAAAAAAAGAAGTTTTGACAGCAAATGATGAACAAAATCAGCTTCAGCACGGAATTAAAGCTTTGAGTTCGTACTATGATTATTATCAAGAATCATTTGCACCGTCTCTTTTTACGGAAAAGTTTTTTGGTTATGGATATTCCAAACCATATCTTAACGACATTCCTTTAACCGGAAAAATAGATCGTATAGATCTTCTTGACCGTGAAGCCAAAACCGCTAAAGTAGTTGATTATAAAACTGGTAAACCTAAAAGTCGTAATGCCATAGAAGGAAAAACTGCAAGCGCTAATGGAGCGTACAAAAGACAGCTAGTTTTTTATAAACTGCTATCTCAACTTGATCATAACTTCCCTCTAGAAATCACTGAAACTGAGCTTGATTTTGTCGAAGCTGATAGTCATGGTAAATTAAAAAAGGAGAGCTTTGCAATTCAAATAGAAGAAGTCGATGAACTTAAGACTACAATTCTTAGTGTTATGGAGAAAATTAGAAAATTAGAGTTTCCTCATACCAAAGATTTAGAAACCTGTAGCAGATGTGAATTTAAGGATCACTGTTATTCAGAAGGAATAAAACTATAGTATGAAACGTGTATATCTGTTTATATTTATCATCACTTTAATCGCTGCTGCTTGTTTTGCTTTCACAATTTGGAAGCTCCCTCCACAGAACGAGAAAGAAGAATTAATTATCCGAAATATCATTTTATTCGGAAGTTCTCTTACCGTTTTTATGACCTGTTTCATCGGGTCTATTCTGCATTTTTTCCATCGTCTCTTAATCCCCGGAGGAGATCTTCGAGACACTTATAGACAATCTCTTCGAGAAGGTTTTTTTATTGCTTTAATCATCGATGGAGTTCTATTATTTCAAAAACTAACCGTACTGACTATTATTAATGTCGTACTTTTAGTACTGATTTTTGTAACTTTGGAAGCATACCTATTGATTAAAAAAAATATGGGTAAAGCCGAAAAAGAGAAAACTCAAAATAAAATTGCAACTGAAAAGTTTCAGAAAAAGTAGTCTTTTTACTAACCCTTATCTTATCTTAAAACCATTTCACCTCAATATCCAATTTATCCAAAGACACGGTAACCTTAACTTTTGATTTTATACTGAAAGACTCCATATACGCCTCCAAAAGACCCTGCCAATATTCGGGACAGTATAACTTATCAGAGTCAATCTGAATAACAATTTCGTGATCATTTTTCTGAATTGATTGAATTTTCACCCCTTTAATGACGGATTCTAGGAGTTTTGAAGCTCCAAGTAATCCTCTCTTGAAATCACTAAAAAACAGGGATTTAACAATTCTCCCAAACTGAGATTCTATAATCGTATTGAAATCAATTTTTCCAAACTCGTAAAAATGTTGTGGATCCAAATCTCCATAAATAATTTTTATAGCTTCCTGTTGCTCTTTTATAGCTTCCTCAATTGGATAAAAATTAATGGCCACATATCTTTTAAAACTGACTTTTTCATCGAACTGCGGTAGCTTATCTGGAACTTGTTTTTTTACCTTATCTCGATCATTAGAAACTAAGAATCCAGAGATTGTAATTCCGCTAGGATTATTATTTAACATTGTTATATTACCTTTTGTCTAAAATTAAAATCCCAAATATGCTCCAGAGGTATTAATAATATTGCTATTTGGAATATACTCAATTACAATGATGAAAATTTGAGTTAAATGAGTATATTTATAATATTTCCATCATGAACAATAAATACTATATTACCGCCGCAATTCCTTATGTCAATGGGAAACCTCATATTGGCCATGCTCTAGAGTTTGTCCAAACTGATGTTATCTCTCGTTACCATAGACTCATGAGAAAAGAAGTTATCTATCTTTCCGGAGCGGATGAAAATGGACTCAAAATGGTCCAAGCCGCAGAGAGAGAAAATCTTCCCGTCCAAGAATTTTGTGATCGTAATGCACAAAAGTTTATCGAGATCTTTAAAAAGCTCAATACAACCTTAGATTTTTTTCAACGCGCTTCCAGCAAAATACACAAAAAAGGTTCGCAAGAATTATGGAAACTTTGCGAAAAAAATGGTGATATTTACAAGAAAAAATACAAGGGTTTGTATTGTGTCGGCTGTGAAACTTTTTATACTAAAGATGAACTTGTTGATGGAAAATGCCCGGAGCATCTCAAAGTTCCTGAAGTTGTTGAAGAAGAAAATTATTTTTTTAAACTGTCAAAGTACGAAAAACCACTTCTGAAATTATTCGAAGAAAATAAAATTAAAATAGTTCCCGAACATCGCAAAAATGAAGTCATCTCTTTTATTAAACAAGGGCTTGAAGATCTGTCGATCTCCAGGTCTAAAGAAAGAGCCAAAGGTTGGGGAGTGGCAGTTCCAAACGATGAAAAACAAATTATCTATATCTGGTTTGATGCCTTAAATGTCTATCAAACTGGGGTCGGATTTGGAACTGATGAAAAAAAATATCAAAAGTGGTGGCCTGCGGATACTCACGTAATTGGTAAAGGAATTCTCCGCTTTCATGCTATTTACTGGCCAGCGATATTACTCTCTGCTCACCTCGAACTTCCCAAAACAATTCTCGTACACGGTTATGTAAACTCTGGTGGACAAAAAATGAGTAAAAGTTTAGGAAATGTTATCGATCCCTTTATCGAAATCGAAAAATATGGAGTCGATGCTATTCGTTACTATCTACTATCCCAAATTCTTCCCACCGAAGACGGTGATTATAATGGTGAGCAGTTCAAAAAAGCTTACAACGGTGATCTTGCAAACGGCTTGGGAAACGTGGTTGCCAGAATCGCCAAGCTTTGTGAAAAATCTGGTCTTAAATTTGAAAGTAATAAAACTGAATTTAAAGATACTTTGAAAGAGCATAAATTCCATAAAGTTTTAGAAATATTTCAGTTTGATTCAGCCCTTAAAATAATCTGGGAAAAAATAAAAAAATTGGATCAACGGATAAATAATGAAAAGCCCTGGGAAGTAATAAAAGATCCAAAACAACAAGACAAAATAAAAACTATTCTCTCTTTTTATGTTCAGGAAATTAGAGAAATCGCATGTTTATTAGAACCGTTTCTTCCTGATACTAGTCAAAAGATTAAACGACAATTTTCCGGAAAAGAAATACAATCAGAGGGTCCTCTTTTCCCAAGATTAATCTAAATTAAATATTATGTGGTTTTTATACGCTCTCTTATCCGCGGCTTTCTCCGGATTTTCTATCATCATTAATAAAAAGGCTCTTCAAAAGCTAAATCCAACCGTTGTTACCTGGGGACTTTTTGTAATTCCGATTCCTTTTTTACTTTTAGGAGTTTTGAATTCTCCCAGACCAGAACTCACACAGCTCTTTTTTATTGGGGTTTTTTCTTCTTCAGTCGTCTTTTTCCTCGCCAAAACACTAAGTCTTAAAAGTATGAGGGACAATCTCCTCTCGAGGTTAATTCCTTTGGGAGCTTTTTCTACTTTATTCAACTATTTAATTGGTTTATTTTTGCTTGATGAACACTTAAAAATCACTGCAGTTGTAGGAATTATAGCCATAATTATCGGAGTATATATTTTTAATTTAGAAGAGAAAAATCGCTTTCTTGATCCTTTTATCTTATTGTATAAAAATAGGTACGCTCGAATTTTTTTAATCGCTATGTTTCTAACCAGCCTTTCTACTTTATTTGATAAGATTGCAATTACGAACATGAATCCTACCAATCCCTATCTCCCTTATCTTATTGAAGATATTATTATGGGTGGAGTCATGACTATATATTTATCTATCCGCAATAAAGACTGGACAAAACAGGTAAAAATGAATTTACCGCTCTTATTATTGGCTGGAATAGTTTATATGGGAGTTGGTATTACCGTATTTTTAGGATTTGCAAACGGTCCATTGGTTTTAATCACTGGGGTAAAAAAACTTGAGATCGTTATAGTGCTACTCTTAAGTTATCTACTTTTCAAAGATAAACCCAATTTCAATTCTCTGCTTGGAACTTTTATTATGATTCTTGGTGTAGTTTTGATTAAGATTTAGCTGTTGATTTGTACTTTAAGCTACTTTTTGTTACTCTTTATCTATGCTTAAAATGTTCAAGAAACTATTTTTAATTTCATTAGTAATCTTTGTTTTATCATTTACCTTTTTTGCTCTAATTAATCCACTTATCACAAATGCCTACACAATTACGGAAGAGCTATCCATTATTGGAGACCTTAATATTTCTGGAACAGAGGTTACCCTGGGATCAGAGACCTTCAATCAAGGTAAGTATATGTCTTTCAATCTGAATCAAGGGGGATCAAAGATCTATGATGATGTACATCTGCATATATCAACAGATGATTACCTCTTCCTGGAATCAAGAGAAAGGGTATTT
>MESW01000003.1 GCA_001771135.1 candidate division CPR3 bacterium GWF2_35_18 | reverse complement strand
GAGGAAGTGAATCAGACTACAGAGGAATGTGATGGAACGGCAGGGGTAGGAGAGCATCAGGAATGTTCTGCGGAATGTACATTGATAGATGTGTCTTATTGTGGAGATGGGACTACTGATGAAGGTGAAACTTGTGACGATGGAAATGTAGTTGATGGAGACGGTTGTTCAGCCATTTGTACTATCGAAGAAGAGGAAGAAGAACCAATTTGTGGAGACGGAACTGTTGATGAAGGCGAAACCTGTGATGATGGGAACACTACAGATGGAGATGGTTGTTCTTCTAGCTGTACTACAGAAGAAGAACAGCAGCCAGTTTGTGGTAACAATATCAAAGAAACCGGTGAAGAGTGTGATGGAACTGATGGAGTTACGGAAGGTTATACCTGTAGCGATACTTGTACTCTAGACCCGGAAGTTGTTGTCACTGTTTGTGGAAATGATGTCAAAGAAACCGGTGAAGAGTGTGATGGAGAAGATGGTGTCATAGATGGTTATCAATGTTCAGCAACCTGTGAATTAGAGACAGATGATGGAGATGTTTTGGGAGAAAATGTTACCCGTATTCCAACTACTTTGCCAGAAACTGGAGCTTCTTTAATTGCTTTAGTTAACGCTATGGGTGCTATCATTTTGGGTTTATTACTTAGAGAGAAGAAGTTGTTAATCAAAAAAGAGAACTAACTAGTTTTATTAGTATAGTACTTTAATATTGTTAATTTATGCCAGAGTCTAGAATTCTAGACTCTGGCATTTTTGGAATTAACACTTACTAAAATACAAAAAATCTAATTTGAAAGGGGGTGAAATTAAAAAATGAGAAAAATATTAACAAGTCTTCTGGCAATTTCAGTTCTTAGTTTAGTTGTTATTTTTGGTACAAAAGCATATTTTAGTGATACGGAAACTAGTGTCGGAAATACAATTACTGCTGGAACTATCGATATTGCTGTTGATTCTCAAAATCCTTGGGATGAAACATTCACAGAGCAATTAACTGATATTAAACCGGGATCAGTATATGCAAAAGATCTTACATTTACAATTCAAAATGTCGGAAATAATCCTGCAAACATCTGGAAAAAAGTAACCGTTACAGCTCAAACGACTGGAACAGAAACTGAACCAGAATGTTCTGATCAAGGTGGTGTTTGGACAAATCCTAGTGGTCCTTGTACTTGGGGTGCAACTCTAGATAACAACGATATGGCATCAGAGATGCATTATGGGATGACAGTAGGAACAGTTAATCTGATTCCTCTTTCTTATGATGTAATGATGTCGGACGTTGATGGTTTATGGATTCCTGTAGCCACCTTACAACCTAACGAAACAATGACTATTAATCAAGATTACTATCTTGATGAGATGGTTGGTAATTGGGCTCAGGGAGATCAGTTAACCTTTGATATTACCCTTTATGCTGAGCAGTATATGGGAACAGGTCCTGCATATTCTACACCAGATCCATACGGAGTGGTACTAGAAAATAAATCAGGAGATCCTTATTGGACTTCTGTAATTGATGGTACCTGGGCTATGCTCACCTGGGATGTTGCTGGAAATTATACAATGAAAGCTTGGGGTTTAAATCCTGCAAATACTTATAGAGTCGCTTATTGGAACGGTTCTTCAGAAGCCGGTGTGAGTACTTATCAAGCACCAAACGCTAGTGGAGAATTGACCATAACTGGAGTCTATGCTGCTTTCAATACTAATCCAGCGGGTGCAAAATATTGGTTAAGACCTAATGATTGGAGTAGTGCTAACACTCTTTGGGAAGCAAACTTAGTTGACTAAGGTTAATTACTTTTTGGGGGGCTGAATAAGATTGATTAATCATCATATTCAGCTTCCTATAAAGGTGTTTAAGATGAAAAATAA
This sequence comes from candidate division CPR3 bacterium GWF2_35_18, assembly GCA_001771135.1. Taxonomy (GTDB): domain Bacteria; phylum Patescibacteriota; class CPR3; order CPR3; family GWF2-35-18; genus GWF2-35-18. The sequence continues at coordinate 311,375 of MESW01000003.1, read as the reverse complement.
AGTAAAAATTATTGGAAATATCTTTTATTGGACACTAATATTAGTAATAGTTATATTTGCAGTAGGAACAACTTTTTCAATTATTGAAGTTCCGAAATTTAGATATAAATTATTTGAAGTTCAGTCAGGATCAATGGAGCCAAAAATCAAAGTTGGATCTATTGTGTTTGTTGCACCTCAGAAAGAGTATCAGCAAAATGACATTATTACTTTTCTAAAAAGTGACAGCGCAAACATCAAAGATTCTGGCAGTACCGTGACTCATAGGATCAACGAAATCAAGGTCGAAGGAGAAGACACTTTTTACATAACCAAAGGTGATGCAAATGAAGATCCTGATACTGGTTTTGTTTCTAAAGAAAGAGTGTTGGGAAAAGTTATTTTCATTCTGCCTTTATTCGGATATATTGTTTCATTTACAAAAACGCAAGCGGGATTTATTTTACTTATCATTATTCCTGCAGTATTATTAATTTATCATGAAATTTTGAATATTAGATCTGAAACGGGGAAAATTATTAAAAAGAAGAAGGAAGAGAAACAAAATAATAAATCAGAAGTAATAAAAGAACAGGAAAAGAATATTATAAAAACAGAAGATAAAAAAACTTCAACTCAAAAATTAAACCACAACACAAAATTAAAAAAACAAAAAGTAAAAACTAAGGAGAAAAAGAGTGTTCAGGAAAAAATTTAGTAACATCATTATTCTCATTATTATCTTTACTTTAAGTATATTTAAAGTAGGAAGTACATACGCAATATCTTTTGATAATAGCGAAAATTCCAATTCTAATAAATTAGAAGCAGGTACATTAGATATGATTGTTACTTCTTCTGATAACAGTTTTATTCCAGCAGGTTCTATGAATAAAGGAGAAACTGTTATTAGAGATCTTTATGTTGAAAATCACGGCACTACTGCTTTTGATTATCGTTTTAGCTATGAGTATCAGTCCGGATATCAACCTTTATGTGATGCTTTTGAAGTTACCGTAAAATATAATGGAATAGATGAAGTATACTCAGATTTGCTGAAGAATTTTGTTTATCAATCTCCAGTGGTCGTTAATCCCGGAACTAATCATTTTTATAAATTTGAAGTGAAATTACCTTTAAGTGTTTCTGATGAGCTTTCGGTTCGAGAATGCATTTTTAATATTAAAACAGTTTCCTGGCAGGATAATTTTCTCAATGAAGATCAAGGTTTCTGGGATGAAGAAACAATTGAGAATTCTTTAACCTCAATTGACTGGATAGCTCCAGTTTCAAATGTTTTGATCTTAGAAGCTGATTACAATATTCAACCTGTTGAAGTACCTTTCAATTCTACTGATAATGCTTCGAATATCACTGAAGTTTCTCTATGGTATCGGTTTGAAGGAGGAGCGTGGACGCTTTTTCAGACTTTAACTAGTGGGGATTTTACACCAGCTTTGACCGTAAATGATAAGTTCTCTTTCACCTTTCCTGACGGAGAAGGGAAATATGAATTTTATTCAATAGCGAAAGATTCGATTGGCAATACCGAAAATGTTTCTTCTTTGCCAGATACCGAAACAATTTATGATATTACGGTCCCTCAAACCACAATTTCATATACTAATTATTTAAAAGATTATGAATTACTTCAGGAGTTTTTTGTGAGTGCCAAAGGGACAGTTATTAGCAGTCTTACCTTAGAAACAGATAAAGATTACCTCATTGAAGTTTCGGGTACCTTTTTTGCTGGAGGAAATACAGCGCAAGATATTGAAGCTGATGCTGAGTATTCCCAAGATGATTATCAAGCTGTTAATAACCTTCCTTGGACAGATTTGGTTCGTAATTATGAGGTCTACGGAGAAGGACTTTTAGAACTGCGTATTGATAATGATTTTGTTGAATGGGGTGATTATAATCCCGAACATAAATACTTACTGCCAATTGTGGGAGAAGGAAGCAGTTTAGCTTTTGATATTAATGATACCTATCCAGACAACAATACTGGAGATCTGAAGGTTAGAATTTATGAACAGCTACATGTTGATGAAGACACGGAATTTACTTTAAGCGCGGTTGATGATAATGGTTTGTTGACTGTTTCTGGCATCAAAGATATCTCTTATAATATTGATGGGAGTAGCGATGTCATTTATTCAGGATCATTTAATCTTTCTGCTTTAGGCCTAACGGATGGATTACATTTTATTGAGTATTTTTCAGAAGATAAAGCTGGGAATATTGAAGTCAACGAAAGATTGTACTTTATTTTTGAAGGTCAAAAAGAGGTGATTATTAATGAGATAATGTGGATGGGCTCATCGATTTCGACAGCTGATGAGTGGATAGAACTGCGTAATCTAGAAGAACAAGAAGTTGATTTGTCAGGATGGATATTAGAAAATGCCGGAGCGTCTGGATCAGACTTGATTATTCCTGACGGTTCAGTAATTCCAGCAAACGGATACTTTTTAATTACAAATTATTCTGCGACTAATCTAAACTCAGCGTTGAATACTGAAGGAGATTGGGTAACAACTAGCCTATCATTACTTGATAGTGGAGAGAAATTAGAGTTAATTAATAATTGGGATCGCAAAATTGATGAAACTCCAAGTGCTCCTTGGCCAGCGGGAAATTCATCACTAAATCAATCAATGTCTCGTGTAAGTATCCCTGGTGACGGACTTTTATCAATAAATTGGTATACTTGCGTCAGTACAAATGCTAATGGATCTCCTTATTGGGATGAAGAAGATGAAAATTTTGGAACACCAAAAGGGGAGAATGAGTAGATTATGAAACTATTATTCAAAAGTACAATTTTATTTACTAGTATCTTGTTAGTGTTGAGTCTTATAAACGTAAAATCAGTATCGGCCGCTGACTTGAATATTAATTTTACCGATACCTCATGTGATATTATTCCGGCAAATGATCCTTTGTTTGAAGATTACTATCTTTTGCCCACATTTTCCGTTATCCGTATTGTTAGGGCTACGAATAATTCCTTAGAAAAAGCTTCTTTATTGATTTCAGTCAAAAATACCGATTTTTTTGACAGTAACCCTTCGTTGGCATCAATTTTGAAATTAACGATAAAAGATTTGCAGACCAATCAGATTATATATGGACCGAAAAATATCGTTGAATGGAGAGATGATGGATATATTTTATTATCAGACAGTGTTAACTCTGGAAGTACGGAAAATTACGAATTTAAAGTGGTTATGGATAATGTTGGTAATGAATATCAAGGAAAGTCTTTGAAATTTGATTTACTATTAAATTGCCTTGGAAAGGGCGAGGTGGCTGGAGAAACAGATACAAGAAATCCAAGCGTTTTGCCAGCAACCGGTGTTGCTTTAGCAGTTTTAGCAAATCCACTATCCTTAGTTATCCTCGGAATTTATCTCCGCCGTAAAAAATCAGCTAAAAATTTGTGATCTATTCTTGAATTTCTCAAGTTCACTACTTCTTAAAATTTGATATTTTAACGAAAATTATATATTCTTAATCTATTAGTTTAATGTTATTTTCTTATGTTCAAGAAAAAAGCTGTGTCAAAAAAGTTAACTCCAAAAACGGTAAATTCAGGTCCGATTGATCTTCCTACTCGTACACTGATTTTGTTGGGAATTTTATTGGCTATAGTTGGTTTGACAATGGTTTTTTACCCTGAATTTTGGTTCGCTTGAATTTTTTAATATATATTTTTAAAAAGTAAAAGAGGAAATTATTATGCGAAACAAAATATTTCGGATTTTTTTAACTATCGGACTGTTATTTTCAATTTTTTCTGGCTATACCTTCGCAGAAGAAAGTACAGGTTCAGCAGAAACTTCAGTCAGCGCCAGTAAAGAAGTGGGAGACGTTGTTACCCTAAACAGAAATGAAGTTGTCCATGATGACTATTTTGCGGCCGGAGAAGATATTACTTTGGCCGGTACCGTAGATGGAGATGCGGCTCTGGGGGCATCTGAAATTGAAGTCTCTGGTAAAGTTGGCGGAGATCTTCTTGCGGCTGGAGGAGTAGTGATTGTCTCCGGAGAGATTGTCGGAGATGCTCGCATTGCGGGGGGACAGCTACATATCTCAGGTACCTTTGGAAAAAATCTTTGGGTTTTTGGAGGACAGGTAACGATCTCTGAAGATACCAAGATCGGGGGATCTATACTCGCTGCCGGAGGAACTGTAACTATAAAAGGTAAGGTGGCCAGAAATGTGATTGCTTATGGTGGTCAGATCGATTTCAATGGTAACTCTGGACAGAATGTAACTTTGACCGGAAGTATTGTAAACGTGGGGACCAGTTCTGATATTAGCGGCGATCTAAAAGTTATTTATGAAACTCAATCTGATATTTCCGATGAGGCTGTGATAAAAGGATCGACTACGAATGAAAAGATGAACAATGTGTCATCAGCGACTACCAAAGATTTTGAGTTTTTTTCTCCAGCAATCTTTGGAGCGTTGAACTTGGCGGCAAAATTTATTGCCTTTTTATCTTTACTTCTTATCGGTTTAATCTTAATTATTCTATTTCCAAAATCCGTAACGAAAGTCGTTACGGTCCTGGATGATAATCCGGGAAATTCATTTGTCATTGGACTTTTTGGATTTCCGCTTTTTATCGTGTTAATATTTTTCCTTTTACTTACCATACTAGGTATTCCGTTAGCCTTTGTTCTTATTGCTCTGGCAATTGTTTTGACCTACTTGAGCAGTTTGTTTGTCGGCACTTGGTTGGGTAAAAAAGTTATCATATTAGTGCTTAAAAAAGAAGGAGCTTTGATCTGGTCGATGATTTTAGGTTTGATGATTTTAGAACTACTTTCGTTTTTACCTTTGGTATCTGTAATTACGACTATATTTGGTATGGGCGGACTAATTCTTGCCTTTAATAAAGTCAGACAAGGGAAATAGTTTAATTTATAAATAAGAGAGCAGGCGAACAAAATTTTGTTCGCCTGCTCCATCTATTTAAGACTCATGATGCATAAAAAGAAACTTAATTCTTCGAAGTTTGCAAAAAGGTTAGGATCTTATTCACACGGTTATCAAGTGGATTCTGGTGATAGTATGCTAATTTTTACCACTGGGCAGATCGCTTTGGATAAAAATGGTCAAGTCCTGTATCCATACGATGGCGAGAAACAAGCGGAGGTTGTCTTTAATTCTTTACAAAATATTCTTAAAGAATCAGGTTCTTCATTAGATGATGTTGTCAAAGCGACAATTTTTCTAACGGATATAAATGATTTTGCTAAAATAAGTAAGATTCGAAATAAATATTTCGAAAAATCTGAACCGGTTTCTACCTTAGTGGAAGTAAACAAACTAGTGAAAGAAGGATGTGTTATTGAGATAGAAGTGATCGCAATTAAGAAACAGAAGGATTTTTAATTATGTGGGAAAAATTTAAGATCAATATTTTTTCATCTTCCAACTTCATTCGAGCAACAGCAATTCTTACTGGAACAATTATCGGAGCGGGTATGTACGGGATACCTTATGCTGTTTCTAAATCGGGATTTTTTATAGGGTTATTGATGATTATCATCCTAGGGGAAGTTGTCGTTATCTTGAATTTAGCATACGGTGAAGTGATTTCTCGTACCAAAGGTAAACATCAGTTTACTGGCTATGCGGAGAAATATTTAGGTAAAAAAGGGAAAATGCTAGCCTTATTTTCGGTTCTAACTGGTCTTTATGGAGGGTTAATCGCTTATATTATTGAGGTCGGTAAACTTCTTGATTTTCTTTTTCCCCTGGATTCTATAACCTCGCCATTCTTTTGGAGTTTAATGTTTTTCATCACAGTTTCTTTAGCCGTTTTATTGGGTTTAAAGATCGTTTCTCGAATCGATACTATTCTATCAATTCTTCTTTTAGTTGCTTTTGGAGTGTTGTTTTATCTCCTTTTTCCTCATGTGCAACAGGAGAATTTAGCTTACAGTGATTTCCGTTTACAGAATCTCTTTTTCCCTTATGGAGTGATCCTTTTTTCATTAGGAGGAGCGACAATTTTAGGTGAGGTGAAATCAGTTTTGTACGATCGTACTAAGTATAATAAAGTGATTCTGGTGGGAACGATTATTCCAATTTTTGTTTATGCTCTTTTTACTTTAATAGTTGTTGGAGTAACGGGTATTAACACCTCAGATGATTCCATTCGTGGATTAATTGCTGTTAATCCATTTTTAGCTCAGATAACATCTGTTTTAGCGATTATCTCTATGAGTACTGCATTTTTGGGTTTGGGAACTATAATTAAAGATACATTTAACCAGGATTTTAAAATTCCTTATTTCTTCGCTTGGATTCTGACGGTCTTTCCGCCTTTTATTATTTTTTATCTGGGATTAAATTCGTTTATTATGGTTATTAGCCTTTCGGGCGCGATTATGGCTGGAATAGAGGGTATCCTTATTATAGCGATGCATGCAAAAGCTAAAAAAAAGGGACAGCAGATTCCTACATACGACTTAATTCTTCCAAAGTGGTTGAAAGTGTTTCTTTTTGCGGTTTTTATTTTAGGGATTGTTTATGAAGTTTATCGGGTAACTATCGGTTTTTAAATTTCCATCGACTATTTTGTTTGAACCATATAGTAGAGTATTCCATTAATAATCGCGGAGGCAATGAGTCCGGCGGCGGTTATTATAAGAATAAACTGAAGCAGAGATTCTTTACGATGAGTACTGATTTCAGTAACAGTAACATTTGAAACCATTACTGGTTTTACTGGTATAGAAATTTCCTTTTGCGGTTTTTGTTTAATATTTTTTGGGATTTCTTTTTGTGGTTCTAGAAGGAGCAGAGGGTTCAAAGGATCCAAGCAGGTTTTTAAGTAGATGTTTTTATAACTTTTGGCATAAAGTTTATTAACATCAGGATCTATACTATTTTCAAGGTGACACCAAAGACGATAATAATTTGTATTGGAACGACCTTTTTCTTTTAGATCTAAGCTTTGATTATCGTAGTTGTAATTATATCTTTGGTTATTGAATCCAGTTTCTTTATCAGCTAAGGGATCAATTGGAAATGAGTCCATCTGTTTAAGGAGATCTAAAAACTCTCCTCTTTCGGAGTCAGGGTAACGGCCATATGTTTTGGCAAAGGCTGAGAGAGAATATCTAATTTTTTCAAGATCATGTTTTCTCTTTTGGTCTCGAAAAAGTATTTCCGCCTTTTTTTCTCTATTTAATAAAGAGACCATAATCGTCCCAATTATTCCTATTCCCACAATCGATCCTAGAATTATAAGTATTATGGATACAGGAGAAGAGGAGCTTTTTGTGGTCGTAGTAGTTTTTTGAAGAATATCTTGTGTAATTTTGATATCATCTTCGGTGATAACATTATTCGATAGTTTCTCTTGGTTATTAGTGGCTTTATCTGAATCAAATACTCTAGGATTTTCTTTACTGTTATTTATTACAGTACGGTAGTCTTCTGTAGCTGCATGTGATTGGTTTCTTATAAATAGAAAGAGAAATAATGTAAATGTGATATACAGTTTAATATGTTTGTTTATTTTATTCATGGCAGTTATCTTAGTATGATATATCATTATAGACCCATACGAATCCTGATGCATCTGTTTCAAAATTACATCCTAAATAATATGCACAGCACTTACCGTTTCCTCCTACAGTTGTACTGCATCTTTCTTGATTACAACTGGGTTCGTAGTAGTAATAATAAGTGCTATTATTTATTGGATCTTTGGGAATATTACCGATATCTCCCCGTGATTTTAATTGTGTGATAAATGTACTGGAATAGTTCCAATCATTTTGAGGTGGAGATATTGGACAAGCAGTTCCACTTGAACCAATACTACTATCACAATATGCTTCGCTTGGATATTGTTCTACTTTGACTACATATTGAGATAAAGCTAATTGAATAGTTTTTAAATCTGTAACTCTTCTTTTGTCACGAGCGTTTTTAGTTATCTTAACGGGGTTTATGGCTAAGACTACAACAGCGCTTAAAATACCAATTATCGCAATTACAACTAATAATTCAACTAATGTAAATCCCATGTTACTTCTAAAATATTTTTTCATTTAATTTTTCTATTCAATTGAAATTATTAATTACTAATAATTATTATAGTATGTAATGATAGACATTTTCAAATAGAATTTTTTAAGGTATAATCTTTTTGTTTTTTAGAAATATGGCCCCGTCGTCTAGCGGTCTAGGACGTCACCTTCTCAAGGTGAAGATCGCGGGTTCGAAACCCGCCGGGGTCATACGTTTTATTTGTTTAGTACAAGCCAAGTTGGATAGCTATATCTGATCGAGATCTCTCAAAATTTCTGGTATATTTCATTTTGGTTATTTTTTATCTTTTTTAATTTATTCTTCAAAATTTCAAATAAGTAAGTATTTTGACATTTCTCAAATCTTCCTAGATAATTGTAATATCAATATTAATTAATTCGTTATATATATAATTATTTAATAGGAGAACTATTATGAAAAAAGAACTTATCTTTATTTTTGCTATTATTTTGATAGCATTATTGCCGACAGCAGCAAATGCTCAGAATGATAACGCTAGTAATATCGGTCAGGAAGAGTCTCCGGGAAATAATTACGAGAATCAAAATCAAGTACAAACTGAGAATCAAGGAGAAGATTCGCAGTTGCAAATCACTAATGAATTTCAAGAACAAGAAGGTACAGGATCAGCAGAAGATGATAAAGATAACGGTAGCTCTCAATCTAATCGTAGTGAAAATGCTCTTGAGCATATGAGTGTAGTTGCACAAAAAGTTGAAGAATTATTAGAAAATAAAGGTGAATTTGAAGGTTTGGGAGAAAAGATAAGAGTTATTGCTCGAGATCAGCAAAATCGTCAAAAGGACACAGAATCAAGTTTAAATAAAGTCGATTCAAAAAGCAAAATTACGAAATTCTTCTTTGGTCCAGATTATTTATCTCTACAAGAGATGAATAGACAAGTGGAACAGAATCGTTTGCAGATTCAAGATCTTACGAATATGAAGAATCAGTTGTCAAATGAAGGTGATCAGGATGAGATCCAAGAAATGATTCAAGCTATGATTGATCAAAATACCGCTTTGGAAGAGAGAATAAATAGCGAAGAGGGTATTTTTAGTCTATTCGGTTGGTTAGCTAAATTATTCGTTAGATAAATCATCTTAGGTTCATAAGTTTTTTTAAAAATACGATATTGAAGGTCAATATTCGATTACTTTACTGTTTTTCCCCAAATGTGCTACTATAAATTATATGCCCCCGGCAAAAAAATTTAATCTAAAAAGTAAATATTTTTACTTCATTATTCCGGCTATTTTTATTATTATTTTTGTCTTGATTGCACAATATCGCTTGGTTTCAGCAGGAACAACCGCACCAGTAACGACACATGAGTTTTCGGGAACGATGGGAGATAATGGTTGGTATACTTCAACTGTAGATGTAACTCTGCGAACATCTGATCTGGAGTCTGGGCCAAAATCGACAACGTACTGGTTAAATAGTGATTCCCCAACGATCGTAAATTATAATACCTCTCAGAATCAGATTTTAAACCCGTCTTTTGAAGAATCTGATCGTCACGGTCTTTGGCCTTTTTATTGGTATACTATCAGACATTGGGAAGATAATGATTGTTCAGAGTGTTCTGTTCTCTTTTGGCAGTCTAGTATTTATTCCAAATTTGATTGGCGTTCTGGAGCGGTTGGAATTTTAGGATCAGGAAATTACTATTACCATAATCGAGATCGTTCCGTAAACATTGTTCCCGGAGAATCATATACTGTATCGGTATGGGTTCAGACCTCTGAGCTCTGGGGAGCTCCTGGAGCGTGGATGGAGGCTTGGGCAAAAGGAAGTGGTGACGAGAGTACCGATCTTAAAATCGGAGAAACTACCAAAGTAACTGGAAATACTAATTGGACGTTACTTTCACACAGTTTTATAGCTCCTTTCGGTTATAACCAATTCTACGTTAAGCTGGTACTTGAAGATTCTGGATTTATGGGAGTGGCTTTTTGGGATGGAGTGAGTATGTATGGAGGAACAAACTTCTTCACAAGCTTTTTAGTCGTAGAAAACGGAATTCATAATCTTTATTATTACAGTATGGATAATAATAACAATGTTGAGAATGTTAAGGAAACGCAACTAAAGATTGACACGATTGCTCCCCAAGGTTGGGCTGATTTTGCAGTTGAAGATGGTTCAAGCGACCATCGATTTATAGGAATTATTCATGTTCAGGACGTAACTTCTGGTCTTGATGTCTCTGAAACATATTATGCTTATTATACAAATCATCAAGATGAAGAATGGGATCATAATGGCGATGGGGAAACAGATTGGTATCCAGTGGCTTCAGTAAATAGAATTCCTTCTGGACAAGCAGCTCCTGACGGAATTACTGAAGAAGTTGAAATCAGAACTCCAGAAATTGATTTCGGAGATTCAGCAACCATAATGAAATTTCAGTTGCAAGCACGAGATATGGCCGGAAATATCTCTAATAGTCCTGTGCTTACCATAGCTGGAGCATGGTCAAAAAGTGTCGGTCAGGGTGATATTTATATCAAGAACGGAATTGAAGTGAGTGCGATGCCACCTTCCGGAGAATACAATGCAGATGCTATTGTTTCGGTTGGAAACAGTGTTTTGAATCTATTTACTTCTTCCCGAGATTATTATGTAAAAGAGTATAGCCATATTTATTCGGGTGCATTACTTAGTTTTTTTCCTGATTACAATGGAATTGTACAGTCTGCTTCATCTTTACCGGGGGGAAAGTTGCCTGAAGCGGATGGAAAATATTATTATTCCGGAAACTACATTATTGACCAAAATTCGATAGCGCCAGGATTTGTGAGTGGTTTAATACGTTCAGTGATTGTTATTGACGGGAATTTACTTATCAAAAAGGAGTTCGATATCAATACGGATTCGAAGGTGGTGTTTTTGGTAACTGGAGATATTCAGGTGGAAGGGTTAATTGAGAAAATCAGTGGATTTTTCTTTGCTGGTGGGAATTTGAATACTAATATTGACTCTAAAGGCAAGAAACAACTTACTATAAAGGGAGGAATGATTGCGGCAAATAAAATTATTTTGGGGAGAGATTTGGGTCGTAAAGGTACTCCAACCAATATGGATACTCCTGCCGAAATTATGCAATATGAGTCGAAATATATTTTTGATGATCTAATGGGAACTTATTTAGGTGGATCTCAAGTTAGAATGATATGGGTAGAACAGTAATCGAGTTTTACTGTCCAGACATGGTACTTTCACGGAAGCGAATTTGTTTATTCTGATAAGCAAAATACATTTCTTGAGCCAATTTGTATCCAAATATTAATTTTTCCTTTGCTATTACTTCATTACCACTATTCATTTCTGTTAAAGCTTCATCATGAATTTTTTGAATGAGCTCTGAAGTGAAATCATCATTACTCATTTCAACCATTGTTTTTTCGATATCAGTTAAAATTTCCGATAATGGTTTATTTTCATCTATATCAGGTAAAGCAGGTGGATTTTCAATGACGATATCAGAATCGTCTTGGTAAGATGTCGTTGTTTCGGTTTTGCTGGGGGGGGTCCAACCTTTATATTTAAAAAAGTTAAAAAATTTTGAGAAATCGTTATTTTCAATGAACAATACTATAAGCAGGATAATTATAAAAACAGCAATTGGTCCAATAAATAGGAAAATCCGTTCATAATTAATTATAAATTGTAGGGTCGGAGATTTTGTTTTGATCGCTTTTTTTAGAACAAGCTTCTTTTTGGCAGTGAACATATGTAAAATAAAAATATGTTAAAATGAGTTAGAATAATTATATACACAAAGTAAATTGGTTTGCAAAAATACTCAAAATATGAATATTCGACAACCTTTTTTTGCTGGTTCTTTTTATCCTGATAATCCCAATATATTAAAGGGAAAGATTGAACTTTTTCTAAATAACGGTATTTCTTCAAAAGACAATATTTTGCCAAAGATACTCCTTGTACCTCATGCTGGTTATGACTATTCTGGATCTGTGGCAGCTTATGCCTACCAAACACTTAATAACTTGACAGTAAAAAGAGTTATTTTAATCGGTTGTTCGCACCAATCTTATTTTGATGGAGCTGCAGTTTGGATTAGAGGTCACTGGAGAACGCCTTTGGGAGATATTGCAGTTGATGAAAAATTATCTCAAAGTTTGATTGATTCAAAATATATTAGAGAAGACTTTAAGGCCCACCTAGACGAACATACTTTAGAGGTGCAGATTCCTTTTTTGCAGGTAGTGATCAAAAATAGTTTCACGATTACCCCGATTATTTTAGGAAAAATGAATGAGTTAGAAATTATAAGGTTTTGTGCTAAGATCGAAGAAAATATGAATTCTGAGACAGTCGTGATCTTAAGTTCTGATCTTTCTCATTATCTAAGTTATGATGTTGCGAATAAAATTGATGAAATGACCGTTAAAGCGGTTCTCTCTAATGAGATAGAGCGATTAGAAGAAGTTGTTAATAAAAATATGCAACAAGGATTTAAAAATTTAGCAACTTGTGCTTGTGGACAACAGGCCATAGAAGTTGGAATGACTATCGCAAAGGATTTAAAATTGAAAGGGGAATTGTTAAAATATGCAAACTCGGGAGATGTTATGGAAGATAAGCACCAAGTAGTTGGATATGCAGCGATAGCGTGGAGTTAACTTGATAATATGAATATTTCAAAACACACCCAACAAAAGATGTTAGAGTTTACTCGTCAAGTGATTGAGAGTAGGCTTGGATTAAAGTCCTCACCAAAGGTTGTAATTAACGACCCAATTATGAAAGAAAAGAGAGGTGTTTTTGTGACCTTAAAAAAAGACGAAAATCTGCGAGGGTGTATTGGTTTCATCGAAGGGGTAAAATCACTACGAGAAGTTCTAGAAGAGATGGCGGAGGCGGCAGCATTTGAAGATTCACGTTTCCCCCCCCTAACTGCTTCTGAACTATCAAAAATAAAAATTGAAATTTCCGTTCTTTCTCCTTTACGGAAAATCGATGATCCATACAAAATTAGGCTGGGAATCGACGGAGTTATTGTTTCAGATGGATATAGAAAAGGAGTTTTTTTACCTCAAGTTGCGACAGAAACAGGTTGGAATCTAGCGGAGTTTATGAATGCTTTATGTACAGAGAAAGCAGGTTTACCAAAAAATGCATGGAAGTCACAAGATGTTCAGATCATGATTTTTCAGTCAGAATCGTTTTTTGAAGAATAACATTGACCTCAAAATAAGAGTTGTTGACAGGGAGTATTAAGATATTATATATATACCAGACTTAAGATAAATGATTTCCCCAATTTAATTTATTCGGGGATTTTTTTATGAAAACTAGATTAAAAGGAGATATTTAAAATGAATCAGCAAAATGATGTTTTTGTAACCAAAGAAGGCCTTGAAAAACTGAAAAAAGAATATGAAGAACTCACAAACGTTAAGCGAAAAGAGGTTGTAAAAAAATTAACCGCGGCTAGAGAATTGGGTGATCTTTCTGAAAACTCTGCTTGGCAGACAGCTCGTGAAGAGCAATCTTTTATTGAAGGTCGAATTGAAGAGCTTGAAGAGATTCTTCGTAATGCCAAAGTGATTGCTGTTAAAAATCACAACGGAGTAGTTATATTGGGTTCTAAAGTAAAATTACACATTGATGGAACGGAGGAAGAATTTCATATTGTAGGAGCTCCGGAAGCTGATCCCAAAAAACAAAAAATATCACACGAATCACCTCTTGGAAAAGCTCTTCTTGGGAAGAAAATTGGAGATACAGTTGAAATAGATGCTCCGCTTGGAAGGATCAAATATCGTATTATTGCAATTAGTTAGAAAATTTGATTGCAGATTCTTAATATTAGTAGTAAACTTCAAAAACTAAATTGCATTTGTTAGAAGTTAAGCATATAATTAGTACCTCGTTAAAAATTGAATTAAAGACGTAATCATAAGAAACAAGTAGGATAGACTAAAGTAGTTATAGCGAGTCTGGAAATTTAGTGTAAGCCAGATAACATTACTTTCTTTCTGAAAAGATTCTTCATCCCTTGATCCATTTATTAATGGAATTTTTAAGGAGCGTTGTCAGAAGAAATCCTAATATATTAGGAAAGTAGAACTGAACGGAAAGTGTCCGTTATCAACACCAAAACCATTGATAGAATTCTTTAATTCTTGCGTGGTTTATAAGAAACAGCAATATACATTAAAATGCTGTTTAAAGTAGAAGTGGTACCACGTTCTTTTATTAAAGACCGTCTTCTACTCAATCTGGGATCAATTTTGTCACCTATACGGATGGTAAGACTCTCGGATTGAGCAGAAGGCGGTTTTTTGCGTATAGACTTTTTTTACCCGTCAAATCCTGTTCAATCTGGAGCTTACGGGTTTTTTGTTGTTCTCACAAAATTGGAGTGAAACAGCTTCAATCTAACTTTGTTGGAACAAAGCCAGTAGGCTTAAATTACTTGCACATTCTGTTTGAAATTGCTCTAAATGAGCAGAAGGAGAGAAAAAGTGGATGGTGTTAAATTTCTTCATGGGATGCAAATTCCACCAGAGCATCACCTTCGTATTGCCGAAGAGGTTTCCAGAATGACTCGCGAATATCAAGGTATTATGCTAGTTAAAGCTCCGGCAGAAATTATGCCGCAGCTCAAAAAAGAGGCGACTGTGGCCGCTGTCATAGAAAGACCTGAAGGGTTAGAGCTTGTTGGTTTTGTGACTCTTTGGGATCTTAAAGTGGAAGGTGTTCTAGAGCTTGGAACTCTGGGAGTTTTTTCACAATATCAAGGACTTGGTATCGGAACGGAATTAGTTCGAATAGCTTTGACATTAAATGGCAAACATCGCATTATTGCGACAGCTAAAACTTCGAAAGCAATAACCGCTTTAATTCATGGCGGAATGGCCATGTGGGATTTTACATCATTGCCTCTTGCTATTCGAGCAACAACTTGTTGTTGCAGTGGAGAGTTAGGAGTTGATTGCACTAAAGCTGATGGCGCATGTCGGTTACTCAAGGCCAACTGGTCTAAAAAAACTTAAAAGGGAGCAGAGAGATACAAAAAAGGGGATTGGTGGATGCATCGCATCATTTTTTCTTGACAGAAAAACACCAATCCCCTAAGCTCCAATCAATACTAAATTATAAGATCTAGGATCTAAGCAGGTATGTTTAGATCTTAGGGTTTAGGATTTAGTTCGCCAGAAAGCGGATTATTTGAAGGAGATTATATGCCTAGAAAATTTTTCTTCACCAAAGCCAAAAAACATAAATATTGGCTTAAAGTTTGTGATAGAGATTGGAATGATTATAATTGGCAGCTAAATAACCGAGTTACTGATCCTAAAGAACTACAGGAGATTTTAGGTTTAAGTGACAAAGCTACAAAGGAAATCAGCGATTCTTTGAAGATTTTACGGATGGCGATAACTCCATATTATCTTTCGCAAATTGATTCTAATGAAGTCAACGATCCAATTCGAATGCAGGCAATTCCGACTTTAGCGGAAACCGATATCAAAAAAACTGATTGTAAAGATCCTTTGCATGAAGAAGCAGATTGTCCTGTTCCGGGTCTGGAAGGAATCTTAACTCATCGTTACCCTGATCGTCTTATTATTTACGTGACCTACCAATGTGCGATGTATTGTCGACATTGTACCCGTAGGCGTCATGCGGGAGAAACAGATATTCCTACCCCGATGTCAAAGATCAAAAAAGCCATAGAGTATATTCGCAAGAGAGAAACAATTCGTGATGTCCTTATTTCTGGAGGAGACCCTTTGACTTTATCAGACGATCATCTGGAAGTAATTTTGAAAGAATTACGAGTGATTGATCACTTAGAAATTATTCGTATTGGTACTCGAGTGCCAGTTACGATGCCTATGAGAATTACTGACAATCTTTGTAATATACTGAAGAAATATCATCCGCTTTGGATTAATACTCATTTTAATCATCCGCGTGAGATGACTGATCTTTCGGCAGAAGCTTGTCAAAAACTCGCTGATGCGGGGATTCCTCTTGGCAATCAGAGTGTTTTACTTCGTGGGGTAAATAACCACCCTCTGATTTATAAAAAACTAGTGAAATTGCTAGTTGTCAATCGCGTGCGTCCATACTATATCTATCAATGTGATTTGAGCCAAGGGCTTGAGCATTTTCGAACCAAAGTATCAGAAGGAATAGAGATTATTGAAAATTTGCGCGGTCACACCAGCGGTTTTGCGGTACCGACTTTTGTCATCGATGGCATTGGTGGTGGTGGAAAAGTTCCAGTAATGCCAAATTATGTTCTATCCCAGAGTAATCACAAAATCGCGCTCCGTAATTATGAAGGTTTAATATTTAACTATACAGAACCGACTAATTATACGCATACTTTACCTCTAGATATAAAAAAATACAGCGATCCAGTCGATTATAAAAATACTATTGGTGTTGCAAAACTACTTACCGAAAGCGGAGAAGTCAATCTAGTTCCGCAGAATTTAGCGAGATTAAAAAGAAGGAAAAAATGAAAACAGTTAAGATCCTCCAAAATTTAATTGCGATCGATAGTCAGAACCCACCCGGAAATGAAATAAAAGTTGTAGAATATCTGCAAGATTTTTTTGAGAAGAATACGAAAGGCAAATGTATTATCCAAAGCTTTGAGAATAATCGGAGTAATTTGCTTGTTTATTTTGGCGTAAGACCAAGATATCTTTTTAATGTGCATCTTGATACCGTATCTGTTGGTGATAAAAACAAATGGTTATATGACCCATTTTCTGGAAAGATTCAGAACGGAAAACTTTATGGTCGAGGAGCTTGTGATAATAAAGGTTCTCTGGCCGCAATAGCTGGAGCGATTTTAAAAAACAAACCGGAAAACTGCCTTTTTCTTTTTAGCGCTGATGAAGAACAAACCGGAAAAGGAATTAAGGTTTTTATTGAAAGTGATTTTCATAAAAATATTGAGGAAGCTCTTGTTGCCGAACCAACTGATCGCGAGATTCTGGTTGCGCACATGGGAATTACGGGATTGAAAGTTTCTTTTATAGGAAAATCTGTACATTCTTCGCGTCCGGAAGAAGGAGAAAACAGTATCTATCTGGCGAATCACTTTTTAAATATATTTCAAGAGTACTATGTTAATATTTTACAAAAAGAGCAAAACGAGTTTTTGGGTAATGGAGTTTCTAGTATCGGTTATATTCAGGGTGGAAAAGATACTTCGGTATTAAATACTGTTCCAGATTATTGTGAAGTCAAAATTGATTTTCGTTATATTCCAGAATATAATGCGGATCAGATTTTGTGGGGAGTCCAAAATTTAGTGAATACGGATGAGGTCTTGAAAGATAAAGTTAGGGTGGAACAGATTTATAAATTTCCTTCATTTCAAGCGGGTGTTGATAACCATTCGATGATTGAAATAATTAAAAAAGTTGATTCGCAGATTACACTAACTGGAGCCCGATACTACACGGAAGCGGCAGATTTACAAGAAGCAGGTATAAATACAATTGTTTTTGGAGCCGGAAGTATTGTACAGGCACATCAAGTCGATGAATATGTTGAAGTTAAAGAATTAGAATATGTGGAAAAAGTTTATACCGAGATTTTTAAAAGATTAAGATAATTTTCCATCTTTTGCGATGCCAAAAGCTGGAGTCAAAAAGCATCACTAGGTTATATCGTCAAGAAATTCATCAACTCACTCCACTAAAAAGCTAACTCGTCGCCTTTGACGAACTCAAACAAGAGCATTTTTTTGACGTTCCGTTCATTGTGAATTTCTAGACTCTTCCACATGGTGAAAATATAAATAAATAAGAGCTCAAAATAACACGAGAAATATTATATTGTTGATTTGGAATTAGTTTTTGAAAGAGTTGGGAGAGACGAGATGGGTTTGGTAATCTGTGGATTGTGGGTAAAAGTGGCTCCGGCGGACCGGTAGGCGGGTAGAACTTTAAATCCCCCAGAAAAATGTATTCCCATCTCGTCTAAAAATTGTCTCTCCCTTGTTTCCCCCTGAATCTTGGCGCGTCGGCCAAGAGAATGCATGGAGAGGGACATGAGTCCCTCATATCCCTCTCCAAGGTCAATGTAAGTGAGTTAGTCAAACCTCGCGAAAAACCTCGCAGTAGCAATTGATCGTTGGGCTACTGGCTCAGGTTGTAGTCGGCGCGGCGGTTGACGGTCAGGTGCAGATCATCGGCGGTCAAAGGCGACAGGTGTGAGTGTACATTATTGGTATTCAACATTTCGAGTGATCGATCTCCAGTTTTTGCCGATTAAACACAGTTGATTGAATCACAACTTTCTTTTCGAAAGATCCAACACGAGCGAGTGAATCTTGTTAGTATCGAAGATAGAGCACCTCCTTACTAATAGATTGATAATCCGCAGCGCATGGACGCAACAATTTCAGCCCACTGGGCGTCTATTGAGCGCGTTTGCGCAAAGATACACAGATAGTCCTGCTAGCCAAACCCGGCGATAGTCGGGTTAATTCCCTCCGGGCGTGAGGTTGGGCGATACCATCGTGTGTCCGCGGGGGTGATTTGGCCACAGATGCTCCGGGCAGACGAAACGGATTCAACCGTTGTGCAACCATCCCGGAAGACGCGGGCCATGAACAACTTGCCGATACAGATATCGAGCCACAAGATCTGTGCACTCATTGTCGGCCTCCAGGTCTCCGCGGACCTTAGCAAAAAGAAAAATGGCGTCAGCCAGTATGAAAAAGCAGGACGCATGTCCACTCACTTAGCTGACTAAGATCCTTTGGTCATTACATCGTACCGCGATCGCGCAGTCGATACCAAAGGTTAGATGAACTCCTCTTTAGGAGTATTTGCCCCATCGGGGTATGTGACCTCTAGGGGCGGGCGCCAGGTAGTATCACACGGTATTATTGGCGTTCATAGCCAGCCTCACCTCCTTTCAACAGAATTCTCCTTTCGAGTATAAAAACTCACTAGTAAGCAAAAATTGAAAATGCCTTTTTTAAGGTCATTTTGACGGAACAGAAAAATTAACAGATAATTAATCTCTCAGTTTCAGTCAAAATGACAGTCAAATTTTATTCAATTAGTCTCAATAGAAATCTTCTTCCAGATTGCTTTTTGGGGATAAGCAGCTTTTGATGTGCAATGAAAAAGTTGATCTAAAATAGATCAACTATAGGTATAATAATCTACAGGGTATATTGCCGTCAAGAACTTTTTGTTTTTTGTCCGACAATTACAAAAACTAGAAAATAAATTGTAAATATTTTGCTCTGGTTTTTGGATCAAGCTTTTGGTATGATAGGAAACAGTTATCAATAAAGATTTTAGTGGAGGTTAAGTATTGGTTTTCGGGTTTTTTTATAAGACACCGATTACTAATTACTGACAACTTACTTTGTTTTGGGCTGATAAACTTGCTACAGAAATAAAAAATACTCGACGTGAACCACTCCAGTGGGTTGATGATATGAAGACGCCTTCCGGTCGGATTCATGTGGGTTCTTTGGTTGGAGTGCTTCTTCATGACTTTATCTATAAATCATTACTTTACCTGGGAGTTAAGGCGAAGTATACCTACGTGTTTAATGATTTTGATCCTATGGATGGCTTACCTTCTTACCTTGATCAAAAAGAATATGAGAAACATATGGGGAAACCACTTTTCACAATTCCCTCGCCGGATAAAAAATCTAAAAGCCTTGGGCATCAGTATGCGTATGAATTTATTGAAGCGATGCAAAAGTTGGGAGCGAAGCCGGAAATACTTTGGTCACATGAACTGTATCAATCAGGGAAGATGAATGATGCCATTAAAACCGCTTTGGATAAAGTTGATTTGATTCGTCTTATTTATAAAGAAGTCGGTAATTATGATAAACCAAAACATTGGTATCCTTTTCAGCCTGTTTGTCCAAAATGTGGAAAAGTGGGGACAACTGAAGTCTTTGATTGGGATGGAAAAGAAGTTTCATTCCGCTGTGTACCTAATTTGGTGAAATGGGCAATAGGTTGTGGTTATGAGGGAAAGGTTTCACCATTTAATGGTACCGGTAAACTAATGTGGAAGGTAGATTGGCCGGCTCATTGGAAGACAGTCGGGATTACAGTCGAAGGCGCAGGTAAGGATCACTCTTCAGCCGGTGGTTCTCGCGATATGGCAGTGCAAATCCTCAAAGACGTTTATAATTATCCCAATCCTTACGATATTCCATATGAATGGTTTCTGATTAAAGGGAAGAAGATGTCCTCTTCAAAAGGTGTGGGAACTTCAGCTTCGGAATTTGTAAAAATATTTCCGCCGACAATTGGACGATTTCTATTTGCCCGCAATCGTTATAACAGACAAGCCAATTTTGATCCCGAAGGTATGACAATTCCGGATCTTTTTGATGAGTATGATCGCTGTGCTCATGTTTATTGGGAGCAGGGTAATACAGATGATTTTGGCCGGATTTATGAAGTAGCGCAGATTGACGATAAAAAAGATTATCAAACTCCAAAATTTCTTCCGAGATTTTTAGATATCGCGAAAGCGATTCAAGATCCGAAAGTAGAGTTTTTAGCTGATTTTTTTGCCAAGGAAAAAAGAGCCAAACTTACCAAAGTCGAACTGGATATTCTGAAAGAACGAAAACAGTATGCAGAGATGTGGCTCAAAAATTACGCTCCGGAAGATTTTAGATTAGAAGTAAAAAAAGATACCCCAATATCAGTTATATCAAGATTATCAAATGAACAAACTGCCTTTTTGAGCTTAGCAAGCGGGTATGTTAAAGAACTAAAGGTTAATCCTAAATCAGACACAGAAATACAAAATCATTTGTATCAGTTAGGAAAAAGTCAAAACCTTAAACCTAAAGAAACTTTTTCTGCTATTTATCAATCATTATTGGGTAAAGAATATGGTCCTAAGGCAGGTGCTTTAATCTTGAGTCAAGATTTAGATTTAGTGGCAGAGAAATTTAAAAACGTTAAAGTTAATAAAGAAAAAGCAAAAACTATTTCTGATCTTGCTCTTTTTCGAAATACAGATTTAATTCAGATTGATCCATCGTTACAAGAAAAGTATCCCTCAATTTCTGTGGGAGTTGCAATTATTAGAGACGTCAAAATAGTCAAAACTTTACCAGAACTTACAGAGTTCAAAAAAGAATTTCTGGCATCTTTAAGTAAGATTACGGTTGAAAGTTTAAAAGAATCACCAAATTTGCTAAGTTATCGTAAACTTTATCGCGCAATGGGAGTTGACTGGCATAGTCGACGACCTTCTCCTGAGGCTTTGTTACGACGACTGGCGCAAGGCAAAGAGCTATATAGTGTAAATACTCTTGTAGATGCGTATAACCTAGTCGTGATGAAAACACATGTTTCCGTGGGAGCTTTTGATCTTCAGAATATTCAATTTCCAACACTTTTAAAAGCAGCTTCCGGTGGGGAGAAAATTTTACTACATGGAGACGAAAAAGAAACTGTTCTAAAAAATGGGGAGATCTGTTATTTTGATAAAAAAGGGCCTTATAATTTAGATTTTAACTATCGTGATGCGCAGAGAACTTTGGTAAAAGATGATACTAGGGATATTTGGATTAACGTTGATGGGGTATATGAAGTTGCTCCGCAAAAAGTCTGGGAAGCTTTACAGTTAAGCGTTGAGTTTATTACTCGTTTCTGTGGAGGTAAGGTTGATATTATTGGAGTATTGAAATAGTTTATCAATAAAGATTTCAGTTCTGAACGTTCCTCTTGCACTCTAATTTTGTCTATGTTACTCTGGTATTAAGAGGAGTTTTGAACGACTGCCATGGAAAAAACAAAAAAGAAAGATATCTCAACCGAGAGCCTTCAGTATTTGACTAAAGAGGCTTTTTTACCATCATTTTTACTCATTGTAACTAAAGTTGTGGGAATGTTTTTGCTGCCCATCCTTTTGGGTTTTCAGTATACCATTGAGTGGAAATTAGATGTTTTTCCGATTAATTTTATTTTTATCTCACCAGAACAAGCTTTAATTGTTAATTCATACACAAACTTGGCTATGTATGCAGTTATATTTGTTGGGTTTTTCTGGGTTTTAATTCGTTCTTACCACTTCCACGATACTCATATTAAGCCAGGTACCACTGCTAAACTCGCAGACTTGAAAATGTTGCATCTTATTACTACCTCTTTTGATGTTTATCACTCAGCGTTCGTTTGGTTTTGTTTTATGTGGTTGGCGGTAATAATGTCCACAGTTTATTATCTTTTGGCCCTTTCTTATATGTGGGTATTTATGGGAACATTTCTAGCGAGTGTGATGATGACATATTTGCTTATTGATGATCTGGAAAAAGAATTTTATGTCTGGAGGTTATTTAATGAGAATTAGTAAACATCTTATTAATTTAATTACGCTTTCGATGTTTGGGTTATTAGTTCTAACTCCTTTTTCTTTAATTCGTCCCAAAGTTGATCCAGTTGTCTTGGGTGTACAATCAGAAAAAACACACTACAAAAAGTTTATTGGTGATTCCAGTAAAGTGCTCGTGCGTAATTTAATTACGAGTGGCAATAATGAGAAAGACGCCTTAACGTTAACAGTTTTAAAAGGTGAAAAATTTTACTATTATCCTATATATGAAATTACTAATGTTACAAATACTCCATTAAATTTTACGATTTATCCCTCTTCAAAAGTGTTAGGAGATATGAATAATAATGTGGCTACTCTTCAGCTTAATAATGGAGAAAGTGTGACGATGTTTGAATATAGTAATCAAATTTCCGCAAATTCTAAAGTGAACTTTAGCCTAAATAGTGGTGAAAAAATGAAGGTGACAGTGATAATTGATAATCTTTTGGGTGTTGATAAAGATACCTTATTATCTTTTGATTTAACGGTTGAGAAAAACTAATTCCTTTTATTTTCTTTTGTGATAAAATAGAAAAATATTTATAAAAACGTCATTACTTTGACCTTCCATCAGAGAATCCATAAATTGGGAACGTTGAGAAACGAAAACATAGAAATTATGAATAAGTTTCTTCGGGTTTAGCCCGTTACAGCTTAGAAATGAGTCAAATAAAGGTGGCACCACGGATAAAATCCGTCCTTAGCAACGAATTAATATTTCGTTTTTAGGGACGGATTTTTTTATTGAAGGAGGTTTTGATGAAAGATTTTTCGTATCAATCGTATGACTGCATAATTTTTGATTGTGATAGTACAATTTGTGCAATAGAAGGAATAGATGAACTTGCTAATCTTAAAGGTAAGAAGAAAGAGGTTGAATTTCTTACACAAAAAGCAATGGATGGTGAGCTTGGATTTGAAGAAGTTTTTGAAAAAAGACTAGAAATAATCAAACCACATCAAGAAGATTTAAAAAAAATTGGAAAAATGTATATTAATAGTTTGGTTAAAGATATGCCAAAGGTTATTGAAACTTTACAATATTTGGGAAAAGAGATTTATATAATTACCGGAGGATATGAGGAGGCGGTGATGATTCTAGCCAAAGAGCTCAAGATATCTTCTTCCTATATCTATGCTAATAAATTGTATTTTGATGATGCTGGGAATTATCTTGATTATGAAAGAGAAAATCATTTGTGCAAGAATAACGGGAAGAAAAAGCTTCTTCAAAAGATAATTCAAAAGACTCAGAAAAGCGCTTTTATCGGTGATAGTATGACTGATTATGAAGCAAAAGAGAGTGTTACCTGTTTTATTGGTTATGGTGGAGTGGCAAGGAGAGAATCGGTGCGTAAAAAAGCCAAAATATTTATTGAAAGTGAGAGTATGGTAGGATTACTTCCACATATTATTGGCAAAGAGGATTATTCGAAATTGATTAAAAGTAAATATTTCGATTTTTATCAAAAGGGTTTAAGTCTTTTTTATCAACAGAATATTATTTTTAATAATAGTTTTGATACAATAGCTAATGATTGTAACAAACTTGATAATTAGGAAAGGAACATTATATGTTAGATATAAATTATGTTCGTACTAATAAGGAAGAGCTGAAACAAAATATTCTAAACCGTCAGCTTGATCCAAAGAAATTTAATGTGGATGAACTTTTGCAATTAGACTTGGATAAAAAATTTTTAATCCAAAAAGTGGAAGCGTTACGAAAAAAACGCAATGAAATTACGCAACAAATTAATAAGACCACAGAATCCGAAAGAGAAGAACTTATTAAAACGGCAAAATCTATTCGTAAGGAGCTGAAAAAAGAGGAAGAAAAAAGTGAAAAGATTTTGCTCCGATGGCGTGAATTAATGGATTTAATGCCGAATGTTACAAATTCTAATATGCCAGTGGGAAAGGATGATAGTGGAAATGTTGAAATTAAATCTTGGGGAGGGAAACCAAAACATAAGTTTTCTGCCAAGCATCACCTTGATTTAGGCGAATCTCTTGGGCTTATTGATGTTAAAAAATCAGCTTTAATTTCTGGTTCCCGATTTTATTACCTTCTTAATGATGCGGTTTCGCTAGAGTTTGCGTTATTTAATTATGTATTCCAAAAGCTAATTTCCAGAGGTTTTGCTCCAATAGAAACACCAGTACTGGTGAGAGAAAAAGCTTTATACGGAACAGGTTATTTTCCTTTTGAAAATGATCAAGTTTATAAAATAGAAAAGCATAATTTAGAAGATAAAAATGAGCTTTATCTTACCGGAACTTCGGAACAGGCGATTGTTTCTTATCATATGGATGATCTTCTTAAAGGGAAAATGCCTAAAAAATATCTGGGGTACTCTCCTTGTTTTCGATCTGAAGTTGGATCTTGGGGAAAAGATGTTCGTGGCATAAAAAGAGTCCATCAATTCAATAAATTAGAAATGATTTATTTTACAACTCCAGAAACATCACAAAAGTATATGGTCGAAGCTCTGGCGATTGAAGAAGAGATTTTACAGGAATTAGAGCTTCCATATCACGTTCTTGAAATGTGTACTGGAGATGTGGGAATGGCGACACACCGCAAATGGGATGTAGAGGTTTTTCTCCCTTCACAACAAGAGTACTGTGAAACAATGAGTAATTCAGATCTAGCTTCATACCATGCGAGACGCCTAAATATTAAATATCAGAAAGAAGATGGTAGTCGGGACTATGTACATACTATTTCCGCAACAGCTATAACCAATACTCGAATAATCTTAGCTATTTTTGATAATTTCCAACAAGAAGACGGAAGTATTCGGGTTCCCAAGATATTGCAGCAATATTTAGGAAAAGAAGTAATTACAAAATAAGGATCTGTTGTGTCTACAATCTCTTTGCCCAAAACATTATACAAAACTTATTCTGAAGTTTCGGAAACAGAGCTATTCGTAATTGAAACTGGTTGTCGTCGTGTTCTTGGCGCAAACTACATCAGTTATTCAGTTTGGTCAAATGATCCTGAAGATGTTTTTAACGATCGGTATTGGGGACAAGCTGTTTCTAAACTAAAGATTTTAAATCCAAAATTAAAAATTGATAAGGCTTTAATTTTAGGTTTGGGAGGGGGAACACTTGCTTATCTTCTTCATAAATATTTTACTCCGAAAAAAATTGTCGGAATTGAGCTTGATCCAACGGTTATAAATATTGGAAAAAATTATTTTTACTTGAATTTAATTAAAAATCTAGAAATTATTCAAACTGATGCGGTGAAGTGGATTCAAAGTAAATCAGGAGAAAAAATAACTGAAAAAGAAAAGTATGATGTGATTTTTATGGATATCTTTAAGGTCGAAGCAACTCCAGTTACCTGTGAAGATACAGACTTTTTTGCTAAAAGCTCTAAACTTTTAAAACACGGAGGAATCTTGTCTTTAAATAAGATCTTTCATCGTGAAGACAAGGAAGAACAGATAAAAGATTATCTTGGGAAAAAGATTAAACCTTATTTCCAAAAGATAACCTATGATCGTTATCAAAAAGCTTTAGGCTTGGATAACGTTTTAATTTATGCGATAAAATGACTTTTGACTTTTAACTTACTTACTTGTATTATCATTTTATGTCAATCTTACAAGCTTTTATCTTAGGATTCATTCAAGGTCTTACTGAATTTTTACCAATTTCTTCTTCAGGACATCTGATTTTGGTTCCCTATATTTTCAATTGGGATATTCAACCTCTTTATTTTGACGTTGCCCTTCACTGGGGGACTTTACTTGCCGTTTCTTTATTCTTTTGGAAGGATTGGAAGGAGATTTTTAGTTCATTACGAAAAAATTGGAAGATAAAATCAAAACAGGACTTTATGCTTTATCCTGTTGACATGAGATTGGGGATTTTGATTGGTCTTGGAACAATTCCGGCGGCTATAATTGGTTTTATTTTTCAAGATTTTATTGAAGAGAAGTTAAGATCACCTTATGTTGTTGTAGTTATGTTAATTACATTAGCAGGTCTAATGTGGTGGGTAGAAAATAAACCGCGACTTGTGAGAACTTTTAAAAACTTGAAACCCCTTGACGGTATTTTTATCGGTTTATCGCAAGCGTTAGCATTAATTCCTGGAACATCACGTTCCGGTGTGACAATTACTGTTGGTATATTCCGAGGATTATCAAAAGAAGATGCCGCCAAATTTTCTTTCTTACTTTCAACTCCAATTATTTTTGGTGCGGGAATTTATGAAATCTATAAAGTTTTTAAAACGGGATTTGTGGGACTCGAAGTTATTCCTTTAATCGTAGGATTTTTAACTGCCGCAATTACAGGATTTTTAGCCATCAAATTTCTTATGGATTATCTGAAAAAGCAGAAACTGACAATATTTATCATTTACCGAGTTGGATTAGCTTTACTAATTATGATTTTATTACTACTGAATTATTAATCTCCGACGATGGTTCCGACTTTTTCTCCTAAGACTACCTTTTTGACATTTCCACTGGCATTTAGATCAAAAACAATTATTGGAATTTTTTGATCCATACAGAGAGCAAAAGCTGTAGCATCCATTACTTTGAGATCTTTTTTTAAGGCGTTCATGTATGTAAGACTCTGGAATTTTTTCGCCTTTTTATTTTTCATGGGATCACTATCATAAACACCATCGACTTTTGTGGCTTTAAGAAGGGCATCAGCTTGGATTTCTGAAGCTCGAAGTGCGGCTCCGGAATCAGTGGTAAAAAATGGATTACCGGTTCCTCCGGAAAATATTACGACACGGCCTTTGTGTAGATGTCGCAGTGCTCTTTTTTGGATATACGGTTCCGCAACTTCATTCATAGAAAGAGCTGACATTAGTCGTACCGCAATATTGTGTTTTTTTAGAGCTTCTTCAAGGACAATACCATTTATTACCGTTGCTAGCATTCCTGCATAATCAGCCATTACTCGATCCATTCCACCTTCTCTTTCAGCAATGGAACCACGGAAGATATTGCCTCCACCCATAACTATTCCGATTTGAACACCAAGATCCATGACCTCTTTAATTTCATGAGCGAGATAGTTGATAACATCAGGATCGATTCCAAATTCTCTTTTTCCAAGGAGTGCTTCTCCGGATAATTTTAACAAAATTCTCTTGTAAATTGGTTTTTCGTTCATAAAGACCTTTCTTTTTTTATATTGTTATTAAATGATACTTAACCTTGATTATTTAATTGAGTATACAAAAAAACCGCGTTATTTCGCGGTTTTTAGACTAAAAATTTATAATTAAATATAATTAATATTTGTATCTTTGAATTAGAGATATTGTTTCCGGTTTTTGTTATTATCTTATCAAACATAATTTCTAAAGAGAGTTTTATTATTTTATAACCGAATTATTCCAATTTGATACATAAATGTTGTTAATTCGGTTTATACTCAACTACAATTATTGCCAATTCTACGAAGTTAAGTATATAATGTAAACCTTGGTTAATAGAATTTGTATTAGTTTAACATAGAAGATGTTTTAAACTCAAATATTTCCGTGTATTATTATTTAGGAATTAATTTGGATTTGAACAGATAAGCAGAGGAGTTAGTTATGCTGAAGTTTTTGACCCAAGTTTTCGACTCCAATGAAAAACAGGTAAAAAAGCTGAAACCGATCGTCGAAAAAATAAACAGTTTTGAAAAAGAACTTGAGAAGCTAAAAGATTCTGAAATTAAAGATAAAACTGAAAAATGGCAAACTGAGTTACAAAAAATGGATCTTGAAAAACAAAATTCATTCTTGGAAGAAATTTTACCAGAAGCCTTTGCTTTGGCTCGGGAGGCAGGTAAAAGAACTCTTGGACTTCGAGCTTTTGATGTGCAACTCATTGCTGGAATTATTTTACATCAGGGTAAAATCGCAGAACAGAAAACAGGAGAGGGAAAAACTCTTACCGCAGTTTTTCCACTTTATCTAAATAGTCTTACGCAAAGAGGTTGTCATCTTGTTACTCCAAACGATTATCTTTCAAAAATTGGCTGTGGTTGGATGGGTCCGATATACGACCTCCTTGGTATTTCTGTTTCCACGATTGTTCACGATCAAGCTTTTATCTATGACGCGCAATATGTCGATGAAAAAGCTCAAGATAGTAGATTAATTCATTTGCGTCCAATTACACGACAACAGGCTTATCAATCTCACCTTACTTATGGAACAAATAATGAATTTGGATTTGATTATTTACGTGACAATATGGTTTGGAATCTGGAACAGATGGTCCAAAGTAATATGAGAAAAGAGTGGGGGATACATCATTTTGCGATTGTAGATGAGGTTGACTTTATTTTGATTGATGAAGCGAGAACGCCACTAATCATCTCTGCTCCCGAAGAAGATTCAACCAAAAGATACTATGATTTTGCGCGGCTAATGAAACGTTTGGACGCCAAAACCGATTTTACTACTGACGAAAAAACTAAAAATGCGAGTTTGACTGAAGAGGGTGTAGCCAAACTAGAATCGTTACTTAAAGTTGATAATCTTTACGAAAAAGACTTCCAAACTTTACATCACATTGAACAGGCTTTACGCGCAGATGTTATGTACCAAAAAGATAAAGATTATATTGTGAAAGAGGGTCAGGTTATTATTGTCGATGAGTTTACAGGACGTCTTATGGAAGGCCGACGTTATTCTGAAGGATTGCATCAAGCTATTGAGGCTAAAGAAGGAGTAGAAATTCAGAAAGAAAGTAAAACTCTAGCAACAATCTCATTTCAAAATTACTTCCGAATGTATAAAAAACTATCTGGAATGACTGGAACTGCTGTAACTGAATCGGAAGAATTTCACAAAATTTACAAACTCGAAGTTGTCGTGATTCCGACTAATAATCAGGTAATTCGACAAGATCAACAGGATCTGATTTATAAAGATGAAAAATCAAAATTTAATGCAGTTATCGAAGAGATTAAAAATAAAAATAAAACGGGACAACCGATTCTCGTAGGGACAACCTCAATTGCCAAAAATGAATTTTTGTCATTATTGCTAGAAAGACGTGGGATTAAACATTCGCTTTTGAATGCGAAACATCACGAGAAAGAAGCTTTGATTCTATCTGCCGCTGGAGAAAAAGGGGCGGTAACGGTGGCGACGAATATGGCAGGTCGTGGAGTAGACATTGAGCTTGGAGGGAAGAAACCGGATAAATATCGACTTCAAGATGAGGAAGGAGAGAATAAAAAAGAAACTGATTTACTTCATACCTATGAAAAAGAGTTACAAGAATGGCAAGAAAGACATAACGAAGTTGTATCTTTGGGTGGACTCTACGTAATTGGAACAGAAAGACATGAAGCACGACGAATTGATAATCAGCTGCGCGGTCGATCTGGACGTCAAGGAGATCCCGGAGAATCACGCTTCTTTGTTTCTTTGGAAGATGATATTATGCGGATTTTCGGAGGAGATCAGGTGAAAAAGATTATGAGCTTTTTAAACATGCCTGATGATATTCCTCTGGAACATAAAATGGTTTCAAAAGCTTTGGAAAGTGCTCAGACAAGAGTTGAAGGACACAACTTTGATATTCGTAAACAACTTGTTGAATATGATGATGTTATGAACAAGCAGAGAGAGATAATTTATGGAAAGCGCAGAAAAATACTCGAAGAAGGACAGGTTAAAGATTTAGAAGTAAAGATTGAAAAATCTGAAGAGGAAAACTTGGATTTTGATAACAACGAATCAAGAACGCAAAACCTTAAAGAACGAATTTTAAATATGATTAAGGAAGAAATAACCGCAATTGTGGTCAGTTCACAAGAGGAATCTGGATTGAATCACGAAAAGATTATCAAAGAATTTATCGCAATGATTCCTTTCAATGATCAAAGTCAAAAGGTGATTCAGAAAGAATTAACTGCTATAAGTTTGTTAGAAGAGATTGAGGCAAAGTTAGATAAAATTGCCACGACGGCGTATGAAAATAAAGAAAGAGAGATTGGGGAAAAAGTGATGAGAGAGGTTGAAAAATTTGTTTCGCTTTCTACAATTGATAATTTATGGCAAATACATTTGACTGATATTGATCACTTGCGTGAGGGGATTGGTCTAAGGGGATATGGGCAACGTGATCCTCTTATTGAATACAAAGGTGAAGCGTTCAAAATGTTTGAAATGTTAAATGGAAGTATCCATCATGATATTGCCGGTCGAATTTACAAAATCTCGATCGCTCAAAAAGCGACACCTAAGATGAAAATTCAAGAAAAAAAGCCAGAAGTAGAAGAGATTGCCATTCGATCAGGGTCAAAAGAGATTTCTCCAGCAAGAAGAGTAGATATGAACCGTCGTAATTTGGAACCAATAAAGACAGACCATAAAATAGGCAGAAATGATCCTTGTCCTTGTGGTAGTGGTAAAAAGTACAAAAAATGTTTCTTGCTTGAAGGTTCGGGGTGCAAATTACAAGGTTAGTTTTTGACTTGATTTACAATCGATATTTTTTTTGCAAATCGTAAATTCGGAATCACAATTCCGCTAATTATTAATAATCCACCCAAAATTGTTAAAATGGTCAACGTTTCTCTGTAGAATATAAATCCGAACAAAGCTGCAAAAAATACTTCCATGGGCATCACTAATGTCCCAATTTGAGCTTCTAATCTTTTAAATCCGTAAACGGTGAAGAACACGGTGATCGTTTGAGTAATTGAGTAGATGAATACAAATAGCATCGGGATGGTAAAAGAGATTGTCGGCAACGGTTCGAAGACAATCATTGAAGCAAACAGCGTCATTAAGAAAGAGGCAAAAGCATCCATTCCCGTAATTTGCAAACCTGAATAATGGTGGGAAAATTTTTTACTCACCGTATTCCATAACCCAGTTCCAAGTCCAGAGAATAAAGCCATAATTGAAAAAACGAGATTATCTAGACCGATTGTAGAATAATAAACTAATAGAACTCCGAGAATCGATAAAATTGAAGCGATAATCTTACTTTTTGTCAGTTGTTCTTGATAGAGAACCTTTCCAGCTAAATATCCAGAGATGTTACTCCCAGCAAAAAAAATAATAACGGTGGTTCCAATTGATAAATAATTTACAGCAACAAAGAAACAAACTGATGCAATCGTTCCGCTTATAGACCAGAGAATAATCCAAGGGATATCTTGCTTCTGAATTTTTACCCACTTTTTACGCAGAACCAAACATAAAACGAAAATGATTAAAAATACAATTAGATTACGAATATAACTTTGAGTAAATATACCAAAGTTAACTCCGATAATTTTTGAATAAACACCCATAAGTCCATAAAAAATGGTGGAAATTAAGATCGCTGTTACCCCTAGAGATTGTTGCTTTCTTTTACTTTGCATTCTTTCTTGATTCCTTCCGTCTTTTTATTTTGGTAATCGTATAGTGAATGCGTTCGTCAAGGTCTATATTTTTGATATGGGCTAGTCTCATGATGGTGATAATAATATCTCCGAGCTCTTCTTTATATGTTTCATCCTGTTGTGCTCTAATGTTATGAGGTTTACGACCTTGTTCTGCTAAATAAGCTCGAGACATTTCTCCGAGCTCTTCAAGAATACCTAAGATGAGAATTGAAGTATACTCTTTGGTTACTTTTTCATCTCCGTCAATTTCATCTAGGATCTGTTGATATTCTTTGAGTGTTTTTGCTTTCATGTTTTGACTCCTTTAATTCACAAATTAAATGATAACATTTTTACCCACAAAAAACTCCCTCAAAATAAGGGAGTTTTTTTATTTTCGTATATTCAACTAGTATTTAGTTGACGCTACGAAGTGAAGTTTAAAGATGCTTTGTGAGCTCTTTTTGGGCTTCATCTGCGTAGCTAGATATTTTTTTTAGTTTATCTTGTAAAGCTTGTAACGAAGCTCTAACATCATTTATTTGCGAGCTATCATTAACGGTTGTCTTTTGAGCTACAAAGTCATTCCAGACCTTATTTATTGCGTCCGTAAAAAGTTTTGGGTCATAAGCTTTATTGGGATTTGTAGCCACTTCTTCTAAAGTTTTATTCACAGCTTTGCTGGCCTCATGATCGACTTGCATAACAAGTTGAGTCGAAACAATATTTAATAATTTATACTTTTGTGCATCAGTCATTGTTGGAATGAGTAATTCCAGTTTTTGTTGCCGATCTTCTGATAGGGGAGCCAGTTTGACTAGGTTAAGTAAGTGCTGGTCTTCAGGTGATAATTTGGCAGTGGTCATAATAAACTCCTTTATAATATGCAGTGATTAATTTAAACGACGGTAGCTCCGGCAAAAATTCTCATTAATACTTTCCAGAGGGATAATTCGTTTGAGGATTCCATCTGTCTCTGAGCTCTTCCTAAATCATTACCAATTGTTGCCGCCTGATCTGGGAAAACTGCGTTAACCGCGTCGATGTATTCTTGATCTGAAATATCACCTGGTTTAAACCCGAAATGTCTTTCAATATCAGCTTTTTTAGTTGTTTTTGCCTCAAGGAGTTTTTTGGCTTCTGTAGAAGCTCTTTCGGCGGATTGAACCCGTTTTTCCACACCCGCAAGCTGTTTTTGAATATCTTCATACTTATCGGTTTCAGTTTTATGATTTGCAATCTCCGTATCTATTCTAGTAATTTGTTTGTCAGTTTTATCATAATCACGTTTTTTGTCATCACGCTCTTTTATCATTTTATCTTTTTTCGTTTTGGCTTCTTGGCCTTGTCTAAGAGCTTCTTGTTTTTGTCCAATGATCTGTTCATTTCTTGCTTTTTGTATTTTTAATGTTTCGACTTTTTTACGAAGAGTTTCTTCTTGATCAATAAAACCGTCCACTTCTGCTTTAGTTAGCGAACCTCTTTGTTTTTGCAGCTCTTTAAGTTTTTGGTTCAATAATGCAATTTGTTCGCCAAGTTGTTTGGCGACAGCGTTTTGTTCCGCACTAGTGATTTTGTTACTATCAATTCTTCTTTGTGCCTCATCAGCTTTTTGTAATTCAGCTTGCGCTTTTTGTTCTAGATCCTCAATGCTTGTTTTATAATCTTCAAGTCCTTGATTAGCTTGATCAATTGCTTGATCTGCTGCATCAATGTCTGTCTTAATAAGGTCTTTTCTTGATTTAACAGCTTGTTCTCGACTTTCAATATCATTTTCAAGCTCATCAATTTCATTTTTTAATGTCTCCCCTTGTTCACTAAGTTGTTCTGTTTGCTGTTTGAAAGCCGTTTGTTTCTCTTGTATTTGTGTTAAAAGCTCTTGCTTTTTATCCGGATCCTTTTCATTATTCACTTGTTCTAATAATTCGTTAACTTCCTGAGAATGAGTATCAGCTAGCTGCTGCATATTATTTCCAACTTCCAAAATTTGTTGTCTCTTTCCCTGAAGTTCTGATTGTTTAGTTGGTAATTCCGGATCAGTTATAGTTGCCATTTCGGCCATTTTACTTCTTTTCATAGCTTCATGAGTTCGGACTGTTTGAGCGGTCTCAGTAGATTTTGCTGCCAGCCTGCTCTTTTTGTCAGCGGCTTCCTCAGAATATTTTTTAGCGTCGCGTCTCGCATTTGTAATCGTGGTTTTTTCTTGAGATTCAGAAGCGTTAGCTGTAGAGGCATTTTTTTCCGCTTCACCTTTTTGGTGCACAAGGTCTTGAATTTGAGTTTCGATAGCTGATGTATCTGCAGGCTTTTCAGCGGCGGATTTTGCAGATTCTATTTTTTTCCGTAAGATATCTATTTCAATCTGTGTTGTTTGTATATCTCGTTCATTATCAGAAACATTATCTCTTGCTTGTTCAAGAGCTTGTTCTAAAGCTGGGATATCAGTATTCGGAAGTAAGGCAATTTGAGAGTCAAGATCGTCGAGGTCATCTTCAAGTTTTTGTTTTTGTGTTACAAGTTCAGTTCGATTCTTTTTTAAGACAGACACTCTCCCTTTACGTTCTTCATAATCTTCTCGACCTTGCTCTAATTGTTCTTGTATCTGTTCTCTACTTGCATGTGCTTCTCTCCTCTGATTTTCGGTCATTTCTACACGATTTTCAGCTTCAATCTGTTGCATTAGTTTATCTACTTCATTATCTCCATAATATTGAATTGCTT
Organism: candidate division CPR3 bacterium GWF2_35_18; assembly: GCA_001771135.1. GTDB lineage: Bacteria > Patescibacteriota > CPR3 > CPR3 > GWF2-35-18 > GWF2-35-18. The sequence goes on along the minus strand of MESW01000003.1, from coordinate 276,830 downwards.
CGGACATGGCTGAGTCTGAAGCTTCTCGAGGATTCATTCCACTTGCAATCTTATCAGTAATTAAATCTTCATATTTTTGGATAATTGGATGTCTATCTACCATTCTATCGGCATCGATATTTCCAGCAAGAAACTTAGCGTCCATTTTCCCTTCAGTGTATCTTCTTGCTACCCATCTATCAAATCTATTTACTCCTACTTCAGCAGGAATGATATTTACCGCAATTTCCCTTTGAGCAGAGGTAACGGCGTTTAATCTTTTTTTAGTAGTTTGTTTTTCTTGTCTTGTCCGTCCTCGAGGCCCATTTTCTATTGCATTTCTACGAGCTTGAAGGAGTAACAACGCTTGACAAGCTTCTTTTCCATCAACTTGACCATTTTCTCCGATTTTATTTATAAGTGCTAAAATTTGTTGTTCGGCAATTGTTAGATCTTCAGGTCTCTTTGCGACCAGCTCGTTTCTCATTGCCTGTAAGACACCCATTATTTTTCCTGACTGCTCGCTCGTAACAGTTATTCTTCCGCCCTTGCCACCGTAAATAGCTTCTGATCCTTGCATTCCTTGTATTGCTTCTTTTTGCAATCTTTGTGCTGATGCCGCTGATGTTTCTGCTGAAATGGGAGTACCCATAATATCTCCTTTTAATAAAAAGTTTTTAATAACTTCCTTTTAATGATATTATTGAGCAGAGATAATTGTCAATGAATACCATTAAAATAACTTTAAAACCTTTTTATCCTATAGTATGTTTGTAGATTTGTCAAGGAATTTTAGGAAAGAGCTTAAATTTGTGAGGTTTTTATGGATGAGATCAAAATTCAATTACGAAATCTAAAAAAAAGGTTAGATGATTTACTTCTACAGCTTAATTTAGCCGGAAAGCAAACAAGAAAGCGTGAGCTAGAAGCTTTGGCAATTAAACCGGATTTCTGGTCAAATCGAGAAAAAGCGGAGAAAGTGACTCAGGAGATTTCTGAGATTGAGGTTGAGGCAAAGAAGGTTAACGAACTTCAAAAACGGATTGAAGACGGATTTGCCATGATGGAGCTTTTGGAAGAAGATACTACGCATGATAAAAGCCATACTATTGAAGATCTCAATAAAGAGATAAGTGAAATCAATAAAGAGATCGATAATTTAGAAATAACTTTATTTTTGAGTGATAAGTATGATCGTTCTGATGTTGTCCTGACTATTTATGCCGGTCAAGGAGGAACAGAGGCTTGTGATTGGGCGGAGATGATTTCGCGGATGTACACTCGATATGCTGAAGGTAAAGGTTGGAAAGTGGAAGAGATAGATAAAGTAAAAGGTGAAGAAGTAGGAATAAAATCGGTTACCTTTGAGATTTTTGGAATATTTGCCTATGGATATTTGAAACATGAAGTGGGAACTCATAGGTTGGTACGACTTTCTCCTTATAATGCCAACAATTTACGACAGACTTCTTTTGCTGGCGTGGAAGTAATTCCCCTTATAGAGGAAGATTCTGATATTGAAATAAAAGAGGATGACTTAGAGTTTGAAGCTTATAGGTCTTCAGGTCATGGAGGACAAAATATCCAGAAGGTTTCTACGGCCGTGCGAATAAAACACAAACCAACGGGAATTATCGTTACCTGTCAGGTAGAACGTTCTCAAGCCCAGAATCGAGAACGAGCCATGAAGATGTTAAGGTCGAAGATTATAATATTAGAAGAAGAGAAATTAGCTGAAAAAAAGAAAGAACTTAAAGGAGAACACATCCAAGCTTCTTGGGGAAATCAAATAAGATCTTATGTTTTACATCCTTATAAAATGGTCAAAGACCTTCGTACTCAATATGAATCTCCTCGACCAGAAGTAGTTTTAGATGGTGAACTTGATAGTTTTATCGAGGCCGCAATGAAGAAATTCAGGAGTTAAATCAATAAGATGATCTTTAGGAGTAGTTAATTTTTTAGATTTGACTTTATTGTATCTTTTGCTATCCTGGAAGGAGGAGAAATTGCTTTTTATAATTTGAGCCTAAACCATAAATATAAACTTATGGAAATAAGCCAAAATCACTCACAAAGCGAAAATTACAAAATATCATAGACGGAAGTCTGTGGTATTTTATAAATAACTGCTATTATGATTAAGTTTGATAACGTATCCCGTCGTTTTACCAAGATAAGTGTCGCCTTAAAGGATATCAATTTTGAAATAGATAAAGGCGAATTTGTTTTTATTGTTGGACCATCAGGAGCAGGAAAAACCAGCTTACTTCGAATGATGAATCGTGAAGACAGACCGACATCTGGTAAAGTATTTGTTGACGGAGCAAATATTGCGCATTTACCTTCTCGGAAACTACCTGCTTTGAGACGAAAAGTGGGCGTTGTTTACCAGGATTTTAAACTGCTACCGAAAAAAACCGTTTTTGAAAATGTGGCTTTTGCAATGGAGGTATCCGGTAAGACTAATGGGGAGATTCAAAAAGTTGTTCCATATATGTTAAAGCTGGTTGGACTTCAGGATAAGAGAGATTCTTTTCCACATCAGCTATCAGGTGGTGAGAGTCAGCGGACTGCAATTGCTAGAGCTTTGGTACATGAACCAAAGATTTTAATTGCCGATGAACCGACAGGAAATCTAGACCAAACGAATGCTTGGGAAATTATTCAGCTTCTAAACCAAATTAATTCTTGGGGAACAACCGTACTGATGGCAACGCACAATCAGGATATTGTAAACGCTTTGCAGAAAAGGGTTTTGTCCCTAGACCACGGTCAGGTTGTTCGTGATGTAGCAAAAGGAAAGTATGTGGAGGAATAAGCTATTATGTCACTATTTACAACACCAGTAAGGATTATCAAAACCACCGCACAGCATTTTTTACGTAATATGTCGCATTCAATTACCGCCGTAATTGTAATGTCCTTAACTTTGATTTTGATCACTTTTTTTATTCTGATGATCTTTGGTTTGAACGTCGTTTTGACTCATTTTGAGGCCAAACCACAAGTAACTGCGTTTTTTAAAGATGAAGCAAGCGTTGATAATATAAATGTAATCAAAGGAAAACTCTTTGAAACAGGTGAAGTTAAAGAAATTCAATACGTGTCAAAAGAAGAAGCCCTAGCTCGATATAAAGAGCAAAATAAAGATGAGCCGATTTTATTGGAGATGGTTAGTGCCAAGATCTTACCAGCTTCACTGGAAATATCAGCTACCGATATTGTTTATTTGGGACATCTTGCCAGTCTTTTGGAAGAAGAATTACTTGTTGAAGATGTTTATTTTCAACAAGATGTTGTGGCTACTCTACAACAATGGACTAACGCAATTAGATTGGGAGGAATGGTTTTGGTCGCGATCTTTGGGTTGATATCAGTTTTGATTGTGATTATCACAATCGGATCGAATATAGCCAGTCGTCGTGAAGAGATTGAGATTATGCGTCTCGTGGGAGCATCATCCTCATACATCAGATGGCCTTTTCTTCTTGAAGGAATGAGTTATGGAGTAATTTCGGGAACCATAGCTTTGTTGCTTGTGTATTTCCTTCTTCCTTATATTGCTCCTTCAGTCTCCAATTTCATGGCTGGAATTCCGCTTTTTCCGATTCCCAACACCGTAATTTTGAAGCTATTTTTGGGAGATGTTGCTTTGGGAATTTTTATGGGAGTTACCGGAAGTATGGTAGCTATTTATAAAGGGCTTAGTAAATAATTTTAACCTATGAAATTTAGAAAACTGCTCACAATTTTTCTCGCGCTACTTTTTTTAACCGGAAATATTTTTTCAGTAACAGCTGATGAGCTTAACGATACTTTGAATCAGGAAAAGAGTAAGTTAACGGAAAATGAGCAGAAACAGGAAGAGTTACGGCGTCAGATTGAAGATCTGCAGAATCAAAGCCGGTCACTAGCCAATCAAGTTGCTTATCTTGAAAGTCAGGTACAGCTGACGCAGCTGGAAATTCAGATCCAAAAAGAACAGGTCGCCGGAAAAGAAGCCGAGCTTTCACAGCTGGTTCTTGATATGGAGAAGATCAATACCAAGCTGCAGAGAATCAAAGAATTTATCAATAAACTGGGTGTCGTTCTGCAATCACGAATCCGTTCATCATACAAAAAAAGCCAAATCGGTGGTGGACTTTCAATTGTTTTTCAAGGAAAAGATGATTTACAGGATTTGGTTTATCGTTATCAATATTTAAAAACAGTTCAGGAACAAGATCGACGGTTGATGTCGCAGATGCAGGCAACTCAAGGTGACTATAATGCCCAGATAATTAATTTACAAACTAAAAAAGACGAAGCAGAAAGGTTGAAACAAGAGCTAATACTTGCAAACGAACAGCTGGAAGCGGAAAAAATTAGTCTGGCTAAACAAAAAGAGTCTAAACAGTATTTGCTTGATATTACCAGTAATGATGAGAGTCAGTACCAACAGCTTCTTGCTGAGGCTCAAGCTGAGCAAAACGCGATTCAATATGCGATCTCTTCAATCATAACTCAAATTGTATCTGGTTCGGTTGGCGAAGGTCAATTTGTAAATAAAGGTGATGTGATTGGTATTCAAGGCTCGACAGGACTTGCTACTGGTGATCACCTACACTTTGGAGTATATAGTAAATGTGGTTCTTCTTGGTGTCATACTGATCCCAAACCCTATCTTGATTCAGGGATTTTATCTTGGCCTTTAGAACCGCATTATATTTCGCAATGGTATGGGGTAACTGATTTCTCGATGTCTTCAGGATTTTACTCGGATAATTTTCACAATGGAATTGATATGTATTGGGATTATGGTTCGCCAATTTTGGCGGCAGACGCAGGTAACATTCACTATACTATTGATCAATATGGTGGTAAGGGTGCGCTTATTTATCACACTGAAAGTCTGATGACTCTATATTGGCATCTACAGTAAAACTCTTCACTTTCCCCCAAAAACCTATTTTAAGCAAAAAAATCCCGGTAGGGGATATGAAAAATGTATTAATATTAGGAGGTTTACAGCAAATTGATTAAAATTTGCAAAAATAGCGGTTATCTCTTTAAAGCTTTAACGTCAAGGGGAAAATCAACCGTAATCTCTGGAAACTGGTGAAAAGATAAAGTTGCTTTGTATGATCCTAAGTGTCTAATGATATTTTTACTGTCTGGAGCTAATTTTACACTAATTTTTATATCTTTGTTTTCGATGTTTAATGCATATTTCTGCAAGAGATTTTTTTTCAGGGTATCTTCATTTATCGATCCAAAGAGTTGTCCGTTTTCATTAGTAAGTTCGGCAAATTCAAGACCGTTACTTGTAATTTTATCCAATACCGGTTTTAGAAGGGTTAGCTCTTCTTGCTTTTTTTCCTTCTTCTGAGTCTTTTCATTTTCAAACTTTTTTAGTACATCAGGTGTTGCTAGCAATGCAATACCTTGGGGTAAAAGATAGTTACGGGCAAAGCCGTGCGAGACTTCTACAATGTCTCCTTTTTGTCCCAGTTTCGGTTCCTGTTTAATTAAGAGAACTTTTACTTTTTTTGCCATAATGCTATTTTTCTTGCAAAAATTATGAGTGTAGGATATCATATTTTTTATAGCTTTAAAACCCCAAAATTATGTACCACCACACTTCTAACAAACTTTTCCGTTTTGTATTTTCATTTATTATCGTTTTGTTATGCTGGTTATTATGTAATCAAAATAACCTTTTATTATCAGTTTATGCAGCGGAGTCTGAAATTATTTTTTCCGAAATTATGTATGACCCCGAAGGCTCTGATACAGATTTTGAATGGATTGAGATCTACAATCGCGGTTTGACTCCCGTAACGATTATCGGTGGGACGCTTTCTGGCTCTTGGAGAATCGGAGACGGAACCTCTAATCGTACTTTGCAAGAAACAGCTTATCAAGGAGATATGATTTTGGATTCACAACAATATGCTGTTTTAGCTCGAAACCCAATACAATTCATGACACGATATCCTGATTATTTAGAAGACTTAATACAAGTTAACAGTCTTTCACTTGGAAATACTGTAGATACAATAAGTCTTAAAATTGGCATTTCCGAAACTCCATGGGAAAGTATTATCTATGATCCGAGTTGGGGAGGAGATCTCGGAAAAAGTCTGGAAAGAGTGGATTTGAATGGAATTAACGATTCATCAAATTGGGTTTCCAGCAAAAGTATTCATGGAACGCCCGGAAAGTCTTATGTTTCGAATCAACTTCCAATAGCCGAATTAAAATACGATCAAATTGTCAAAGTCAGACAAGAAGTGGAATTTGATGCTTCATTTTCTTCTGACCCAGACGGACAAATCACTTCCTATTATTTTGATTTTGGAGATGGCGATGATTATGAAACGAGTGAGGATAACGTAACACATATTTACAAGGAAGTTGGAACGTATTCAGTAAAATTAACAGTGACAGACGATTGTGGGGCAGAAAACGTAAATATTGTTAGTATTACAGTGGAGGAAATTATTTATTCTGACCAGATTATCCTTTCCGAGATTTTACCTTATCCGGGGAAAACCACGGACTTCGATAAAAACGGAGTGGCTGATTCTAATGACGAATGGGTGGAACTCTATAATTTTGGGAGTGAAACTGTCGATCTTACGGGATGGATTATTGATGATATCGAAGGTGGAAGTAGTTCATACATAATTCCAGAAAATACAGAAATCAAGCAAGGAGAATACCTTGTCTTTTATCAAAAAGATACAGGAATTACTTTTAATAATGACGGCGATAGTATTCGTTTATTCACACCAGATAATAAGTTAGTCGAAGAGTATCCGTATGGAAAATTAAAAACCGATCAAGTTTTTGCTAAGGACGAAAAAGGAATTTGGCAAGTTAGCACTACTCCAACTCCAAAAATCAAAAATGTGATCACGGTAGAAAATATTGTAGAAGAAGAGATTGAAGAAGAAGATGATGATGATGATGATGATGATGATGAAGATAAAGCTGTTGTGAAAGAATATACAATTTCAGAAGCGAGAAGTTTACCTTCCGGAACAGAAATAATAATTCAAGGAATTTTAACTGCTACTCCAGATATTTTGGGTTCAAAGATTATCTATGTTCAGGATTCTACTTCGGGAATAAAAGTGAAGCTGAAAGGGGGCGATTACAGCACTCTAACCCTTGGGGATAAAATTAAAGTTTCGGGTGTTTTAAGTGTTGCTTTTAATGAGATTTATCTTAACATGCAATCAGATTCGATTTTAGAAATTAGTTCACATGGTGATGCTTTGATAGCAGAAACAAAAAAGACTGGAGAGATTGTAGAAATTGCTGAAGGAAAATTAGTCATCATAAACGGGCAGGTGGTGGCCACTTCCGGAAATACCTTTTATATAAACGATGGTAGTGGAGAGATAAAAGTTTATATCAAAGATACGACAAATATTGATAAACCCAAAATGCGTGTGGGTTACTATGCGGAAATTGTTGGAATTGTTTCACAGTACAAAGAAGAATATCGAGTTCTGCCACGATATCAAGAGGATCTTTATGTTTCAGAATTTCCGATTGATTCGGGGACAGTTTTAGGCTCAATTACTGAGTTACCAAAGACAGGAAAAAGAGGTTTGAAAATAGGAATTATCGCGATAATAATGGGAATATTATTGAAAATAATCAAGAAGATATAGAGATATCCTAATATCTTTATTTCTTTTCATTATGGTTTTTGTTTTTAATTTTGAGTTTTGAACTTTGATTTGTATAATATATATTATGTCAAAGCTCAAAATTTTTATTTATTATTACCTTCCTCCCATTGTTTTTATGGTCTTAATATTTTGGTTGTCTTCAATTCCGAATTTGAAAATTGACGATACGGAGGCAGAGTTTTTTCGGCGAAAATTTGTACATCTTTTTGAATACGGTTTATTGTGGTTTTTGATTTATCGTGCAATTGTCTTAGAAAAATGGCGTCAGAATTTTAAAGAACGTTTTCCAACGATTATTCTTTCTTTTGTCCTGACAGTTTTATACGCAGTTACAGATGAACTTCATCAAATGTATGTGCCGACACGTACTGGGAAGTTTTCCGATATGGGATTTGATATATTGGGAGGGTTATTGGGAATTGGTATTTTGAATTTGATTAATATTAGAACGAACTTTACAAAAGGAAAAAAGAAAGAAGATCTAAGATATAAAAAACCTCTTTGGCCGATGATTTTGGGAATTGGAATATTGCTTTTATTAATAATTTTTGCTTTAATCTATTATGACTGTTATTGTCCGAGTTTTGACTTGAGTAGCTTTTTTTGAGATATTTAGTATAATTTAGTTTAGAAAAGAGATAGACTAGGGACAACGAGCAAAGCTTCATTGGTGGTACAACGGGGTAAGCCGTTGTCCCTAGCCTGTCAATCTTTCCTAAAACAACTTTATTATTAATCTATACAATTTTTGGTACTAATTCAAAAGTATTTCGTCCTTCGTAATTTTTGCGAAAGAGGACTCATCGGGTAGATTTTGAATCTACGATACTTTTTTCTTTGTCATTTTTATGGAGAGGAAAGACAAAGAAAGTACAGGCTGGGGACAACGAGCAAAGCTTTTAAAGAAAGCAAGCTTGATTGTCATTGTGGTACAACGGAATCGCCGTTGTCCCCAGCCTGATCTGTGATTCTCCTTTCACGGACAGTGTTTTACCTGTCCAGTTGGAATAAGAGACACTATTGTATCAAGTAGAGTGATATAACCTCCGGGTTGACCTCCGAGACAGAGATATTCTTTCCAGGAAGGAATACCTTTTTTTTGACCGTTTTCAATGATGTAAATTGTCGCAGTTGATCCTTTGATAAACATCCAGTTTTTTAATACCACGATTGAAGAAATCGTGTTACTCCCAACGATGTTATTTCTCAGATCATTATCTGAGGAAGCAAAAAATTCGCATCTCCCTCCATAACTTTGATTTTTACAGACAACGGTATACCACCCGGTGTAGATTTTAATTGATGTTGTCGTATCGTTGTCGATACGATTGTTAGAAAGATTGGGATCGTTACTTGAAAATCGTTCTCCAATTCCTTCATATCGAAGCCCTTGAAACAGCCAAACTCCGGTATTAGAAACAGTGAAGCTTTGAGTTTGCAGGAATCCATTTCCAGGTAAATTATAGAAATTACCGGATGTAGATTTGTAAACAATCCCATCGATGTACCAGGATCCGATTTTGTCTCCCCACATTGGGGCAGAAGCGATAAAGGTCTTTATTTGTCCAGGTCCAATGTTTTGGACAGTCGCCCAGGCTTTCCATGCTCCGCCGTCATAAAGGTGTCCAGAGACAAAGATTTCAGACATGTTGAATGTCAGATCACCAGCATTGTAGATACTGAAGGTAAAGGTATTATCTATACCTGCGGGAGCAGGGTTATTTAGCACAACCAGATCTGACGCTTGATAGAGGTGAGGTGGTGTTGCTCCACTGCACATTCCATAGATTGTGTCTGGACTTGTATGTTCGTTATTGTATTCCGAATTGAAAGACTGAAGGGAGCCGCAACCAGGCGAAAGGCAGACAAAGTGTCCAATCTGATGTCCAGAGACAGCATCATTCATGGAGGTATTATCAGAAAACATTAGTGATGTGAAATTACTCCATCGGGTATCCAGAACTGGGTAACCATCACTACCATATAGATCTCCGTTATCAAGGTACCCGGTATTTGCTGGGCATTGCCAGTTGTTATTTTTGAAAAGACTGACACTGTAATCTGGAGGTATCCATACTGAAGAAGCGCTGTCATTGAGGTAAGCATAGTTGCCATCTTCAGAGTACATGTATCTTTCACCCCAGTAATTAAGGAGATCAACTGTAAAACGACTCCAATCTCCTTGAAAATTTGAGTGTTCAAAGATTGTGGGGGAACCGTGAATGAAGCTGATTTGTCCGGAAACAATAGGGATATTGTTATATACCTGGATACCGTTGGTGCCGCAAGACATCTGAGAGATACTTATCGTGTTGTCTTGGGAGTTGTGTCCAGTGACATAAGCAACGTGTCCTAAGTTTCCAATTCCTCCCCAGGGGTAATAAGCTTCAAAAACGGCAATGGCGCCAAGTTCTGGAGTACCATTGACTGGAAGGAGGTATTTTAGTTTTGAATGATTTAAAACTACATCATTCCAATCTTTAGCATCACCAAAATTAATACTTTGGAGGTCAGGTCGCATATAGTTTGCCCACCAGGTGCAGTTACCATAGGCTCCGCTACATAAACATGCATATGGATTACCGTTGGGATCGGTTCTGTTATTACAGGTATTGGCTTCGATAGCGTTTGGCGAAACTTCTTTGACCAAAATGTCTGGCGTTACATCTGGAATTTGATCGGAGGTTGTTTGGCCATCAAATTCGAAGGTTTGCAGAAGGTGCAGAAAGTTTTCATAGTCAATTCCATCTTCATTAGCCACATACCAGATTCTGAAGATAGCACCGTCTTTATTAAAGATCGCGGTAATATCCGCCGGGGCTTGGAGTGTAAGACGATTAAAGTATATACTATCCAAGCCTGCAATTTGTGCGTTGAGATTTGCTGGTGGATTATCCAGAGAGGTATGAAAAGAATCATACTTTTCATACCATTCGAGCAGAGATAGGTTTTCCTGATCGTTATTCCATGTCATAACTTGGACAAACTCGCCATTTGGGGTGTGCATGTCCGTGACTTGATTTGAGGTAATCGGATCATCTTCATACTCTGAGGTTGTGGTGTTGTAGATCCAGTCACTGGGAAATTCAAAGGTATATTGATACTCCGAGTTTTGAAAAAGCTGCCATTTACTTTCTGTGGTTTCTTTTTGAATCAGAGGCAGAAAGACTTGGTAATTTGACGGTGGTTCTCCTTCATTTGCTTTGACCGGCTGAGTAGTAGTGGCTCCAATCACGCTGGTAAGTAGAGTTACTACCAGGGCGAGATAAAAGTATCGCCTTCCTGTGGACACAGTATTCAGTTGTTTGGTACTCATCGAGACTCTCTCCTGATCTTTTAAAGGGTCAACTAACAAAGGATGGGTTTTGTATCTCTCCGTATTTTTCGGTGAGAAGAAGAAGTTAGAAACTTCTGTTCTGACCTCTGTTTTCTCACCGAATGATATTTTAAAGGTGCAAGTATGTTATTCTTTCCTTACTAAATACTACGGGTAAAGCGAAGCGAAGCTGAGCGGCACCCGTAGAGTATCACTTTATTACAGTTGGAGAATCAGCATTATCTAAAATTTTTATAGATTGCTTGGTTTCCAAATTAAGTTTAGATATTTCTCTTAATGAGCCTATATCCACTTGGGTAATGTTTTGATATTCACGAAGTATAGAAAAATAGAGGATATTATTTTTGACAGATAGCTTTACAGGAAAGCCGTTTTGTAATGAATATAACTTTAAAAATTCTCCTGTAATAATATCAAATTGCCAGATATCTTTATCAGAAACGAAAACTATACTATCGTAATTTGTCCAAAGTGGTAATTTACCTATCACAGGAGATTTATATGACTTAATAATCTGTGCCTCAAGGTTATATATATCTAATTTTTTATCATCAAATATTGCGACTTTTAAACTATTATTTGAAGATTTAGCTCTTACAAGATTATATGGCCAATCAATATTTGTATTTTGTTGGTAATAGAAAGATTTAATGCCAGAATAATCACAATTCGTATTTGTTACAATTATATTATTATCTTCATCCCAAATTAAAGTTTCTCCTCCAGTCATTCTGAAAGTACCAACCTCTTCATCATATATAAATCCGTATTCACTATTCGTCATCCCTCCGCAACCAACTATTGGTTCATATGTAAGTAATTTCTCTTCAGAAAAATCATTTGTATCCACTTTAATGATATTATATTCTGATTTAAAAACAAATTTATCTTTTTGAGTATTCCAAGCAATAGGTGTTTCAAAATCAGGGTTATTATTAAAGTAATGAAAAGATTGAGTATCTAAACTGTAGACTAATAGTTGTTCTTGATATTTTGGGTACTTATAATATTTTAGTAAGATTAGATTTTGGTTTGATGAATCTAATATTTTGTAACAAGGGTAATCATAAATTGGATTGATAAAATTATTAATTTTATCTTCAGTAAATGATACTAGACATTTCCCATCAGTAGTTAATTGAATTTCTTGTCCGTCATTTAAAATATAAACATTTCCATTTCTCCTAAAAGCAATTTCTGCATTTTTAATTGACTGATTAATATTTTCATTAGCTTTTTCTTTATTCAACAACTTATATCCACCATAACTAATTCCAACAACGATTAATATTCCGACGAGAATTGAACCTAGTATTTTGACGTTAATTTTTTCTTTCATAGATTTTCCTTTTCAAAATAATTTATTTAATGTTTTTCAGAACAAGCAAAAAATATATGAAATCTTTTGTTTATGCTGAAATTTCAGTTGTCGGGTCTTCATCGAGTTTCTCTCCTGACCTTTTAAGGGGTCAACTAAAAAGGGAATGGATTGTATCTCTCCGTATTTTTTCGGTGAGAAGCAGAAAGTAGAATACTTTTTCTATTCTCTAACTTCTCACCGAACGATTTAATTTTTAATGAGCAATGTTAAGGCAGGGTTATTTTAAGCTTTCTCTTGTTACCTCCGGTATTTGATCAGAGGTTACCTGACCATTGAATTCGAAAGTTTGTAGAAGATGTAGGAAGTCTTCGTAGTCAACTCCGCTTTCGTTGGCGACATACCAAAGTCTGAAGATGGTTCCATCTTTATCGAAGATAACGGTAATATCCGCCGGAGCTTGTAAGGTAGGACGGTAAAGAAATATTGTATTCAAACCAGCAATCTCAGCATTAGTATTTGTAGGGGGATTATCTAGAATGGTATGGGTAGTATCATATTTCTCATACCACTCAAGAAGAGAAAGATCCTCTTGATCGTTATTCCAGGTCATAACTTGGACAAATTCACCGTTTGAGGTATGCATGTCTGTGACCTGATTTGAGGTAATCGGATCATCTTCATACTCTGAAGTTGTGGTATTGTGAATCCAGTCACTGGGAAACTCAAAATTATAGTTATAGTAGGTATTATTGAATATACTTAGGTTTGAATTATCCTTTTTAGTTATTTCAACAGTCCCTTGATTCTTATCAGATATTATATTATCTGCTTTACCTTTATATTTTGTGTAGAGATATCCTCCACAATAACCAATAGACATTAGAACTAATATTCCTACAAAGATCAAACCTAGTGTTTTGAGATTCAGTTTTTCTTTCATAAATTTCCTTTCAAAATAATTTATTTAATATTTTTCATTGATATGTAAGATATATCAGAATGTTATTCGTTTGTCTTTGTATCGCAATACAAATCTTAACGCTTTTTTAAAACTTGTAGCCACTCTCAATGTCTGGTGTAGCAAATTCTTCAGTTTTTTCTTCTAGCCACTGCTCAAAATCCCAATAAATATCATTATCAGGTTCTACTGCTGATTCATAAAGAAAAAGCGTGTATTTTCGTAGAACCTCATGATCTATGAATGATTCCGGAAAATAATGGTTCAATAATTTTCGATATTCACTGGGGCGTAGTTGTCGTAAATAATAGGTCATTTTAGTCATCTAAATTCTGAATTTTCCAATTTATAATAGGATATTTTCAATTCGATTTATACTCAACTTCTCTTTTATGCAAATTTATAATGTTGAGTATATTTTTCGGTATAACATAAAGTAAATTACTTGTCTTTGTCATGCAATACAAATTCGTGTTTTTGGGCGTCATATTAACCTTGAAGTTGATAGAATTTTTTTTAAATAAAAATTTCTTGGCAAAAAAGCTTAATTTCTGTATAATAATGCCGTTATCATAGCTTTTTCTTAATGTCCGACAATATATGTTTAAAGAAGAAAATGTAAAACAGATTGGAGAAAAAGTTCAAAAATTTCGAATTTCAAAAGGATTAACTCAACAACAGTTAGAGCTTGAAATTGGTGCTTCTAATGGACATATTTCTAAGGTTGAATCCGGTCAAATAAACCCTACGAAAGAAACGTTACTAAAAATTACGAAAGTATTAGATTTAACAGATAAACAAGCAATGTATCTAATAGGGATTCAGCAAGATAGGGTTAATTCTGAAGAAGTAAAATTAGCAATAAATGAGACAGATTCATATTTAAAATTATCTAAGTATCCATCGTTTTTAGAAGATGATTATTTATTCATTCATAATTGGAACAAAAAAATATTGAATTTATTTAGAGTAAATTCAATATTCGCAAATATGTTTAAAGGCCGGAACATGTTAGAAATTATGCTACAACCTCAATTTAAAAAAGCAATGAAAAAGGAACGATGGGAAACACTTTTTTTAAACGACTTAGTTTTTTTTATGAGATATACAAATTATGAACTATCTAAGAACACCAAAGTAACGACTGACTTAATCAACTATTTAACTATAAATTATATAGAATTTCATCAATATTGGATAAAAGCGCAAGAGAAATACAATAATACTAATATTTTAAGTGATAATTCGATTTATTTTATTAAAGATGTAGGAGAGGTGTGTCATTATATGTCAGCAATCAATCTGGTGCGATATCCTCGTTTTAGAATTGTGGAATATATTCCACAAAACTTTTAAATCTTTAAGTAAATAATTTTGCACATTTATAAACTACATTAAACCCGACAATTTATTGTCGAAAATACCATAAAAACAAGTAGAAAAATGCCTTTATGGCAGAAGGAGAGATGTAAATGAAATACTTGTTGATTAGATCTATTCTAAGAATGGGTACATTGCCATATAAGATTTACCCACTTGAGGGATCCCCAGTTCGAATTCCCCCAAAATTTCATTCATATTTTGATTCATGTCCAGAGACTGTTGCACAGCAGGTAGTTTCTGCTTACATTCAGGTTTTCGGAGAACCTCCCTGGAATGAGATTCATGATCCTGAAACAATTTTATGCCGTTTATACGACGAAATTGAATCCGGATTTTTAACAACCATGTCTTCACCTTTAGGTGTGGTTGGTTTTAGTTGGGGAGCGTTAATTCCCAAATCGCAAATATCACAGAGAATACTTCGAACAAAATCCAATTTCACTGGCGTAAGGCAGTTATTGGCAAATTTACCCCATACCAAAAGCGATTCAATATTATTCTATGATGAATTTGCTATAACTTCGACATCAAGAGGAGGTTTAACTCCAATTCAATTTCTGTTGAGGCCAGGATTGGAATTAGCATTCAATCAAGGAGTAAAATCTCTTATTTTCTGGACTTCATGGAAAAGCAATATTGCAAACTTGTCAGTTTACATGGGATTCGAACCTTTATGTGAAAGTGAAGGTATTGTATTCCTTGTAAATCGCGATTTTACTCCGTTACTGAAAATCACACAGAATCTAAAACAACGTAAAATCGCACGTTTAATGAAGCTAACGTCACGGTTATGACTAAAAATGGAAGGAATAAGGCTAAATGCCTCATAATAGTCTTATTCCTTCCAGTAATTTCATAAATATAGTATTATACTGTTATGAATTATGAATGATGAAAAACCTTTTGATGAAACTGAATTTATAAAAGCTGCAATACCTGTTATGAGGTCAGATTCTGGTGGCTTCAAATCTCTACTACTTCAAGGAATTCCTAAATTTCTACCATTATCATCTTCTCCAGAAAGAGCTAAAATAAAGCTTCCAGAAAGATATTATTCCTATAATTCAATGGAAAAAATTGATGAAACTTTAATAGATTCATTGGTAGATACATATGTTAAAGTATTTGGAGATGATGAAATTGATAAAAATACGGGAGAAGTAATTTGGGGTGAAGGTTGGAAATGTATTAATTGCGGGAAGATAATACCTTTAAATCAAGGTAGTAGTGGAATATGCCAAAGTTGTAATGGAGAATTAAAGCCTTATTACAATAGAGATGAATTAAAAGATAGATTTATTTCGGAGTTAAGACCATCAGAAGATATAAAACCATGTTTAGGAATTATGTATGGTAATGAAGATACTCTTGTAGGCGGTTTTGTAGAATGTTGTGTGGGTTCATGGAATGGAATTTCTGATAGGATATTTAATGCAAGATTTAAAGGAAATGATTCAGGTCGACAAGAATTACTTCAAGTAGAGCAAGCCCTTCAAGAAAGAGGAGCAAATTTAGAAAATATATTATACGAAGATGAGATGGGAACACTAAGAGCTGATGATCCAGATACTAACTTTAGAGATGTTCCAGGTTCTTTCTTCAATCTTGCAAGAGTTGCCTTTGAACATGGTGTATACAATGGAGCAAAAGAAGCGGTGTTTTGGACATCAACGCGTTCTCAAGTTTTTCGTTTAGCATCTATGTATGGTTTTGAAGCAATACATCAAACTGCGGATGGCTTAGTTTTTTTATATCATCCAGATATTGTTTCTTTATTGAAAATCCAACAAAACGTTTCACCCAATTTAATTAGAAGATTAGCAAAATAAGGAAAATCTATGACAAAAAAAATAAAAGTAACAGACAGATTAAAGGGATCAATAAGCTCATATGATTATTATTGTGATGGCTTTGGTAGTCCAGGGGCCTCCGGGAATAATTATATTTTAGGTATAGTTTTAGGTGTTGGTAGGTCGAAAATAGAATTGACTAGTAGTGGATCGGATAATTTAGATAAAATAAATGCATTTGATAAAGCTGAGGTATATGATACAAATATTGGACAAATAAACATGATCACAGTATCTTCATTTTGTGGATTAAATGGTTTGATATGGGGATATGATATTGCTAGGCATAGCAATATCAGACAGGAGTCTGCTTATGGAGTTTCATCTGTGAAAAGAAACGGAAGAATTGTTCGTGTATACTCTGGAGAACCACTTGTTAATGCTACTAAACGATTATTTGGAACTGTTGAGAAAAAAAGATTCCCACTTTTGCCTGGATCTCATGTACCATGTGCAGGTAAAAATATAAAATTAAAAGGACCAATTCGTATATATTCTGCTATTGCTATTGGTATCGCAAATGATAGAACACAAAATGCAAATCTTTTAATGGAAGATATGGGTTTTATACCTGATGGTGAACATCCAATGAAATATAACGTTGAATTGTATGAGCCAATATCTAGGAAAATAGCGACAAGTATTTTAATGATAGGTGAAAATCAAAAAGTTGATTATAAAGAGATCTTTGTTGTCGTAAAAGATGTCTTTGTTCACCAAAATGAAATTGGGTGTGCTCTAGTGGCTGCTCCATATTTTACTTTAGCAAAAAAATCAATACCAAATAATGAAATTGAAACTTTGTCTAAAATTAATACTCACGAGTGGGAGCGTCTAGTCTCAAAGGAATATTTGTGTAATAATTTAGTTAAATGAAATACTTTTTGATTACTATATAAATTATGGAAAATTCTTTACCTTTCTATGCTTTTACTTTTTTTGCTAATTTTTTTCTAGCTGTAATTGTTTTTTCTAAAAATAAACATAATAAAAAAAATATCTTATTTACTTTGTTTATTTTATGTATAATTGCTTGGTTAGTTAGCTTGTACTTATATTATTATATTAATAATTGTGTTTTCGTATTATGGATGGGCCGTTTTAACTTCGCAGCTTCGTCATTAATGCCTTACTTATTATTAAAGTTTGTTGAGATTTTTCCAAAAGAAGAAAGTTTTAAATTTAAATATATTACTAAATTTACATTCACTGAAAGTCTTCTACTATTTATAGTGGCATTTTTTACACCATTAATAGCAGCAGAAGAATTGGTTAATGGAAATAGTAGAACAACTGTTTATGGTTCTCTATATATTTGGTTTATAATTCATTTCGTCGGATATACTATAGCAAACATTTTTTTCCTAATTAAAAAGCTTAGAAAAAGCGTAGGTATAGAAAGGTTGCAAATCAAATTTTTTATCCTTGGGATTACTTTTGCAGTAATCTTTGGATCTTTAACTAATATTTTTATACCATTGTTTACAGGATATTATGATATACAAAATCTTGGTCCTGTTGCTACTTTATTGCTTGTAGGATTTATAACTTATGCAATAATGAAAACGCGTTTTCTTGATATCCGTTTTGCGGTTCGAGCTCTAATTATTAAGCTTCTTTATAGCTCCATTCTTTTTGGTATTTCAGTCTTAGGTCTATATGTCTATAGTCTTTTGACAAAAGTACCAATCGATACTCGTGCATTTATTCTGATCTTTGTTTTGGTATTGATTGTTGCACTTTTGGGTCAGTTTATCAGTAATATTATTATTCTCGTGACGGATAAATTTTTTTTCCAACGTACTTATACGGAGCAAGAGGTTTTAAATCGTCTTGCTCGTACAATGGCTGAAAGTATTGATCTAGAATCTCTTGTTAAAAGAATACAGGATGCATTTAAAGACGTTTTTCATGTGAATTTTGTCACTTTTTTCATTTTTTCTAATAATAATGAACTAAGATCTATGGGTGATAAGTTAAATAATTTTGATCTTGCTATACAAGATCCAATTATTCAGAGAATTTTACGTGATGAAGAGATTTTAGTGATCGATGAAATGAGAGCTCAGCTTGATACCGATCTAAAGAAAGTTGAGTCAGAGAAAATTATTGAAGAGCTTTCTAAGGTGTCAGGACAGGTAATCATTCCCTTACATGGAACAGAGAAGATTACCGGAATGATTATTCTAGGAGAGAAAAAGAGCAATGAAGCTTTTACTGTCAATGATATTCATTCGTTAGAAACGTTGTCATATCAGGCTGGGATTGCAATAGAAAACGCATATCTCTATTCTGAGGTTCAGAACTTTTCTAAAAACCTGCAGAAAGAGGTTGCTAATGCTACTGCAGATTTACGTGGAAAAAATCACTTTTTGGCGATATTACGTAGCTTAGATCAGATTATTATGAATACTTTAGATCTTGATCTCATGAGTCAGAAAATCGTAGATACAATCTCATGGGAAATGGGTTATGTAGGGGGAATGATTGCTCTTATTGACGAGAAACACCATATTCTACGCGCTCGAGCTATTTCTCAAACCCCTAGTTTCGATAAAATTAAAGAATATTTGCCTAAAAAAATTCACCAATTTACAATTTCTTTATTTGATAAAGAAAATCCTTTAGTAAAGACCGTTTTTGAATCAAAACCAATGTATTTTCCACGTCTTTCCGATCTTTATAATCCAGTAATACCAGAAAGTTTGAGTAAGAAAATTCAACAACAAACGGGCATAAAGACCAACGTCGTTTGGCCACTTTCGGCGAAAGGTAAAAAATTAGGGGTAGTTGTCCTTGGATTACAGAAAGATATCAAGAAGATTACCAGTAAAGAAAAAGAGTTAATGCAGGCTTTTGCAGATCAAACAGGAATTGCGATCGAGAATGCCAGTCTTTACGACAGTCTTACGCATACAAATGAACAACTTGAAAGAGCCAATAATCATCTTAAAGAGCTAGATCGGATGAAGGATGAATTTGTTTCCATCGCTTCACATGAATTGCGAACACCTATGACTGCAATTCAGGGATATGCGTGGATGTTACAAAGAGGGAAACATAAGGCTCGTTTATCTCCGCACCAAAAAGATTATTTAGATAAAATCATTAGATCCACAGAAAGATTGATTGCTTTGGTTTCCGATATGCTTGATGTCTCGCGTATTGAAGGTGGAAGAATTGAGATGGTATTTCATCCGGAGCAGATAGAAGATCTGATAAAAAGTACCTTTGATGAAATATTGCCAAAAGCTGTTGAGAAGAAGATTGAGCTTACATATGACTTCTCTAAAGCTTTACTGCCAAAAGTAGATATTGATGAAAAGAAAATCCGTGAAGTTCTTCTCAATTTGGTGGGGAATGCTTTAAAATTTACCTCTCCGCATGGCAAGGTAAAAGTAGGGGCTCATCGTAAAGGTAAATTTGTACAGATTGATGTGACTGATACTGGTAGAGGAATTTCTAGACAGGATATTCCAAAACTGTTTAAAAAATTTGTAAGACTCGATGAATCATATGCGATGATTTCCGAAACATCTGGAACTGGATTGGGATTGTATATCTCAAAAGCATTAGTAGAATTGCATGGTGGAAAAATCGGAGTCAAATCAATCTTAGGTAAAGGAAGTACGTTCTCTTTTACTGTTAGATTAGCCTAAATTAATCATTATTTTATATGGCTGTTCATAAAAAAACAGATTTAGAAGATTGTGAATACTGTAAACCCAAAAACCATTTGAAAAGATGGATAATAATAGGGTGCCTTTTTATTTTTATAGTTATTATTTTTACCATTACCAATCAAGGTTTTCCAAATTTTTTTGAGGATAAAAAGGAAATCTCAGAATCAGTTTCACTTCAAAATCAATATGATGGTTGGAAAGAATGTCGTAATTTTGGATTAAATTTATCCTTCAAAATCCCTATCAACTGGGAATGTGAGAGTAATGAAGTTACCCATAATATTGGTCAGATTGGATTAAAAGGTGATGGATTTTTGGTGGAGGTTGAAAATCTGGGACGAAGTTATGGTTGTATGGCAGATAGTACTTGTAGTGACACTGTGATCTATAGTCGTGATATTATCACTTTACATCTTATTTCTTTTAATGATAAAGATGATTATATCTTTGGAATTTTTAATGATAGTCCAGAGAGTAGATCATATGGAGGAATAGTACTTAACTATGATGGAATAGGAGAGAGAAAAATGACCTCAGTAGAAAAAGAAACTTTATTCAAAATAGTAGATTCGTTTGTTCACAGTTTTTAGAGTGAAATTTGACATTTTACCCTTTTCTTAATACCATTATCTTACGATGAAAAAAGCAATTATCTTTGTTTTTGTATTATTAGTCTTAAGTAATACTACCCCCATTTTTGCTGAAGATATTCCACTAGAAAGTGAAGAGGCAACCTCTCCATTTTTAGCTTCTACGAAAGAAACCAGTGATTCGGATTCTTTACCAGATATTGAAACGTCCAAAAGCGCTTCCAAAATCAAAGGATTTTTAACCCTTGGTTTACCGGAAGTAATGATTTTGCCAACCTCACCATTTTATCCTCTAAAGATTCTTTGGGAGAAAGTGGTGTTGTTTTTTACTTTTGACGAAACTAAAAAAGTAGAGATGATCCTCAAAAATGCAGAAAGAAGATTATCCGAAAGTTATCGTCTAATTGAAAATAAAAGCTTTGATAAAGCCAAAGATACTTTGAATACCTATAATGAACAAATTACTTTGGCAACAAATTCACTCTCTGAATTAAAAGAGTTAAATAGTGAGGATTTAATAGCTTTAGTGAGAAAAATTGAGGCAAATACTGTTAAACAACAAGGAGTGATTGATTACTTTGCTGATAAGGTTGGGACGAAATCTAGTTATTATCAAGATTTACAGACAATCTCGATTTCAGGAATTAAGAATGCAATCAACTCACTTGTAGAAACCAATATGGCAACTCCATCTTATGAATTAAAGCAAAAAATAGTCGATGTTCTTAATAGCACTCAATATGATGAGCTTGTTAAGAGCGAGATCGAAACAATGATGAATGAAAAGCTTCTTCGCGAAATCGAAAAAGTAAAAGGAGCTAATTCTAATAATTAAATAAAGATATCATGGGTCAAAATCATGAATCGGGAAGAATTCCGTTACCTGATAATAAGATCAAAATAGAGAGACCACGCTTGTCTATGACTGAAGTTCTTGTTTGTGCTGAGGATCTAGAAGTTACAGAGGCTGTTTTACAAGAAAACAGGATTCAGTATTCAATACATGGATATAGCGAGCAAAAAGTGAAAGATGATGGATCTGATTCCGGTCGACAGAAACAAGATTTGATTAGTACTTTATTTATCGTGAGAATAATTAGTGTAAAAGGGAAAGAGTTTGTTGATTTTAGTGAAATGTCCAGAATAAAAAATCTACTTCAGAAAGATGGTGTTACGCTTTATTCTCAAGATCTTTGGACTGATCTTGCAGAAAGATCGGGGAAAAACGAAGAATTAAATCAAAAAGGATAACTCAAATTATGAAAATTTTAGTTACCGGCGGTGCCGGTTTTATTGGTTCAAGTATCGTCAAACTTTTATGTGATCTGAAACATCAGGTAGTGGTTTTTGACAATCTCTCCGAAGGTTTCTCCGAAACTGTAGACAAAAGAGCAACATTAATTGTGGCCGATCTTAAGGATAGAGCAGCGATCCAAAAATCCTTAAAAGGAATTGATGTGGTTATTCATATGGCAGCTTTAATCGAAGTCTCGGAATCGGTAAAGCACCCGGATAAATATTTTGAAAACAATGTGGTAAATGGAATTAACCTTCTTGAGGAAATGAGACTTTCCGGAGTTAAGAAAATTATTTTTTCCTCGACGGCTGCTGTTTATGCTGAAAACGTACCTGTTCCTATAAAAGAAGATGCTCCGAAGTTTACGGGTAATCCTTATGGGGCGACCAAATTAATGTTTGAAGATATGCTTTTTACTTATCATAAATGCTATGGTTTTCATCCCACAATTTTACGTTATTTCAATGCATATGGTCCGTGGATGAAGAAACATGAAGAATCACATGTTTTTCCCAATTTTATCAAATCAATTATGAAGGGGAAAAAAGTCCCTCTTTATTGGAAGGGCGAATGTGTTCGCGATTTTGTGTTTGTGGAAGATATCGCTCATGCTCATGTGTCTCCACTTACGCAGACAGGTTTTCACGTCTATAATATTGGAACAGAAAAAGGAACCAGAATTGATAAATTATTAGATTTAATTGGAAAAGCAGTTGGGAAAGAATATCAGATAGATGATCTTGGTCCACGTCCTGGCGATCAAATCACAACGATTGCCGATGTTTCTAAGATCAAGAAAGAATTAGGATGGAAAGCTGCAGTTTCGCTTGAAGAAGGAATCAAAAAAACCGTTAATTGGTATAAACATGTTTGGATGAAAGATAAACATATTTGACGGAAGAATAAAGAAAAATTAAAGTAATAAATCTATGGAGGAATCATAATGAAAGGTGTAATTCTTGCTGGAGGAATGGCCACTCGACTTCGTCCTTTAACTTGGGTGACGAATAAACATTTACTTCCGATCTATAATAAACCGATGATTTTTTATCCCTTGGAATCTTTAGTCCAAGCCGGTATCAAAGAAATTTTGATTACCACCAATCCGGAACATGTTGGTCAATTCATCACTCTTTTAAAAAAAATAGATAATTTTGGAGTCAAAATATCATACGAGGTTCAGGATAATCCCAAAGGTGGAATTGCACAGGCGATCGGATTATCAAAGAGTTTTGCCGATAATGAAAAAATTGTAGTTATTTTGGGTGATAATATTTTTAGTTATAACTTAAGTAAAGCGGTTGTAGATTTTGACAGGCAGAAAAAAGGAGCGAAGGTTGTTGCCAAAAGAATGCCAACCGAGTGTAAGCATTATGGCGTGATTGAACTCGATAAAAAGGGAAAAGTTATTTCTATAGAGGAAAAACCTCAATATCCAAAATCAGACCTAGCCCAAACTGGAATTTATATGTATGATAGTCAGGTTTTTGATTTTATTGAGAAACAAAATCCTTCGGCACGGGGAGAAATGGAAGTTACCGATCTTAACAATTTTTATCTGAAACAAGGAACGCTTACCTGTGAAGTTCTCAAAGATTGGTGGGTGGATGCCGGGTCTTCTTTCGAAGAACTTATGCGTGCGAATATTCTTGTTGCCAAGGAGTTGATGGGAGAAAATGAAAAGAAAGATTTAATGAATTTATATAGAAATCGAGAATAAAATTTTAGTTATAGATGAAAGGATTAATTTCTTATGGCTCTAGCAAAAATCGAATCAGCAAAAAAAGTAGGAACAAAAGATCATTCCGGACAAGATAATGGATTTTTAATAGAATTGTTTAAAGATATTAGTGATACAAAAACGGAGGTTTATCTAGCGGCAACTAATCCGGGAATGTTTAAAGGTTATCATCTGCATCGGGTGCGAGCGGCTCGATATGTTTGTCTGAAAGGTAAGATGAAGATTACTTTATATAAACCAGGTACAGCGGAAAAGGAAGAACACATATTGGATGCAGAGAATCCGCAACGCCTATTTATTCCTAAAAATATCGCAACCGGTTTACTAAATATCGGTAACGAAGTTGCCTGGCTTGTGAATTATCCAGATCCGGCTTACGATCCGAGCCTTAAAGATGAGCAGGTTGAATATTCGGAGGAAGAATTAATTCAAGGAGTTGTAAAATAATGAAGCTACTTGTTACCGGTGGAGCTGGATTTATCGGTTCCAATTTTATTCACTACTATCTCAAAAATCATCCCGAAGATGAGATTCTTAATCTTGATAAATTAACTTATTGTGGGAATCTGGAAAACCTGAAATTTCTTGAAAAAAATCCGCGTTATCAATTTGTAAAAGGTGATATCACGGATGTTAATTTTGTAGACAGGATACTTGTTGGAGTAGACAAAATCGTTCACTTTGCGGCGGAGACTCATGTGGATCGTTCTATCATGGATCCTACGGTTTTTGTGAAAACTAATGTTTTAGGAACGAACGTCTTATTGGAATCAGCTTTGAAGCATAATATTAAACATTTTCATCACATTTCCACTGATGAGGTTTTCGGATCTTTAGAATTAAATACTCAGGATAGATTCAATGAGGATTCACCGTTTCGGCCAAATTCACCTTATTCTGCCAGTAAAGCTGGTTCTGATTGTTTAGTTCGTGCTTATTACAAGACTTATTCTTTACCGGTAACGATTAGCAACACCTCAAATAATTACGGTCCCTATCATTTTCCGGAAAAATTTATCCCACTTACGATTACGAATTTACTCGAAGGGAAAAAAGTTCCGGTTTACGGTGATGGAAAAAATGTCCGCGATTGGTTATATGTTGAAGATCATTGTCGAGCCATTGATCTTATTTTGCAAAAAGGTAAATTTGGTGAGACCTATTGTATTGGTGGTGATAGTGAAAAAAGTAATCTTGAAGTCGTAAAAAAAATCCTAGAAATAATGGAAGAAAAGGAAGATAAAATTGAGTTTGTCAAAGACCGTCCCGGACATGATCGTAGATATGGCCTAGATCATTCCAAGGCTGCGAAAGAATTAGGTTATAAGCCTTTACATGATTTTGATACTTATTTAGAAAAAACTATCAGTTGGTATAAAGATAATCGTACTTGGTGGATGAATATAAAATCCGGTGAGTATCAAAAATATTATCAAAAACAATATGGAAGATAATCTATGAAACTTTTAATTATCGGTGGTTCCGGTTTTATCGGAAAACATTTAATCAAATATCTTTTTAAAAAATATCCAGGATACGAAATTGTGAATATGGATAAACTGTCTTACCAGCATGATATGGATAGTATGGAAGAGATTGTAGGTGACCATAAATACAAATTTGTAGAGGGTGATATTAGAGATAGTAAAATCATTCAACCCCTTGTGAATGACGCTGAAGTTATAATTAATCTTGCAACGAGTCTTAGATTTGATAGTGATGGATCTTTTCTCACAACAGATATTGTCGGTACTTTTAATCTACTTGAGGCTATCAGAAAAGATAAAATTCGAAAACTGATTCATGTTTCTGACTATGTGGTATATGGAGATTCAGTGATTGAAAAGGATGCGGCAAAGCTTTTTACGGAAACAGATTCTCTGAATCCAATGACACCGGGAGCCGCTTCAAAATCCGGATCTGACAGGTTGGCTTATTCTTATTATTTGACTTACGAAACACCTGTAACTATTTTACGTTGCGCCAATAATTTTGGACCGTATCAATATCCAACGAAATTAATTCCTTTTTTTATTATACAAGCTTTAGAGGGTAAAAAACTTCCGATTCATGGTGAAGGAAAACATATGCGTGATTGGATCTATGTTGAAGATCAGGTAGAAGCTATTGACTATGTTTTGCATGGGAAAAATACTAATGGTCAGGTTTATAATATTGGTGCTTCTTGTGAAAAGTCAGTTTTGGAAGTAACGGAACTTATTTTAACGATTATGGATCGTTCCAAAGATCTTATCGACTTTGTAAAAGAACCGGTTGGTCATACCCAAAGAAGATCAATTGATGTTTCAAAAATTAGAACAGAATTAGGTTGGCAGGCAAAGTGGAATTTTAACGAAGCGATGGAACAAACAATCGACTGGTATATCAAAAACCACCGTTGGTGGGAAAAGTTGCTTGGTGAGAATAAATGAAGATATCTTTTTTTCTGTCATTCCGGACTTGATCCGGAATCTAGGGGTTATTGTATATTGTAAGATCCTGAATGAATTTTAGGATGACAATAAATATTAAACTTAAATTCTATGAAATTACTCATTACCGGAGGTTCCGGATTAATCGGCAGTAGAATAATTGAGCTTTTACATCAAGATTTTGAAATTGTGAGTGGAGATAGAACCTCGCATCAGAATAGGGAAATCAAAAATATCTTTTTAGACATAACTGATAAAAATAGGGTTTCTGAAGTTTTTATTCAAGAAAATCCAGATATTGTTTTACATCTTGCCGCAATTGCGGATTTAGAGCTTTGTGAAAAAGATCATAACTTAGCTACGAAAATTAACGTCGAAGGAACAAGAAGTTTAGTTATTGAGAGTAAAAGTCATAATAGCCATTTTATTTTTATGTCGACCGGTTTTGTTTTTAAAGGGGACCGAGGTAATTATAAAGAAGAAGATAAACCGGAACCGCAGAATTTTTACGCTGAGACAAAATATCAGGCGGAAGAAATTGTTAAAAATGGTGGTTGTAAATATAGCATTATTCGAATCAATTATCCTTACCGCGCAAACTATCCACTCAAAAACGATTGTGTGCGGTGGATGATTCCGAAGCTTCAAAACAAAGAAGAAATTACGGTTGTGAAAGATCAGTTTTTGAAACCAATTTTTATTGATAAAATTGCCGAAGGAATAAGATTAATTATTAAGAATAAAAAACAAGGAGTTTTTCATTTTGCCGATACAAGTTATGTCAATTGGGTAGATCTGGCTCGAGGGGTTGCGGAAGTATTTGGGCTAGATAAAAGTCTAGTCAAGGGAATTACCTATTCAAAATATATAGAAAAGACAAAAAGAACCAAAGCACCTCTTGATGTTTCACTAAACACAGAGAAAACCGCAAAAGAGTTGGGATTAAAGATGTTATCATTGAAACAAGGGTTAGAAGAGATAAAAAAACAAACGAAGGAAAAAAATAGTGAGTTAAAATTATGAACATTTTAATTACCGGAATTACCGGTTTTGTGGGATCATTCTTGGCGGAAGAGCTGTTTCAAAATGATTTGACTAACAAAAACTTAAAAGTCTTTGGAACGAGTTTTAGCAGTGGGTTAGATATCAACTCTGCTGTGACTAAAAAGATAAACATTCTAAAAGGTAATCTAAGGGATTCATCTTTTGTGCAGAAAATCATCAAAGAATCAAAACCAGACGTCATCTATCACTTGGCGGCTTTGTCTTCTGGTCGTAATGCTACAGATTCAGCAAGCCCAACTATTTTGAATAATTTAGAAGTGCAGTTAAATATTTTTGAAGAAGTTAGAAAACAAAAGCTAAATCCTAAAATCCTTATCATCGGTTCTGCTCAAGAATATGGCGTGACACCCAAATCTGTCTCATACATTGACGAAACAGTTGCATTAAATCCAGTCTCTCCGTATGGATTTTCGAAAGTAGCTCAAGACTTGTCTGCGTATACTTATTTTAAGTCATTTGGTTTAAAGATTATTAGGATTCGTGCTTTCAATCATACCGGGCCTCGTCAAACTGAGGAATTTGTGATTCCTTCATTCGCGAAGCAGATTATTGAAAAGTCAAAGACAAAGGATGAAAATGAAAAAATTATTTCTGTCGGGAATCTCGATGTAACTAGAGATTTTACTGATGTTAGAGATATTGTTAAAGCATATATTTTAGC
Source organism: candidate division CPR3 bacterium GWF2_35_18 (assembly GCA_001771135.1). Classification (GTDB taxonomy): domain Bacteria; phylum Patescibacteriota; class CPR3; order CPR3; family GWF2-35-18; genus GWF2-35-18. The sequence continues at coordinate 248,845 of MESW01000003.1, read as the reverse complement.
AGTAGAAAAATGCAAAGTTGGAGACGTTTACAATTTAGGTTCAGGTAAAGGTTATAAGGTGAGATGGCTTTTAGATAAATTAATTCAATTTTCGGGAGAAAATATTAAGATAGAAATTGATAAAAAGAAGTTGAGAGCTGTTGATAATCCTGTTACAATCTGTAATTACGGAAAGTTTCATAAAGATACCAAATGGAAGCCTCAGATCCCAATTGAAAAAACTTTAGAAGATATTTTTAATTATTGGAAAGGAAAACAATGAAAGCATTTATTACAGGTATAACCGGTTTTGCCGGATCTCATCTTGCCGAATTACTTCTTAAAGAAGGACATGAAGTTTATGGTCTCTATCGTTGGCGCTCACCAAAGGATCACATCAAAGATATTGAGCACAAAGTGCATCTACTTGAAGGAGATTTACTTGATGTTCATTCTCTAAACAATATTTTCAAAGATCATCAATTCGATTGGGTTTTTCACCTCGCCGCACAATCTTTTGTGCCTACTTCATGGATTTCTCCGACCTCAACTTTTGAGGTTAATGTGGTGGGATCGAATAATCTTTTTGAAGCTATACGCAAGTCAGGTCAAACCCCGGTAATTCAGATTGCTTGTTCTTCAGAAGAATATGGACTTGTTAAACCTGAAGAAACTCCAATAACGGAAAAAAACGAATTACGACCGCTTTCACCATACGCTGTTTCTAAAATGGCGATGGATTATATGGGTTATCAGTATCATCAAAGTTATGGTCTGAAAATTATCCGCACCCGTGGTTTTAATCACACTGGTCCACGACGCGGAGATGTTTTTGTGACTTCAAACTTTGCGAAACAGGTTGCAATGATCGAAGTAGGCAAACAAAAGCCGGTTCTATTTGTAGGAAATACTGATTCGCAACGGGATTTTACTGACGTTCGAGACATGGTTCGTGGTTATTATCTAGCGGTCCAAGAATGTGAGCAGGGAGAGGTTTATAATATCGCTAGTGGGACAACGATCTACATTCGCGATATGTTAAAAATGTTAATTGATATGTCAAAGGTAAAAATTGAAGTGAAACAGGATCCAAAAAGAATGAGACCATCTGATGTCGAAGTTTTACTCGGTGATTATTCCAAATTCAACAAAGCTACCGGTTGGAAGCCAGAAATCCCATTTACCAAAACCATGGAAGATCTGCTTAATTACTGGAGAGAGAAAGTCAAATAATTCAAAAGGAAGGTTTATGAAAAAACAAAAAATATCTGTGATCGGTTTAGGTTATGTTGGCTTACCACTTCTGTGCGCGATTGCCAAGCAAAAACAATATGATGCTGTTGGTTACAATCGTTCTGACGATAAAATAAAAAAGATTGTAAAGAAGAAATGTCCTATCGATGATGAAGTGTGTGCAAAAGATCTATATGAACTAGATGTGTTAAATGTTTCTAGCAATCCGGATATTATGAAAAACAGTGATATTATCATTGTTTGTGTTCCAACTCCTGTTTATGAAGATTATACTCCAAACTATGAACCGATCAAAAATGCCACGGCAGTAGCTGCGAAATATTTACGCAAGGGAGATAAGATTGTTATTGAATCAACTGTAAATCCTGGAACATGTGAAGAAATATTAATTCCAATTGTAAAGGAAGTATCAGGTTTAGTTGCCGGTAAAGATTACACAATGGCTTTTTGTCCTGAAAGAATTAATCCGGGAGATCCAAAATGGAATGTGTATAATATTACTCGAAATATCGGAGCAATTCCTACTAATAAGACTAAAGAAGTAGCCGACTTTTATAGAAGTATATTGAATGGCGAGATTCATGAAGTTTCAAATATTAAGGTTGCTGAAGCCTCAAAAATTATTGAAAATTCATTTCGTGACGTAAATATTGCTTTTGTGAATGAACTTGCACAATCTTTTGATGTTCTTGGAATTGATCTTATAGAAACTTTAAAAGCAGCATCAAACAAACCTTTTTCCTTTATGGTTCACTTTCCAAGTCGGGGAGTAGGAGGCCATTGTATTGCAGTTGATCCATATTATCTCATTCATCGCGCGGAAAAAAGTGGATTCAATCATCTTTTTTTGAAAACCGCGCGTGAAGTAAATAACTCTATGCCAAAATATCTTGTTTCTCGATTACAAGAAGGCCTAAATGAGGTTAAAATGCCAATTAAAGGCACAAAGATAGGATTATTGGGATTAAGCTACAAAGCAAATGTTGGAGATCTACGGGAAAGTCCGTGTTTGGTTATTCAAAAAATTCTAAAATCATACGAAGCTGATTTACTTGTTTTTGATCCGTATATTCCTCAGCTCAGCAACGTAAAATCATTAGATGAACTTCTTCAAAAATCAACCGCGATCATTCTTGGCACAATGCATGATAAATTCAAAGGTTTGGAAGAGAAGATATTCAAACATAAGAATATCAAAGTTATAGCGGATGGTATGAATAAGCTCGATAAAGAAAAAATCATAACTAAGAGAATTATTTATAAAGGTATCGGAAGATAGAAGAATATAATCCAATCTCAAGATGAGCGTATCAAAAAGAGTTTTTAATAACTCGACGATTTTACTATTAACTAATGTAATTGGTAAAGTTGCACTGGCTTTAGTCGGAATAATTATCGCTCGTAAGTTAGGTTCCGGTGAGCTTGGAAAACTTGCTTATGCAGCATCTGTAATTGCAATATTAGATAGTATTTCAACCTTTGGTTTAAATATTTTTACAATTCGGCAAATTCCCAAAATCGAAATTGATAAAGTAAATAATTATCAGTCTCAAATATTTACATTGCGTTTTTTAGTTAACTTTATTTTTACGCTTCTTTTTTTCCTTTATACCCAAATTTTTATTTTAGATGGAACGATTAGAGTATTATTTAACGTTTTAAACTTTGCATCCTTAATAAATGTATATTCTAGCCACTGGATCATTCTTTATCGTGTAAAAGAGAATATGAAATATGAAGGAATCTTAAGAATTTTTGATTCTGTTTTTTATGGACTTATTGGAATCGTTCTTGTTTTAAATGGTTTTGGTGTAACTTATCTTGTCTATACTATGTTTGGCATCTCCATAATCAAAGCTTTGTTTTGCCATTTTACCCTTCGTAAAGAGACGAACTATTCTATTCGATTTGTTTTTGGGAGAGTTGATTGGATCAACATCATGCGGGGAACTTTTCCTTTTGCTTTGATGACTATCATTGGAATTATTTATTATCGGGTAGATACGATTTTTATTGAGATATTTTTAGGTTTATCTTTCGTGGGATTTTATTCAGCTTCTTATAAAATTATGGAAACTTTTAAAATCATTCCTGAAATACTTTCGACTACGGTTTTTCCTACCTTAAGCCAAAATCTATATAAAAATTCTCCATTGGTACTTAAATCTACAAACCAGCTATTAAAATGGTTAAATGTTTTTGCTTTTCCTTTAGCTGTTGGAGGAACATTACTTGCTGATAAAGGAATACTTTTTCTCTACGGAGACCAATTTGCTCCGGCTATTGTAGTAATGCAAATATTAATTTGGGCCTTAATTCCTCTTTTTAACTCAGCAATTACAAGTGCAATTATTAATGCTTCAAAAACCCCTGTTATTAATCTTTACTTAGCAATAGCAAATCTAGTGATTAATGTTAGCCTTAATCTGATTTTGATACCTGTGATAGGAATCAAAGGAGCAGCTATTGCTACAGTGGCAAACGAAAGTGTTGGTTTTATTTTAGGTTATTTATATATTAATCATTCTATCTTTAGATTAGATATTTCGAAAGAAGTCTTGAAGATTATTTTTGCAAGCAGTATGATGGGTTTATTAATAATTTTTACCGGCAGAAACCTGATATTAATTCCTGCCTATATAATTGTTTATTTTATTATAGTTTTTATTATTAAATTATTTAATCCAGAAGACTGGTTGATTTTAAAAAAAATTACTCCCAATTTTATTAGAAACAGATTAATTCCTTTAAAGGAGGGTCTATGAGGAAAAATATAATAATACTTTTTCTTTTGTTAATTATAGGTGTGTTATTAAGTAACTTTAAACCAGTAAAAGATGTATTTGCTGAAGCAAACTCATGGATTAATTCTGGTACCAATATGTATGCTAATGTCTCGGGCAATGTCGGGATTGGGACATCCAGTCCTCAATTTCCTTTACATTTAAGAAAGGGATGGGGGTATGCAGCAGGTTTTCTTAATGAAGCCTCAGCTGCCAATAATGACGCATTTGTGACCTACAAAGCAGCGGCAAACACTACTGGACGTCGTGCATTCAATTTTAACACTGGAGCAAGCTCTTTAGATCGGTTAGATTTAAGACTTTTAAACGATACTTTAACCAGTTCTACCAGAAACATTATGACTTGGAAGTATAACGGATATGTGGGTGTTGGAACGACGGCTCCTGCGACAAAACTGCATTTAGCGGATACAGGAGGAATAGAACTCAAAATAGAAGCTGATACGGACAATGTTAACGAAGCTCATCAGCCAATAATTACTTTCAGTCAGGATGGAGGTACAACTACGGGGAATATTGGTTATCTGAATTCGACCAATAATCTCGAGATGGTAAATAATTTCGGTGGAGCAAAAATGTTTTTACAAGATACCGGTAATGTAGTAGTTAGATTAGGGAATTAAATCTATTTCATCAAAGGATTTAAAATGACTATTTTCAAAGAGCTTTCTCAATTTTCACCTTTTAGTCATAAAAATAAACCGTTACTTATTCTGTATGGTTTTGATTTTTTACTGATTATATTAATATTATTTTTAGGATTTCAACTATATTTTCCTTCATCTAGTGTAAATCTATCATTAAAAGCATTAAACGAAAATATAACAGAAATTGAACAACCGAAGCTAGGTGTATCGAATCCAGCAGCAGTTTATTGTAAAGAAATGGGATATGAATACCAGAATATTACGGAAAATGATGGCAGTCAGCAAGGAGCTTGTATTTTTCCTGATAAAAAATCGTGCAGTGATTGGGAATTTTATCGTGGCAAATGCGGAGAGGAATTTTCATATTGTACCCAAAAAGGTTATGATTTAGTTTCTGTGGCTGATGGGAAAGATCCGTATTCTTATGAGTATTCTATGTGTGTTTCAAGAAGCGATGGAAAGCATCTGGGATCTGTGAATAAAATAATGGATATCGTTGGAAAATCTACCAAAGGAAGAACAAATACATCCACTTGGGAGTATCAAAATAAACCGGTAGAGGAAGCACCAAAAAACCCAACTTCAGGTTTGACATCTAGTCCATCCACCTTTGATTGGCGAAATTATAACGGTAGTAACTGGGTAACGTCTGTAAAAAATCAAGGGTATTGTGGGAGTTGTTGGGCATATTCAGCAGTAGGTACAGTAGAAGGAGCATATAACGTTGTAACCAATAATCCTAATTATGATTTGGATTTTTCTGAACAATATTTAGTGTCAGATTGTTTTGCTAATAATTCTTGTAATGGTGGTTGGAGCGACTACGCTTTAACTTATATTAAGGATTATGGAATACCTGATGAGTCTTGTATGCCGTATATTGACGGGGGCGCATCTGGATGTCCACAGGGATCAGGTGGAGTTTGTGATGATGAGTGTACTTATCAAGTCAATTGGAATTGTAGTGATTGTACCTGTTCTGATCGCTGCTCAGACTGGTCAAGTAGATTAACGAAAATTGATTCGATGGGAACAACGGCTGCTTGGGGTGTTCCTGCAAATATTGAAACAATGAAAGCCGATTTGATTGAATATGGTCCTTTGTCTATAGCGTTTGATGTGGGGACTGTTGATCCTCCAAGTTTTGCTTATTGGGATAGTGATATTTTGAGGTGTGTTGGTTCCATTTATGCAAATCATGCTGTTGTTCTTGTTGGATATAATGACACTGGTGATTATAATACCAGTTATTGGATTGTAAAAAATAGTTGGGGAGATGATTGGAATGGTGATGGTTACTTCAAACTTGGCTTTGGTGAGTGTGTAATGGAGGAATCAGGAGTTTATTATGCTGAGCCAAGTGAAAAGAAATTCTATATTCAAGATAGTGCAGGTACAAATAGAGCTTCTTTAAGTAGTTTGGGAAATATCGTGCTTGATGGAACCTGCACTGCTTCCTCAACTTGTACCGCTCCAGATAACTCATTTATCATTCAAAATAGCGCTGGAAGCACCGTAGGTTATATTAGTTCTGCTGGAAATATGTGTATTGAAACTGGTACTTGTGCTGGTGGCAGTGCGAGCTGTAATTCCCCAAGCGGGGAAGCCTTTATCATACAGAATTCTGGAGGAGGTAATTCTATTTACATTGATGAAACTGGAGATCTTTGTTTAATCGGAACTCTAACTCAGAATGGAACACCTTAGCTTCTAAAAATTTTCAACATTTCATCTGTATATTTATCCCAAGATAAATTATCCTTTACAAAACTTTGCCCGTTTTCACCGATTTTTTCCATTTCCTTTTTGTTTGTTATTAAATGTTTTATGGCTATAGCTATTTCATTAGATGATTTTTCTTTCACGATAATTGCGTTTTGTTTATTAGTTAATACTTCATGAGCACCGCATCCATTTGACACAATCGCTACGCAACCTGATAACATAGCTTCAAAGACTGCCAATCCCCAGGTTTGGTTTGTGTTGGGAAAAATAAAAATATCAGAGTTTTTATATAGTTGAGCAAGCTTTTCATCTGAAACTGAACCAAGAAAACTGATATCTTTTTTTAAAGAGTATTTTTGAACTAAAGATTGTATATATGAATAATATTCAGGATCAGTTTTTGATTCACCTACAATATTAAAGTGTAAATTGGTTATTTTATGATTGTTGATCAGGATATTCAGAGCTTCGATAGTGTCTTCGTATCTTCGATGAGGGAAAAAGATACTTGTAGATAATAAATTTATTTTATTATCTAGATTGTACTGTTTTTTGGATACTTTGAATTTCTCAATATCGATTCCGCTCCGAATAACTGTAGAATTTTTAAAAAAATATCTTTTGGCAAGATTTTTATTTCTTTCGTCAAGAACCATGACTTTCCCAATGTAACGAACGTACAAATTCAAATTTATTTCAGTATTAATAAACTTGTTAACTAAAACGATTTTTTTAAAGATACTTTTAATCCCGTGTCCGGTTTTTCTAAACAAATTATTTCGTTGTTTTATGTCCAGAATAGAAGGTAAGTCATTCATCATCCAAAAGTTTTTCTCTTTCTCAAAGAAAGGAGCGATCATAAAGACTTTACTATCATGGTAATTGAAAACATCGTATTTGACAGTTTTATTTCTTTTTTGGATAAGGTTTACTAGTAAAATGTTTTCTGCATCAAGGGAATAGTTTTTGATTTTTGATATGATTTTTTTAGAGAAGGATAACTTTTTTTTGAGAGTTCGTTCTAAATCTTCTGAAGAGATTACGTATACGTTTAATTTGTTAATAATATTTGGGTAGCATTTTTCTTTGTTGAGATAACAACAAAAAACATCAACCTGATGACTTTTTTTCTGTAAATTATATGCAAGCTCAAGAGCCTGTCTTTGTCCACCACCACTAATATCTAGTTTCCAGATAATAATTGCAATTTTCATTTACTTGTTGTTTTTGAAGATCGATAGGATGTATTTGATTTCTTCAGTAGTTAATTCAGGATTGTTACCGAAATAAAAACCATAATTATTAATTATTTCTGAATTTGGTAAATCAAATTTTTCTTTAATATATTTTTTATAAAAAGGTTGAGTAGACATCATTCCACCTACAATAGGTCTGACTTCAATCTTATTTTTATCGCATAAAGTTACATATTTTTCTAGCACCTTTTTATTCTTACAGATCACTGGTATTGCGAAGCTTGATATTGTATCGAGTTTTACTTTTAAAGGATAAAATTCCTGATCATTATCATAGATCTCTTGGAGGGCAAAAAAGTTTTCCTCTCTTTTCCTAATAATTTCATCAAGGTATTGCATTTGGTTTAAGCCTAAAAATCCAGTTATTTCAGTAGGCCGTAAGTTATAAGCAAGGTCGTAAAAAGTATACTTCGCGAAGAAATCTGAAACGCGATATTTTTTCCTGAGACTTTTCTGTTCTGCTTTTTTTAATTGTCTATCCCATCCGTGGGCTCTTCCCATCTTTAATTGTTTAGTAAATTCTTCGTTATCGGTACAAATAGCTCCTCCTTCAATTGTGGACATATGATGTCCGACAAAAAAGGAAAAGGTAGACGCAAAGCCATAACTTCCAAGCTTAATACCATTAGAAACACTGCCTAGTGATTCACAGTTATCTTCAAATAATAAGATTCCATTTTTTTTACAAAATTTTTTAATATTTGTAATATCATCAGCAAGTCCGAGTAAATTTGTTAAAAAAAGCGCTTGAAATGGTTTCTTTTCATATGCTTTTTTAAGTATTGATGAAGAGCAGTTTAGAGTTTGTATTTCGACATCGATAGGATATGGTTTTAAACCAAGCTGGATTAAAGGCATAACATTTGTTGCCCAAGTAATGCCAGAAAAAGCAACTGTATCCTTTGGTTTAAGTAGATTAGAGTTCAGAGCAGCTTGTATTAGAGCGAGGTTTGCAGAACTTCCAGAATTAAAGAGTACGCAGTATTTTTTTCCTTGCCATTTGGCAAATGTTTCTTCAAATTCTCTACATTTGGTTCCCATACTAAGCTGTTTTGACTGTGTAATAAAATCACAAAGTACTTTTTTTGTTTCATCTTCATGATAGAATGTTGATTTAACAAGCATTATTGGATTCATAAGACTCCTTCTATAATATGGGGAAATTGACTTTAATAGTACTTATTAAGCTGTTGCTTGTCAAGGCGGTTTGAATTACAATTAGTAATGTTTTTCATAAGATAAATATAAAATATATGAAAATTGCAATATATCATTTTTTACCTTCAGGTGGAGCTAAAAGAGCTTTATACGAATTAATTAAAGGATTGAAAAAATTTAACCACCAAATAGATCTTTATATTCCGTCAGATGAATGTGAAGAATTTTGTGATTTAAGACCAATTGTGAAAAATACATATGATTATAAATATGTATTTCCCAAATTCCCTTTTTCACTAATTAGTTTTTTTTTAAACCTGTTATTTTTTGAAAGAGTTCAGAAGAAAATAGCCCGAGAAATTGATCAAAAAAAATACGATTTTGTTTTTATAAACCATTGTAAAATAACTCAATCTCCAAGTATTTTGAGATTTTTACATACACCTTCAATATATTATTGCCAAGAACCATTTAGATTATCTTATGAATATCAATTCTATAGTAAGGAAATAAATAAGGTTCCTTTTTGGAAAAAACCAATTTTTGAGTTGAATATATTCTTTCGAGGATATCTCGATCGGATTAATGCCCAAAAAGCTGCTCTTATCTTGGTTAATTCATACTATTCCTTAGAATCAGTTTTTAAAGCTTATGGAATATATCCAAAGGTATGTTATCTTGGGGTTGATGTGGATAAATTTAAGCCGCTTAATATTAAAAAGGAAAATTTAATTATTTCAATTGGGACAATGAAGTCACACAAAAGCTTTGATTTCTTAGTTGAAGCAATGCAATATATACCCTATGAAATCAGGCCAAAATTAGAAATTATCTATAATAGAAAAGATCCAACTCACGAGAAGTCATTGATTAACAAAGCAAAATCATTAAGGGTAAATATTAATTTTATTAATAATATTTCAGATGATGATTTAGTTAAAGAATACAATAAAGCTAAAATTACTATAAACACTGCTTCAGTAGAACCTTTTGGTCTAACAACTCTTGAATCTATGTCCTGTGAAACTCCTGTTATTGGTTTGAAAGAAGCCGGAACAAGAGAAATTATTGATAATGATTTAAATGGAATTCTAGTTGATAGAGATCAGGAGAAACTTGCGAAGGAAATTATCGGTTTATTAACCGATAAAGAAAGATACCTATCCTTAAAAAATAACTGCCGAAAAACTATTATGAAGAAATGGAAATGGGAATATTCTGCTCAAAATCTTAATGACTTTTTTACCAATTTTAAAAAATGAAAATTTCCTTACTTTGTCCTAATTTATCAACAAACTGTTTAGGTCGGACATATTTATTGGCTAAACTTTTAAGTCATAAATACCAAGTTGAAATAGTCGGTCCTATCTTGGGAAATGGTATTTGGGAACCTCTTTCTCAAGATAAAAGCATAAATTTTAAGTATTTTAGGGTTAAACATAAGCTTTTTCCCTATTTTGATTTTCTCCGAATCATAAAATCAATAAATGGAGATATTATTTATGCACACAAACCATTATTTACAAGTTTTGGTTTCGGAATAGTAGCCAAAACAATATTTCATAAAAAATTAATTTTAGATATCGATGATTGGGAGCTAGGATTTTCACTCCAAATTTTTAAAGAAAGCAGGTTTTTTCAAAAAATAAAGTTTATTATCAAATCGATAATTTATCCTTACGGAATAGGTTCAATAATTAATAGTTTCGTATTTGAGAAGATTTCTTTTTTTGCAAATACAATTACTGTTTCAAATAGGTTTTTAAAAAAGAAATTTGGTGGAGAAATTATATGGCATGCTCGAGATGAAAACTTTTATAATCCTAAGAACTTCGAGAGTAAGACCATGCGTAAAAAATATAAGATAAGTAATTCCGAAAATATAATATTATTTATGGGAACAATAAGACCTCATAAAGGAATTGAGGATCTTATAAGTTTAATGAATACAAAGAATACAAAGAATACAAAGAATACTGCTTTAGTTTTAGTTGGTATTGATGATAGCACATATAATCAAGAAATTGTTGCTTTGGGAAAAAAGAAATTAAAGGATCATTTTTATTTTTTCAAGACACAACCTTTTTCAACTGTTCCAGAATTTTTGTCTATGGCTGATATTGTTGTTATTCCTCAAAAGAAAAACCTTTCTTCAGTTGGTCAAATGCCAGCGAAAATTTTTGATGCCATGGCAATGGGAAAAACAATTATTTCCACTTCTATATCTGATATTCCTGAAGTCTTAAATAATTGCGGGATTGTTGTTAGTCCAGATGATAATTTGCAATTCTCTAAAGCAATAGAGGTTATGTTGCGTGATAGAAAAAAGAATAGAGAATTAGGATTAAAGGCCAGAGAAGAATTTCTCCAAAACTACAGTTTCTCTGCTATGGGAAAAAAGATCAATAATATAATTAATAAAAATGTATAGATCATTAGTAAGTGTAATACTTCCTACTTATAATCGCGCCTATATTCTAAAAAGAGCTATAAATAGTATCATGAGACAAAGTTATAAGAATTTTGAACTTATCGTTGTAGATGATTGTTCTTCTGATAATACAAGAGAAGTTATTGACAGCTACAAGAGTAGCAGAATCAAATATATCTTAAATAAAGAAAATTTAGGTGGCGCTGAATCTCGGAATATCGGTATTAGACAGGCAAAGGGAAAATTTATCGCTTTTCAGGATAGCGATGACGAGTGGTTTTCCAAAAAGTTAGAGAAACAGATCGGTATTTTAGATAAAAGTGGTGATAAAGTTGGAGCTATTTATTGTAATCTTGAAAGAGAGGGTGATCAAAAAAATACAATTTATTCTCCTGAAAAAATAATGGGTAATATTCATGAAGAACTACTTAAAGCTAATTTTATTACTTTGCCAAGTTTGGTTGTAAAAAAAACTTATTTAGAAAAAGTAGGTTTATTTGATCCAAAACTACCAAGATTACAAGATTGGGATTTATTGCTGCGTTTATCAAAACAATGTCAGATTTTATATACAGACGAAGTATTATTAAAAACATATTTTTCAAAAGATAGTATTACAGCAAAGAATGAGGCCTATACAAAAGCATTGAAAATGATATTAGATAAGTATCGATATGAGTTTGTTCAAAAGAGACTATACTCGGCGCATTTACTTAACTTAGCCAATAATTTATCCTACGAGAAAGATTCTGGAATGAGGATAACATATTTTTTATTTCAAGCCTGGAAATATGATCTTTATAACCTTAAATATGGATTAGTCTTTTTTGTTTCTTTATTCGGAAGAAGGATATACAATGTGTTTTTACGAAATTATAAGACTTTTTTGCTTAAATAAAAGAATATAGTTAAAATACAATAGAAAATATCGTAGAAATATCACTCCCCAATATTCATCAGATATGTAATTTAAAAACAGTATGTCAGAAAACATGCATATAAAATATTTAGATTTATTTAAGAAAATTACCCTTTTAAACATAACCAAATTTGTCTTATACGTTTTAGTAGTTGAACTAATAATAGGTGGTGGAGGAAGGTATTTGGTTTTACCTTTTAGTCTCTCAATTAGGATGGTTCTAATTGGATTAGGTATCATTTTATGGATGTGTTGTCTTTTTAGAAAGCAAGTTAAGATATCGAATATAAAAAAGGAAGTGTTGTTTTTTAGTCTGTTTATGGGATTATTTGTTCCTATTATGGGTTCGATAGTTGGCTTTTTAGAAGGAAATAATATTCGTAATATATTTGCTGATGCTAATGGTTACGTTTTTTATTTTTATATTATTATTTTTGCATCGATTTTCAACTCCAAAGAAGACTTGAAAAGATTGTTTTATGTATTTTTAGGTAGTATCTTAATCTGGGGAATCTTCTCATTAATGGTTTTTATTTTAAGTAGTGTTCATATTCTTGATATTAGGCATATTGGATATATTTTAAAGAAATTAGGATATGGCGGAATTATTGGTATTATGCCAAATAAAATTTATCGTTTTTTCACAGAAGGGAGTCTTTTCCTACAAGTGGGATTAGCTTTTATTTGGGGTACTTATTTATTCAAAAAGGATTTCACTTTTAAAAAGACTAGTATATTTATACTTGGTACTTTTCTATCTTTATTAGTAATCACTATAACTTATACTCGTGGATTTTGGTTAGCAGTAATTGCAGAAGTTCTCGCCTTTATAACGTTTATAAATTTTAAATCAAAGTTGATATTTATAAGTACTTTGTTATTTTTGTTTTTCAGTTCAATATTTATCAGTAGTTATATTTTTCATTTTTCTTTAACCGATTATTATAGAAATAGATTATTGTCATCTATTCCAGCGAACCTGGATTTGCTAGATGTTGATCAAATTCCGAGTGAAAGTGTGGAACTTGATGAAAAAAGTAATGTTGATAATAAAATTGATAGTAGTAAAGAAGCTTCGGTTAAAACAAAAACAAGTAAGGATGTAAAAGAACTAGCACAAGAAAAAACTAAGGAAGACGATACCAGATCAGATGATGTTAAAAAAGCCGATCCCTATTCTGCTCAATATCGAGTGGAAATGTATAAGATTCTGATAGAAAAAATTAAAAATCGGCCAATCTTAGGTTACGGCTTTGGAAAAAATTTTGAGGAGTTGGAAGGCAATTATTCCTATGAATTGTCATATTTGGATATGATCACAAAATTTGGCATTCCAGCTTTTTTGATATGGTTAATTATATTATCATACTTTTTATTTTTGACATTATTCAAATGGTTAAGAGAAAAAAGTAATCAGTTGAATTATTTAATGTTGTCTTTTACTATCGGGATTGGGAGTATTCTGGTAACTGGATTTTTTAACCCTTTTTTGGTATCTTCTACGGGTGTTCTGAGTATTGTTTTATATCTATGTTTCCTAAACTTTCAATTAACAGATAAAGAAGGAAAAAGCTTTAAATTATGACCCAAAAGAGTCTATCTAAAATAGAAATTTCATTTATAGTCTTAAGCTTTAATAAACCAAAAGTTCTCCAGCGATGTATAGAATCGCTTCTTTCTCAAGAATTAGATAATTTTGAAATAATTATTGTTGATAGTGCTTCAACAGAAAATAACTTACAAATTATTTCCAGTTTTCAAAAAAAATCAGGAAAGATAAAGATCATACAATTAACGAAAAATGCGGGTCTTTGTAAAGCATATAATTTAGGAATCGAAAAAGCTTCCGGAAAATATCTCTTTGTCATGAATCATGACTTTTTAGTAGAAAAAGATGCAATAGAGAGATTACATATGTTTATTAAAGAAAATATTGATGTTGGGGCGGTGATGGGTAAGATTAAAAGATATGATTTCAAAAATAACAGAAAAACTGATTTGATTGATTCATGTGGTATTCAAATGTTTAGTAATCGTCGTTTCAAAGATATAGGGGAAAATCAGATCGATCATGGACAATTCGATGGAACAAATGAAATCTTTGGGGTATCCGGAGCTGGTTCTTTATATAGAAAAGAGGCATTAGAATCAATTAAATTTGAAAATGAATATTTTGATGAAGACTTTTTTATGTACAAAGATGATATTGATGTTTCTTGGAGATTACGTTGGCAGGGTTGGAAACTTTATTGTATTACGGATGCTGTTTTTTGGCATGGAAGAACTTCGGGAGGAATAAGTGAAAAAGTAAAGGGATTTAAAAATCGATTACTCTCGGTTATAAGAAATGAAAGAGCAAAACCATTATATATCAAAAAATTATCATTCAAGAATCAACAATTATTGTTATTAAAAAACGATACTTTTTTAGAATATTTAAAGAATCTATTTCCTATCAACATTCGTAAATTCCAACAATTTATTTTTAATTTAATTATATATCCAAAAAGCATTTTTTGGATAAAAGAAAACCGAAAATTAAAAAAACGGTTTCATATTAAAAGAAAAGAAACAATCAATAAACAGAACTATGAGAATGTTTATAAATTTACTAAATCGATATCAACTATTCGAAAATTATTTAATTTCTTCAAATCTAAGAAAATCAAATTAATATTATTATTTTTAAATAGCTTAATTATTATTCTTTTTTTCGTTTGGATATTTATAGATATCCCATTTACTAAGATTGGGAAAACACCGATTACATCTTCGAATTTTATTGACGTTATTTATGTAAAATATATAACGGAAAGAGATAGTGTGTTCAATCGCCTATTTGATAGAGTTTTGAAAATTCATAATTTAGATAAAAAGGAAATTGCTCTTGAACTTTATAAATATCTGAGTCCAATTAACCACAAACAAGTTATAGATGAATTAATCAAAATTTATGAAGGTAAGCAAGAATGGGAAAAAATAATTGATGTCAGCATAGAAGGTGACGCTCGTGATGCTATCTATCAATTTTATACTGCATATTCCTATGAGAATCTAAATAAACTGGAAGATGCAAAAAATTATTATTATAAAGCTTTAGAGATTGAAAGTACTCACGAAAAAACAATAATTAGACTTGGAAATATACTTCTAAGTGAAGGTGATTATTTCCAAGTTAAAAAGATTATTCAACCATATGTTAATTCTCGCCAATTATTAGGAAATAACATATGTTTGTATTGGAGCATGACTGGATTTTCTTCGAGTAAAATGTCTTGTTTAAAATCTAATGAGGAAGGGTTTTATTCGTATAATTTTGAACCCAATAATTCCGAACAAATAAAATATATACGGTTAGATCCAATTGGTCAATTTTATTTAAAAGAAGTAAGAATAAATTTTAACAATGAACAAGAATCGTTAATATTTAATAATTTTTCTAACTGGAAACTATCTGCAGATATTGAGCGAGAAAAATCAAATTACTTTAATACAATAGGTGTTGATCCATTTTTATATACTGCTTTAGTGGATGCAGTATCAATAAAGGATATTAAGAATATCGAATTTATAATGTCCGAGAGTAATTTTTATAATAGAAGTATTAGTGATTTAATACAAAAAAATAATGAAAAAGAATTTTAATTCATATCTAAAAATACTACTTTTATTTACATTTATAATTAATTTATTAATTATTTTGTTAACTTTAACGTCTATAAATAACGCTTTTGCTCCGGAGAGAATTCGATTCATATTCTCTGAAGTTTTAAAAGAAGGGCAACTCGCGAAATTCAATAGTACTAAAAGTGAGATTATTAAGACAAAATACTTTATTGAAAACTCGATTAAAATATCAAATCAAAATTATATAAAAGAAGTATCAGAAAATTCGAAAATATCAATCATAGAGGTAAAAGCAGATTATGGTGATTTGATGGGACTCGATTTATCATTACCAGAAAGTGGAAGAGTTCCGGTTACTATTGAAATAAAAGAAGGTAATAATAATTGGCAGGAGGCAGAATTAAAATATCGTGGTGATAGTTTATATCATTGGGCTTTTGAAAAAAAATCATATTCAATCAAAAAGGAAGATGGTTCTATTATTAACTTAATTAATCCAAAATCTTCTGATTTTGTTGCTGATAAAATGTCTGAAGACTTGATAGCATCAGAGTTTAATCTTCTAACGCCAGGAACTGATTGGGTTAGTTTTTTTATTAATGGACAATTTAAAGGTGTTTATCAACAAGTTGAAGATATTAGCGATTCTTTTGCATTAAAAAATAAATTATCGGTTATTTTTGAAGGTGAACACATAGGTTCAGATGGAACTTCGGGGTATTCACTATTTGTTGATCCAATGAAATGGAAGATTGAAGGAGGTCAAGAAGAATATATTAAGTTGAATCAAATAATTAATGCGTTAAATTCTGATGATGTGAATGATTTTTATAAGTACTCTAATATTGAATCTTTTGCGGATTTTTATTCATTTGTTAGTTTTATCCAAAATATTCATTATGATAGTGAGCACAATTGGAAGTTAGGATATAAAAACAGTCAATTTTATCCTATTGTATGGGATCCAGTTTCTTGGATACAATCATATGGGAATGATGGAAATAGTATCGAGGATATTAAATCACCAATTGCAATTACTTTAAGAAAAAATGTATATTTTAACCAACTTTTTTCTGAGAAACTATGGGGATATATTAATAATGAAAATTTTTATAATAAGATTAATCACTATCTAGAAAATGAAAAAGAAACTTTAAAAGATATTTTAGATTATGATGTCTATAAAGGGGCTTCACACCAAAATCCAAACGGAATGAGGTATCCTCAAACCACTAAAGAAATTTTTAATGAGATTGATAGTTTGAAATTAAAGATTAATACAAGAGTTGAATTTTTGAGGGCTGAGCTATCAAAAGCAACTGCTTCATACTTTATTGAAAATGATAATTTATATATTACTTATATAGGGATAGGTGGTAGTTTTCTTGAATTAAACCAACCCTATCAATCAATAGAGCTGTATAATAAAAATCAATATGTTACCTCTCCTGAAATCAATAATAATCAAGTACTTATTTCTGGGAGAACAAAGTCGACTTTGTATGCTAATACTTGTCCTACTACATATCGAATAAAAATAAAGAATTTGGACGTATCTAAAATAAGACTTATTCACACTTTAACAAGGCAAGAAATAAAATTATCAGAGATAGATGAGTTAAGTCTAACTGATTGCTCAATGAATTTTGATGCAATCACACAAGAAAATACTCAATTAATTATAGAAAATTCTAATAACTTACCAATTTTAGAAATTAATGCTAATACAGTACATATTTCGGATTTTTTTGATTTTAATGAAAAAGTAAAAGAAAATATCACAGTAAAAGTTAATAGTCAGAATATAAAAGGAGAATTCAAGAAATCAAAATATGATGATATTATCATATTAAAACTAGATGATTTGTATGAGGGAAGAAAAAAATGGATACTTATTGAAAGAAATGATCAAAACCAAAAATACATTCAGGCAATGTCTGTTTCTGAAAAGTTAGGTTTAGCAATCCCTTTTTATAAAGAGATATATTTACAAGCAAATGGTTTTAATATTGGTGAATATTATCTCATTGAGAATATTGATAAAGGTTTTATTGAGAACAACAAAATGACCTTTGATACCGATATTTTTGATAAGGATGAGATTGATACTTTAGATGAAAATAATTGGGACAAAATTGCTTTTGATCCTCGCGAAAGTGATAACAATACCAAATTATTAGAAGAGTTTCTCAAAGATGTTGAGGATATTAAAAACATTGATCAATGGGTTGATATTGAATCTTTCGTTGATTTTTACAACTTTCTTGCTTTAACTGGTAATGAAAACCTAGATTATTTACTATATTTTGATAATACCCAGGGCCGATTTAAATTCGTTCCTTATTACTACACACTATATAAAAACACCAATTTTGAAGTGAAAGATTCGGTAATAAAAAATGTTGTTAGATATTTAGAAGAAAAGGGTTATATAACTTATGCCACAAAATCAGAATTTACCGGGATTGTTGGACTCCAAAGTAATGTGAATTACGATCGGTTCGCTTTCGTTAATGAAAACAAGATGCAGGAATTAGTTTTCCCTGAAGATTACGAATTAGGAGTTTTCAAAGAAAAACTTAATGACAATAAAATAATTTTGGAAGAGAATTCTCACTATGAGATTAATTACGATATCTTGATTCCTTCGAATATCGATTTGATAATTAATTCTGGTGTGAATCTAAAAATTGCCGAAGGAAAATCAGTAATAACTTATGGTCAGGTTTTTGCTCTCGGAAACAAAGATAACCCGATAATTATTAAGGCCAAGAGTGACAAAAACTATGGTGTTTTTGCAGTCGTTGGTAATCAAGCTGATGGAAGTGAGTTTGAATATGTAAATTTTGAAAATGGAAGCGAAACATTCTTCAGAAATACATATCTGTCAGCAGAATTTACGGTTTATCATGCAGAAGCAAAAATCAGTCACTGTTATGTGAAGGGAAGCTCCTCAGATGATGGCCTGAACATTAAATTTGCCAAGGCTGATTTAAGTTATACTACTTTTGATAGTAATAGCGGAGACGCCTTTGATGGTGATTTTGTAACGGGAGATGTGTATAATAATTATTTTATTAATAACGGTAATGATGGAGTTGATGTCTCTGGTTCTGAGGTGCATATTTATAACAACCATATTCAGAATTCTGGAGATAAATGTATTAGCGTGGGAGAAAATAGCTTGCCTCTTATTACTAATAATTTTTTTGATGGTTGCCATACGGGAATGGAAGTCAAAGATCATTCTACTGTTGAAGCTCAAAACAATGTATTTATTTACAATGATCTCGCGATAAATGCTTATCAGAAAAAAGATTTTTTCGGTGGAGGTTATGGTAAAATTTCTAATTCGATATTCTATAATAATGAAAAAAATTTAACATATGATAACGTTTTTACCGGAGAAAAATTATTATCAGATGATTCAAACATCGTTATCGTAAATTCTTTGATTGATAAACTGAGTCGTGATGAAAACTTATTACAAGATGAAAATAAAATAGGCACAGAGACATTGCAGTCGATAAGGAATAGTAACTGGATTATTGATAATATTGGTTTAACTGAGAGTGGTTTCATTCATGAATAAAAAAGATAAAAAATATAATTTACATTTCCGTAGATTTGAATTTAAATATATTTTACCAACAGCGCTTGCGGATTCACTAATTCCGACGGTGACTAAATATATGAAGTTAGACACACATATAAATAGTAAGGGTTTTTATGAAGTAAATAGCTTATACTATGATTCTCCTTTTTTATATTGTTATAACCAAAAATTAGATGGGGTATATTTTCGAAAAAAATATCGTATTCGAAGTTATCCTTTGAATGGACAGAGTTTTTTTGAGATTAAACGAAAAGTCGGGGATATTGTAATTAAAGATAGAGTATCCTTACAAAACTACGATATTTCAGATAAAGAAAGTTACAGTGAGGAAAATATTTTACCTCAAATAACTGGACAATTAAAGGGAGAGTTGGTAAAAGATTATCATCACCTTAACCTAAAACCATTAATAATAATTGTTTATAAAAGAAGACCGTATTTCTCGAAGTTTACAAATAATCTAAGATTGACGTTTGATTATGATTTAAAAGCAAACTTAATTAAAGATCTTGATTCAAAGAGTAATAACATTCATTTTGTTGATAACCATTTTACTGTTCTAGAAATAAAAACAAATAGCACTATTCCTGCTTGGCTTGGGTATATAATAAAACGATATAATTTAGAAAGGAATTCTTTCTCTAAATATGCAAATTCAGTTACAAGATTATTAATAAATAATTAGGAGGTTTTTTATGTTTTCGACTAAAGAATTAATTAAGATTTTTACTGACCCTTTAAATTTGATTATTTACTTGGGAGTATCGTTTGTCTTGGGAATATTAATTGCTTATGTATATAAGAAGAGTAACCGCTCAGTGAGTTATTCTCAATCATTTGTAAACACAATTGTTTTATTGCTTCCTGTTATAACAATGATCATCATGTTTATTTCCAATAACTTGGCGACAGCAATTGGAGTTTTTGGAGCTTTTTCTGTGGTAAGATTTCGTACTGCAATTAAAGATTCAAAAGATATGTTCTTTGTTTTTTGGGTTTTAGCAACCGGTTTAATAATTGGAGTTGGTCAAATTAGCTCAGCCGTCTTTGTGACGATGATCATTGCTTTTATGGTTTATTTCTTAAATAAAATTAATTTTGGAAAATTTTCTGATTACGATTATCTTTTTGAATATGTTCTTGATACGTCAAAATCTGATAATACTAAGGTAATTCAGAATTTGAAGAAATTACTTTCTAAGCAGAATATATTAAATGTACAGTCAACAAAGGATGGAAAAGAACTAGAAATTACAATGTCCTTAGTTTTGAAAAAAGGTGTTACGCTTGATCAATTAACTGAAGAAGTTAAAAAGAATAACGCAGTAAAGAATTTTACTGTTAATCCCGCGAAGTTTGATTTGGAATACTAATGATAAATGTATCTATTATCATCGTTTCTTATAATGCAGTTCATTTTCTGCCACAATGTTTAGATTCGGTTAAAAATCAAACATACAAGGGTCGAGTTAAAACTGTAGTTATTGATACCGGGAATGATGGAACAGAGACAGTAGTCAAACAAAAATATCCATGGGTTTACTATATACCTTATTCCAAGAATGATGGTTTTGGAAAAGCTAATAATATCGGAATTAAAAAATATTATGATCAAACAGATTACTTCCTGATTCTGAATCCTGATACGAAGTTAGCTTCCGATAACCTAGAAAAGATGGTTTCTTATCTTGATAAAAATTCGAAAGTCTCAGTGGTGAGTTCAAAGTTAATATTGCCAGATGGGAAACTTGATCGCGGATGCAAAAGAGGTTTTCCCACTCCTTGGAAGTCTATGGGAAGGTTTTTGTTTCTAGATCGAATTTTTCCAAGAACTAAACTATTTGGTGGTTATAATCTAACCTATCTTGATGAAGATGGTATTCATGAAGTTGATAGTGTAAAAGGGGCTTATATGTTAGTTCGTAAAAAAGCGATTGATGAGGTGGGAATGTTTGATGAATCATTTTTTATGTACGGTGAAGATCTAGACTGGTGTTACCGTTTCAAAGAAAAAGGTTGGAAGATTATCTATAATTCGCAGTCACATTGCATACATTATCAAGGTATAAGTTCAGGAATTAAAAAGAACAGTCATAAACTAACTAAAGCTACGAAAGAGACAAAACTCCGTTCAATTCGGGCTTTTCACGAATCGATGCACATCTTTTATGATAAACATTATAAAAAGAGATATCATCCCCTTGTAAATAAAATCGTGATGGCGTCTGTAAATATAAAGATGGAGGTTGCATTGATATTAGCAAAGGTTAAATCATGAAAAGAGTAATGAAGATTGGAATTGATGCGCGTTTTTATGGCTTAAAACATGCCGGACTTGGGCGTTACGTCAAAAATTTGATTACCGAGCTTGAAAAGATTGATTTCGAGAATCAATATGTTGTTTTTTTACAGGATGAGAATTATAACGATTATATTCCTCAAGGAAAAAATTTCTCTAAAACTATTTTGAAGCATCATCCATACTCGATCAAATCTCAGTTATTCGACTTCCTAGAACTAAATAAGTACCATTTTGATTTAGTTCATTTTCCGCACTTTAGCTATCCTGTTCTTTATTCTGGAAAATTTGTGGTGACGATTCATGATCTTATTAAAAACGAATTTTATAATAAAGGATCAAGTACACGAAATACCTTCATCTACAAACTTAAACATTGGGGTTATGATTACGTTTTGAAAAAGGCACTAACAAAATCACAGAGGATTATTACGCCTACTCATTATGTGAAAAAAGAGCTAATTAAAAACTATGTTTTAGCCGAAGGAAAGATTACGGCAATTTATGAAGGAGCTGAAGATAGCTTCAGAATTCAGAATTTAGGAGGAAGAATTCAAAATGAAGTTTTAGAAAAATATCGGCTTCAAAAGGAGAAATACCTTTTATATGTTGGGAATGTTTATCCCTACAAAAATGTGCAAAAACTTCTTGAAGTTTTTGCACACCTGAAATCAAATAACAAAAAATATCTTCAATTTGATAATTTAAAATTAGCCTTGGTTTGTTCGCGATCAGTTTTTTACGATCGTTTGAAAGAAAAAATCCGAGAAATGAATTTAGAAGATACAGTTTTTATGTTAGGATTTGTCCCAGATTCGGAGTTATCTATTTTATATCAGAACGCCTTAGCCTATATTACAGCTACATTAGCCGAAGGTTTTGGAATTACTGGTTTAGAGGCTATGGCGGCTTCCTGTCCGGTTATCTGTTCTAACAAAACCTGTTTACCGGAGGTTTATGGAGAAGCATCTTTATATTTTGATCCTGAAAAAACTGCAGAAATAACAAACCAGATAATTAAAATTCAGAATTCTAAAATTAGAAAAAAGCAGGTTGAAAGAGGAAAGAAGCAGGTACAAAGATATTCTTGGGCAAAAATGGCAACTGATATATTAAAAGTATATGCCCAAATTAATTCAAATTGAAATTTAAAATATTGTTAATTTTGTTAATACTCATCTACAATTAATATAAATAAGGTGAAGATGAGTAAATGAGGAGATTAAAAAGTGAAAATTGCTTTAGTTCATGATTATTTAACTCAATACGGTGGGGCAGAACGAACTCTCGAATCTGTGACTAAAATTTGGCCAGAAGCGCCTGTTTATACGTCTATCTTGAATAAATCAAAATTAGACAAACAGGGATTTAAATTACAGAAGAATCCGATTGTTACCTCATTCATGCAAAAATTTCCATTCAAAAATAGATGGGCAAACAGTTACTATTTACCAATCTACCCTATGGCATTTGAAAACTTCATTTTTGATGATTTTGAAGTAGTTTTTTCGATAAACAGTTATGCCTCAAAAGCAGTGATTACTAAACCAGAGACCTTGCATATATCATACTGCTGTACTCCGCCTCGACATCTATGGAACTTTGATGAGTATGTGGCTCATCATGATAAGGTGAAAAAATCACATAGAATTATTTTGAAGCCGGTTATTTCATATTTAAGAATGTGGGATTTAGTAGCATCAACAAGAGTCGATTCATATGTTGCGATTTCCGAAGCGATCAGAAAGAAAATTAAAAATGTTTATCATCGAGAATCAGTGGTGATACATCCTCCTGTAAACATAAAAAAATTCAAAGAAAAATTACTAAAACCTTCAGAGACAGATTATTTCCTAATCGTTTCTCGACTTGGAGGCCACAAACGTGTTGATCTTGCCATCGAAGCATTTAATAAAATACCAGATAAGAAACTTATTATAATTGGTTCTGGTCCAATGAAAGAAACGTATCAGAAGATAGCTTCCCCGAATATTATCTTTAAAGGTCGTTTAAGTGACTCGGAAATGATCTCTTATTACCAAAACTGTCTAGCGTTTCTGTATCCTCAAGAAGAAGATTTCGGAATTACCGCTCTTGAAGCTCAGGCCGCGGGAAAACCAGTAATTGGTTATAAAAAAGGCGGTTTACTGGACACTGTGATTGAAGGTAAAACGGGAATCTTTTTTGAGAAGCAAGAAGTATCTGATATGATAAAAGCTGTAACAAATTTTGATTTGGGGAAGTTTTCTAATAAGGACTGTATTAAAAACGCCGCAAGTTTTTCGGAAGAGGTGTTTTTAAGTAAGATTAAATCTTTTGTTTTTAATGAGTATGAAAGGAAGTTCAAAGCTATAATTTAGAACTGTAGCTTTGTGCTTTTATAGTCGTGTATTTTATTCTGAAACGAATTATAGATGTTATGGTTTCAATCACTATTTTACTAGTAATCTTACCAGTTTTGTTTATAGTCGCGATTTTGATATATGTAAGCTCTCCAGGCCCTGTGATTTTTGTACAGAAAAGAGTTGGTAAAAACGGTAAAATATTTAATTTTTATAAGTTTCGATCTATGGTTTTAAATGCGGAGAAAATTCTTTACCAAAATAAAAAACTTTTAGCTGAATATAAGAAAAATAGCTACAAGATATTTGATGATCCGCGTGTGACTAAAATAGGCAGATTTATAAGAAAAACCTCACTTGATGAGTTTCCACAATTTGTAAACGTACTAAAAGGTGAGATGAGTGTCGTTGGGCCACGAGCGTATAAACCGGATGAACTTGAAGAACAATTACGGAAATATCCAGAAGCTGAACATTATGTGCAAGATTTACTGAAAGTAAAACCGGGAATAACTGGACCATGGCAAGTCTCTGGTCGGTCCGAGATTAATTTTGACCAAAGAGTTAGGATGGATGCTTATTATGCCAATAGGCGTTCGATTCTGTATGATTTAGTTATGATAATTAAAACTCCTATGGCTGTTTTGAAAGGCCGCGGAGCAGTTTAATAAACAATTAAAAATCGTTTCTAGTAAGGAGAAAGAACTATGGAATATTTTATCAATGAAAAAATACCAAACGAAGAAGTTAATTTAGATAATCATCAAGGAATAAACTCAAACCCCGAAACTGCTACTTTAGGAGTAAAACAGGAAATCAAAAAACCTTTCAAGAAGAGATTTTGGAAAACTTTAGGAATAATTTTGGGCATCTTTTTAGTTGTTTTATTGATTGGCTATTTTATTCTCATTCGTCCGGGATATACTTTATATAAAGATTCTTTAAAGTTGTATGCTACAGCAAACGAATTGAAGCTATCTTTATCGGAACAGAACTTGACGAAAGCAGAACAGAGTTTAGGTGAAATAAAATCAGAACTGCTAGTTGTTGAAAAAGATTATGAACGACTCGGAGTTCTAAAATATACACCGTTTTTAAGTAAATATTATAAAGATGGAAGCGCTGTTTTTTCTGCTGCTAATCATGGAGTAATTGCCTCTGATTTAGTTATTCAAGGAATTGAGCCTTTTTCCAATATTTTCGGTTTCACTTCAGATAAAGCTAATGAAGAAGAAATCAATGCCGATCAAAAGCTGGAAGAGCTAGTTCAAGCTATGCCACAGTTACTTCCTTCTTTAGACGCGGCTTTAGAAGAAATTGATAACTTAGAGTCTGATTTACAAGAGGTTAATCCTGAGGATTATCCAAAAAGTATTCTTGGGTATGATGTTCAAGAAAAAATTACTGAAATCAAAAACTTAACTACTTCAGCCAAAAAAGTTTCTCATGATGTTCGTCCAATTCTAGAAAAACTTCCTGAAGCTCTAGGAGAACCGGAAACAAAGAATTATTTAGTCCTATTTCAAAACGATAAAGAGCTTCGTCCCACCGGAGGATTTATTACTGCTTATGCAATCATCTCGATGGATAAAGGAAGATTTAAAATAGTGAAAAGTGAAGATATTTATAACATCGATAAAGATCAAAGCTATATGGAAGCGCCGCAAGCAATTAAAGATTATCTGGTTCCAGGTTTATATATGAGAGACTCAAATTGGTCTCCAGATTTTAAAGTTTCTATGGAAACTTTTGAGATATATTGGAATAAATTAGCCGACGTGCCTGAAATATCCGGAATAATTGGAGTTGATACTGAGTTTGTGCGTGCGTTTATGGAAGTTTTAGGACCAATTGAATTACCACAGTATGGCGAAACTTTTGAGGCTTCGAATGTTGTTTATGAACTTGAGCTTTATTCAGAGAAAGTTTTACAAGGACCTTATCGTAAAAATTTGCTGGGTGATCTTATGGGAGAAATGGTCGATCGCGTTTTTGCGGCCAAAAAAGATCAGTGGAGATCTCTTATAGATAAAGCATTTACGGAGATTTCACGGAAACATATGCTTTTTTATTTTCATGATACTACTTTGCAGAGTTTTGCCGAGGAATACAATTTTGCCGGACGGATAAAAGAATTTGACGGTGATTACTTGCATGTTTCCGATGCCAATTTAGGAGGATTGAAATCAGATTATTGGTTGGAAAGAAATGTAGATCAGAAAATTAATATTGCTGATGATGGAACGGTTACTAAGGAAGTTTCAATTACTTACAATAATAGAGGAGCTTATGACGGTTGGTTAAATTCAACTACTCGAGTATACACTCGGATATATGTTCCTCTGGGATCAACCTTGAATAGTATTGAAGGTGGCGATGATGAAAAAGCAAAGACAACTTCTGAAGATTTAGGTAAAACAGTTTTTTCCAATTATAGTAGAACAATACCTTTATCATCAAAAACGATCAAGTTTACCTACACCCTTCCTTTTAAAGTTACTGGTACTGGTTTATTTGGCACGAAAGAATATAAGCTGTTGGTACAGAAACAACCTGGACTCGGACAGCCTCAGCCAGATTTAAAAAGACCACAGTATACAATTGAAATAAATGGAGAAGTGAAAGCAGACTACGAACTACTAACAGACAGTGAATTTACTTGGGAATTATAAATCGGTGGCTACATACAAAACTGAAGGTATTATTCTCAAAAAACAAAAGATTCAAGAAGCAGATTATATTATTACTATTTTTTCCAAACACTATGGGAAAATTAGGGCTGTCGCAAAAGGCGCTCGTCGGATAATTTCCAGAAAAAGTGGTAGTTTGGAGTTACTTAATTGGTGTAGTTTTTTTCTGGCAGAAGGAAGAAATTTAGATCTTATTTCTGAAGTAGAGTTAAAAAAAACATTTCAATCTTTGAAAGAAGATCTTCACAAAAGTATTTACTCTTTTCAAGTCTTAGAAATTGTTGACAGACTTACTGTTTCTGAGAATAATCCGCGAATATTTAAACTGTTAACCGAGGTTCTAACTCTGATGGATTTTTGGAAAAAAGATAATTGGGAGAAGATCAATTTACTTATTGGTTCTTTCAATATAAAATTGTTACACGTACTTGGATTTTGGGATGAGCGTGAAATTACAAAATTATATAAACTCTCAGTAGATGATGAAAGAAGGTTAAAGATTTTAAGAGTATTGCCACTAAGTAATATTCAGAAGATAGCTACAGAAGATGTAATATCATCAAGGATTAAGGATATTATTGATAAATACACAGCAGATGTTTTGGAAAGTCAGATTAGAAGCATTAAACTAATTAAAGATGTTGATGAAATGAGGAATTACGATGATTGAAAAAATCAAACTTTACTTAAAAAATAATAAGAAATGGTTATTAATTTCGAGCAGTGTTTTTGGAATTGGTTTTCTTTTGGGATTTGTAATTGTATTAATTTTCCCTCAAATATTAACTATTATCATAAAATTTTTCCAGCAGGTTTTGAGTAAAGAGATAGAAAGTCTTGCTTCTCAAAACGATATACAGTCAGTGTATCTTATTTTTACGCGTAATTTCAAAGCTGCTTTAGTTTTTTCTTTCGGAGGAATATTTTTTGGATTTTTGACATTAACAGGTTTGTTTTTCAACGGATTTATTTTGGGAGTTGTGGTAGGTGGAGTAATCTTATCTGGTCAGTTTTTAGTCGTAATGGCAACCGTTTTACCACATGGAATTGTAGAAATTCCAGCCATTATCTTAAGTGGAGCTTGGGGGTTTCGTCTTGGTTTAGATTGGATTCTAGATTCAAGTAAAGGGAAAAGAGGTCTGGTTTTTTGGAGCAATTTTAAAAATTTATTAAAGTTTGTCCCGATAATGTTTTTGTTACTTTTTATTGCAGCCTGTATAGAAGTTTTTGTGTCTGGTAAATTAGCGATGCTTTTTTAATTGACAAATACTTAGTTATTTTGGTATACCTAAAACAATAATATTTTCAACGATGATCGAGAATTTTTAGTTAATTTTCTTTTTCTAGAGAGCGAAGATGAGGGTGAAAGTTTCGCAAAGAAAATGACTAGAATGGCGTCTTGAGAGTTGAAAAAAAAGAAATTAAGAGTTCCAGTAATATTTCTGGAGAAGTAGGGTGGAATCGTTCCACATTGGAATCCCTACGGTTTACTTATTTTTGAGTAAGCTGTGAGGGATTTTTTTATTCATCTTAGTGAATACCACCCCGCCTTTGGCGGGGTGGATGAAACCAAGTGAACGAACTTGCTCTAAGTAAGAGATACTACGGACTTTAGTCCGCGGTAGTTCAGTAATTAGTATTAACGGAGGAAAAAATGATTGAAGATTTAATGTCAAAAATTACGTCGCTTGCGAAACGTCGAGGATTTATTTTTCCCGGATCAGAGATCTATGGCGGAATTGCGGGATTTTATGATTATGGTCCTCTTGGGGTGGAGCTTAAAAACAATATTAAGAAGCTTTGGTGGCAGGAGATGGTGTATAAGCATGATGAAATTGTCGGTCTTGATTCAGCAATTATCACCCATCCAAAAGTTTGGGAAGCTTCAGGACATGTGACTGCTTTTACGGATCCTCTTATTGAGTGTCGCAGTTGTCATAAACGATTTCGCGCAGATAATCTGGAAAATATTTCAGATAAACAAAAAAGTAAGATGTTATCAAAGCAGAGTTTAACAGATAAAAATAAAGAATATATTAAAAATGCGGATAAAGTTTGTCCCGATTGCGGTTATGCTATAAATACTCACGTTGATACGCCAAAGCAGTTTAATCTGCTCATGAAAACCTATCTCGGAACGGTTGAGGGAGAGAAAGATGCTACATATCTGCGCGGAGAAACCTGCCAGGGAATTTACCTTAACTATAAAAATGTTTTGGATTCAATGTGGAAGAAGATTCCCTTTGGAATTGCCCAAATTGGAAAGGCTTTCCGTAACGAAATTACCCCGGGAAATTTTACCTTTCGCACACGAGAATTCGAGCAAATGGAGATGCAATGGTTTATCAAAGCTGATCTTAAGGAATCTGAAAAATGGTTTACTTATTGGAAAGAGGAACGGATGAAATGGTATTTAAGTTTGGGTTTCAAAAAGGAAAATTTGCGCTTTCGAGATCATGAACCTGAGGAAAGAGCCCATTATGCCAAGGCGGCAACCGATATTGAGTATAACTCGCCATTTTCCTGGAAAGAATTTGAAGGAATCCATAATCGGAGTGATTGGGATCTTTCGAGGCATTCAAAATTTAGTGGAGTTGACTTACTATATACTAATAACGAAACAAAAGATAAATATATCCCTTGGATTATTGAGACCTCAGCTGGAGCTGATAGAATGACACTGTTTGCATTGCTCGATGCTTATCATGAAGAACCAGAAAATAAACGGGTAGTTTTGAAGTTTCATCCTAAATTAGCTCCGGTTAAAGTGGCAGTTTTTCCTCTGATGGCGAATAAACAGGAAATAGTAGACAAGGCAAAATCAATTTTTGATAACTTAAAATTAGATTTTCATACTATGTTTGATGATATTGGAAATGTGGGAAAACGTTATCGACGTCAAGATGAAATCGGAACACCATGGTGTGTGACTGTTGATTACCAAAGTCTGGAAGACGATACCGTGACTGTTCGTGATCGAGACAATATGCAACAAGAGAGAATTAAAATATCAGAATTACCACAATATTTTACAGAGAAATTAAAATAGGTTAAGATGTTATTATGTCTGAACAATATGAAAATCCAGAATCAAAATCAGAAGTTAGTAATCGATTTATTAGTAGAAAGCAAGATGAAATACAACCCATGTTAGACGATTTGGGAGTTGTTACTGATGAAGTTCCAAACTTTATAGATTAGGACAATAAAATCCTATGGGGGGTTAAATAGAATTCTATGCATGATATAAGATCGACTTTATCGCAAATACTTTCGATATTGAAATTTCCAGAAGATCAAAGGGATAGTACTATGTCTGGTATTATTGATCTTGTTAATGAGTATGTACTTGTAAGTTTGATGCGAAGGCTCGACAAGGAAATTCAACTAGAATTTAAGGAACTTATTCAGAAAAAAGAAGATCAGCAAGCGGAGATACTCTCTTTTATTAAGAAATATTACACGACGGATGCAGTTAATAAAACTGTGGCTGAAGAAGGAAAGAAATTAATTTGTGATTATTTAAAGACTTTGTCTCCAATGATGCACGAAGAAGAAAAAGAAGAAATCAAATCACTCCTAGATAATTGTTTTGAATAGATAGTTTTTTGCCGACAAATCTTGATGTTTAAGACCCTCTATAATTGAGGGTCTTTTTTATTCGGAATCTCCTAAAATTTCCCCTAAAAACCCCTTGACAATTTTTCGAAAATAATTCACAATGGTGATTAGTGGTGAAAAGTGGTGAGATACTTTTTACCTTGTGAAAATGATGAACGATTGCACTTTCTAAATTTTAATTCAACAACATGCTAATTGGTGAATTTAAAAACAACTTAGGAGAGAAAAACCGCGTCGCTGTTCCGAAAAAATTTCGGGAAAGTTTAGGTAATAAATTGATTGTTACCCACGGTTATGAAGGTTGTTTAATTATGGTTTCCCCAGAACAATGGGAAAGCCTCACTAAAGAAGCTGCTTCTGGTCCTTTTGTATCTTCCTCAGTTCGCGACACTACTCGTTTTTTGCTTGGTGGAGCAACTGAAGTGGAGCTAGACAAACAAGGCAGATTCGTAATGCCGCAAAATTTGGTTACCTATGCCTCACTAAAAAGTGAAGTTATCTTTTTAGGTTTGGGACGATGGGTAGAAATTTGGGATTCTTCAAAATGGCAAAAACGAAAAGAATACCTTTCTCAGAATAGCAGCGAAATCGCTGAAAAATTAGCCTCTGTTAATTTATAAAAAATCCTCAAAATTGCTTTTGCTGGCAATTTTTTCAACTTTGTTAGATAGATCGACTTGGTTTTAGGGTATTCTGTGTAAGCAGTGAGTCCTATTACTAGGTCTTCTTGTCCTCCTCCGCTTTTTGGGGGGAAATTATTGGCGGATTGGATCACTGTCCCTTGGGCAAGCGGCTTTTGCTTGATTGGATTACTAAACAAATATAATGTTTAGTTTTCTGATTGATGCGAAGAATTTGATCAAATCCAATCCGCCGATATTTTAAATAATAGTAAAATTTTGAATTTAACTACATGCATAAACCGGTTTTATTGAAAGAAACAATCGATTTATTAAAGGTCCAAAAAGGAAAACAGTATATTGATTGCACTTTTGGATTTGGGGGTCACTCTCGGAAAATCATTGAAAGAGATGGAAAAGTTCTGGGGATTGACGTAGATGAAGAAAGCATAAGTTTAGCTAAAGGATTATTTTCTCACTTTGATAATTTAATATTGGTTTCTGATAACTTTCGCAATCTCAAAGAGATTGCAAAAAGAAATGGGATAGAA
Source organism: candidate division CPR3 bacterium GWF2_35_18 (assembly GCA_001771135.1). GTDB lineage: Bacteria > Patescibacteriota > CPR3 > CPR3 > GWF2-35-18 > GWF2-35-18. The sequence continues at coordinate 217,306 of MESW01000003.1, read as the reverse complement.
AAAGTTAGTGGGATACTTCTAGATTTAGGAATGTCATCTTGGCAGATAGATTGTTCCGGAAGAGGTTTTTCGTTCACAAAAAATGAGCCTTTAGATATGCGAATGGATAAGAGTCTAAAGGTTACGGCTTCGGATTTAATAAAAGTTTTAAATAAAGGAGAATTTTATGATTTACTTAGCCGATTGGGCGAAGAAGGTTGTGCACGCGACATTGGAATTTCTCTTATTCGCGCCCGTGGAATAAAAGAAATTAAGTCGACGGCGGATTTAGCCAAAATAATCGAAGGCGTTTATCAACAAAAATATTATGGGAAGAGCAAAAAAAATCCGGCCACAAAAGTATTTCAAGCCTTTCGAATTGCCGTAAATGATGAACTGAACGCTTTAAAAGAAGTACTACCCATAGCCTGTGATCTTTTAGAAAAAAACGGACGACTTGCCATCATAAGTTTTCACTCTCTTGAAGATAGAATCGTGAAGGAGTTTTTTAAAGAAACAGATAGTTTAAAAATAATAACGAAAAAGCCAGTAGAAGCGTCTCCTTCAGAATTAGCAGAAAATCCTCGAGCACGGTCCGCGAAGTTAAGAGTAGCAGAGAAAAATTAAGTTACAAAGTTATTAGAAAATTTAACAGGAGATAAACGATGATCAAAAAGGTTAGTGATTCATTAATGCGACGCAAATTAATGCATCAAGAATTGAATAAAAAAAGTACCGTTTTTTTTGACCTCCCAAAAGGATTACTAGCCTTAACCGTGATCATGATTTCCGCCCAAGTTTTACTGAGTAATATTTTTGGCGTTAAAGGAGCAGAACTTGTAAAACTAGATGAAGAACAAAACTCCTTAATGCATGAAAAAACAGTTTTGGAAAATCAAATCTCAGAACTTTCAGCTTTATCTCGAATCGAAAAAGAGTGTCAAGAAAATCTTTCGATGAAAAAAATCGACAAGAATGTTGTTTATATTTCAGATCAAGCAGTTGCTAGTTTGAAGTAATTCAAAGATAGTAAAAACTTGTCCCCTTAGTTTTATCTACATAAATTATGTTACCTTATGATTCATAGCAACAATCATTCCCAGTCTTTACGGTCGTCACTCCTTAAATATTCTTTTATTGTTCTTTTTTTTATCCTAATTGGAAAACTTTATTTCATACAAGTTGAAGCGCATGGGCGTTATATTGCCTTAGCAGAAAAGCAGCATTGGATTGGAAAAGAGATTCCAGCTAAGCGAGGAGAAATTTTATCTTCCGACGGATTTCCCTTGGCCACAAATGTTCCTGCTTATCTTGTTTTTGCTGTTCCCCGTGAAGTAGAGAATATTGATGATACCGCGAGTAAACTAATTGAAATCATTGGTTATGAAAGTACGATAAAAAAAGAGGACTTGGATGAAGAACAATTAAAAGAAAAACTTGATGAAGAGAAAAAACAGCATGTTGATGAAATGAAAGATCTGTTGTCTCAGAAAGATCTTCTTTATATGCCTCTTGCGTATAAACAGGATGAATCAACAAAGTCAAAAATTGAAGAAGCAAATCTTAAAGGAATCTATTTTGAAAAAGATTATAAAAGGTCTTATCCTGAAGGCGAAATGGCTTCTCATGTTTTGGGTTTTGTGGGGAAAAATGATCGTGGTGAAGATCAGGGATATTATGGAATTGAAGGTTTTTATAACGGAGAATTGAAAGGAATTGCCGGAAGAATAGCACTGGAAAAAGATGCTTTAGGGCGTCCAATACCTCTTGGAAATTATCTTCCGGTTGGATCTGATGATGGCCGCGATATCGTTCTTACTATAAATAGACAGCTACAGTATTTAATTGAGAAAAAACTGGAAGCTGGGGTAAAAAAATATGATGCTCGAGATGGAACGGTTATCATTATGGATCCTCAAACCGGAAAAATACTGGCGATGGCTTCTTATCCAAATTATAATCCAGCAACCTGGCAAGATTATTTAAAAGACTATTCTGATAAGAAAGATGAAGAACTGACTGATAAAGAAAAACTAGCAAAAAAATATGGAAAGAAATTATTTCCCAATTTAGCAGTTGCTGACGTTTATGAGCCAGGTTCAATATTTAAACCAATTACCATGAGTATTGCTTTGGAAACAGGGAAGATTACTGAAGACACCAAAATTGAAAGTGCACCTTATCCTATATCTGGGTACACTATTTCAACTTGGAATAACAAATATTTTGGACTATCAACTCCAGCCGAAATATTACAACATTCTGATAATACCGGTATGGCTAGAGTTTCAGAAGCAATTACCTTGGAACCTTTCTACAATTATATTTTAGATTATGGTCTGGGTAAAATTACCGGAATCAATCTTGAGGATGAAGATACTTCATGGATCAAAGATCTGGATGATTGGATGAGCGTTGATTTGGCAACTGCCGCTTTTGGGCAAGGAATTTCAGTAACTCCTTTACAGATGATGCAATCCTACACAGCTTTTATTAATAATGGCAAGATGGTAACTCCCTATATTGTAGAGAAGATTAAAACCACTGATGCGAGTATTGAATTCACTTCACCATCTGAAAAGCAGGTTATTTCTCCGGAAACAGCAAAAAAAATAGTTGATATGTTGGTTTCTGTTGTTGAAAAAGGAGAATTTAAATTTGCCGTTTTACCAGGATACAAAATCGCCGGAAAAACCGGTACAGCTCAGATTGCGGTTAACGGTATATATGATACAAGACAAACTAACTGTACTTTTATTGGGTTCGCTCCAGCCGCTGATCCGGAGTTTTTGATGATAGTAAAATTAACTCGTCCGACAGCGTCTACCTATTCAGCCGAGACGGCTGTTCCTTTATGGATGGATATTGCCAAAGATCTATTTGTATATTACGGAGTAGCTCCATTGAATTAATTATGTCTGATGTATTTTGGTATACCAATATATTTATGATAAAATCCGTCTACAGATGTCATAATCCAAAATATACCAATTAAAATAATTAATGACATTTGATAGATTAAACTTAATCTAATTTTCATTTGAGATGTATATGCCAATCAAAAACAATATTAAAAAATTCGTGCCTCAGAGTCTAAGAAACTATTATCATTTTTTGCAATCTTTTCTTTCAAATGTTCGTTATGGATTCCCTTGGAAAAAGCTAAAATTGATTGGAGTAACAGGAACTGATGGAAAGACAACTACTGTGAATTTAATCTATCACTTTTTAAAAAGTAGTGGATTTAAAGTTTCGATGATTTCTACTATCAAAGCCATTATAGGTAATAAAGAGTTTGATACCGGATTTCATGTAACCACTCCAGATCCGTGGTTAATACCACAGTATATGAATAAAGCCGTCAAGGCGGGATCAGAGTATATGGTTTTAGAAGTTACTTCTCATGCTCTAGATCAACATCGTATGGCTGGACTTAAATATGACGTAGGGGTGCTTACGAATATAACTCATGAACATCTTGATTATCACAAGACATACGATAAATATCTTCAAACTAAAACTAAACTTCTAAAAAGCTCTAAGATTGCAATTTTGAATGCTGATGATGAGCCATATAATAAACTAGAATCTTTATTCGAGAAGAAAAGAAAAACTGCAGTTGTGTCTTATGGGATTGAAAAAGAAGCTGATGTTGAAGCCCAAAATGTAGTTTATAAAAAAGACAGTACGGAGTTTGTGCTTTCTTTTGATAAAACAAACCTGAAAAACAGAGTCGAACATAAAAAACTTACCAAGAAAAAGTTAGTAAAAATGAATGTCGTTAGTTCTTTGATTGGAGATTATAACGTTTCAAATATGTTAGCGGCTATGACTGCATGTCTTTCTTTAGATATCGAACCCAGACTTTTTGTTACTCATGCAAAATCTTTTAAAACACTAAATGGACGGTTAGAAGATGTAAAAATAAACTCTGATTTCCGAGTGATTGTTGATTTTGCTCATACCCCAGGAGCTTTTTCAAAAGTACTTCCTGTGGTTAAAAACCTTGTTCCAAAAGGAAAGTTGATTCATATTTTTGGTTCAGCTGGTCTTAGGGATGATACCAAAAGACCTCTTATGGGTGAAATGTCTGGGAAATTCGCCGATGTAACAATTATAACAGCCGAAGATCCGCGTACCGAAAGAGTAGAAGATATTAGTGTTCAAATTGAAGCAGGATGTCAAAAATCAGGAATGACCTATGGTGATCATACTCAGAAATTTTCTTTTAAGAAAAAAACATACTTTAAAATTCCAGATAGATCGGCAGCAATTGAATTTGCAATCACGAAGCTTGCAGTAAAGGGAGATATTGTCTTGATTACTGGGAAGGGTCATGAAAAGTCGATGTGTTTCGGAACAACTGAAACTCCTTGGAGCGACTTTGATGCTGTCAAAAAAATCTTGAAAGATTAATTTCCTTAATTCTATAGATATTTTTATATGCCAAAATTCAAATCCGAACTACTTCAATATACAAACATAAATACTACTAATTCGGATAATTCCCAACTACATTCTTGTATTTCTGAAGAAGTTAGGCGTATTTCAATTCCAATTTTTAGTAAGTTTGAAGAAATAGTTCTTCAAATCTCAAAAAGAGAGGTTGGAAGTTTAGGTAAAGAGGAATTCATCAATAAAGATACAAGGATAACAGATTATTTAAAACAGTTTGATGTTGATATTCAAAGTTGTGTCGGAATGAATCAGGTACACAAAGATCATATTGTGATTGTTGACAGTAAAAACAGGAGGCAGTTTTTGTTAAAAACTGATGGTTTGATTACTATAGAACCAGATATTTTTCTAATGGTAAAGACGGCTGATTGTTTGCCGGTATTCTTTTATGAACCGAATAAAAAAATTATTGGAGTAGCTCACTTAGGCTGGAAAGGGATTTTTTTAGACCTTGGAAGCAAGATGATCAAAAAAATGGTAAAATTAGGAGCAAATATCGAGGATATTTATATTGGTGTGGGCCCTTTTATTCGTAACTGTTGTTATAATGTTTCGAAAGATCGGATAGATAAATTTCAAGAGAAATATGGTAATGACACAAAAATTTATCAACAGAGGAAAGGTAAATATTATTTAGATTTACAGTATTTACTGCAAAGGCAGTTTGAAAAAATCGGTTGTAGTAAGCAAAAAATTGAATTTTTATCTTTGTGTACAAGTTGTAATAATCAGGATTTTTTTAGTTACCGTAAGGGAGATAGAGACAATGTTATTTTAGGAATTATCGGTAGGAGAACTTATGGAAGAAAATAAAAATGAGGTAAAAGTCCGTATTCACTTTGTGGGAATTGGTGGCTGTGGAGTTTCTGCTGTAGCTTTAATTGCTTTTGGGCAGAACTATTTTGTGTCTGGGTCAGATTTACATGAATCAATTTATACCAAGAAACTTCAGGATAATGGCATTTTAATTTCTATTGGAGAACATAAGAAGGAAAATGTACTCTTAGATACTAATTTATTAGTTCACTCTCCTGCGGTAAAGGAGGATAATTTAGAGATCGCGCAAGCCAAAAAAATGGGAATTCCGGTTCTTACACACGCTCAGCTACTAGGAATTCTAATGGAAGATAAATATGCAATTTGTGTGGCTGGTTCACATGGAAAAACAACTACCGACGCGCTCATTGGTTTAATTTTAAAAGATGCAAATTTAAATCCCACCGTTGAAGTGGGAGGATATGTTCCTGAGTTTGAGGGTAATGCCATTTTTGGTGAAAGCCGTTATTTTATAGCGGAAGCGTGTGAATTTGACCATTCTTTTTTATATCTCAAACCCAAAATCGCGATTTTATTAAATATCGAATCGGATCATCCTGATTATTACCTGGACGTAAGAAGTTTAAAAAAAGCCTTTGTCGCTTTTCTAGATTTAGTTCCTAAAGACGGTTATATCATTGCTAATGATGAATCAAAAGAGGTTCATGATGTTTTGAAAAGGACTAAGAGTAAAGCTCAAATTATTACCTTTGGTTTCCATGATAAAGCCGAGGTCAAAATTATCTCAGAAAGATTACTTGATAATGACCATTGGCAATTTCAACTGACTGGAATGGAAAAAAGACGTCGACCGATATTGGACAAAGAAAGAAGCGGAATTCCTCTTTTTGAAACATCATTACCAGGAAGACATAATATCTTAAATGCGACAGCGGCTTTAATCGTTTCTGATATTTTAGGTGTAGATATGACATCTGTCAGAGATTCTTTAGTGAATTTTAAGGGAGTTGGAAGGCGATTTGAGATTGTTGATCAAAGATACGGGATTACTGTTATTACTGATTACGCACATCATCCTTCTCAAATAAAAGCGACGATTAAAGCCGCCAAAAGGAAAGATTTTAAACGACTAATTGTTGCCTTTCAACCACACACTTATTCTCGCACCAAAGCTCTTTTTAAAGAGTTTATTCATAGTTTTTCGGAAGCAGATCAAGTTTTTATTATGAATACTTATGTTCCGGAAGGAAGGAATGAAAAAATCTTAAAAGGATTTACTTCAAACGATTTAACTAAGGCAATTAAAAATTATCAGGAAGATGTCATCTTTTCTGGAAATTTAGAAAAGACTAAAGAAAATTTGAGAAATAACTTAAAGGTAGGAGATTGTCTGCTTCTCCTTGGAGCGGGTGATATCTATAAGATTGGAAAAGAGGTTTTAGATAAAGAAATTCAAGTATAATAAATTAATATGACCCTAAATCAAGCAGTATGGTTTTAGAAAATTATTTGAAAACATTAGATTATCCTCTTTCACAGCGCACTTTATGTTACTTGTTACAACAAGATAGAGTCTTATTAGGGCGAAAAAAGAAAGGTTTTGGATTCAATTATTATTTGGGATTTGGAGGGAAAGTCGAGAAAGGTGAAAGTATTCTTGATGCTGCAATTAGAGAAGTTTATGAAGAATCATGTTTGATATTATCTCCCTCTAGCGTACATAAAGTTGCTGTCCTAAACTTTTACTTTCCTTATTTAGAAGAAAAGCAACAACCTTTTTGGAATCAGCAAGTACATGTATATTTAGGAAAAGTGTGGAAGGGAGAACCTCAAGAAACTGTAGAAATGATCCCGAATTGGTTTTCATTAAATAAAATTCCTTATGAAAATATGTGGGACGATGCTAAATATTGGTTGAAAGATGTTTTAACAGGAGAAAATTTGATTGGGAATTTTTTGTTTACGAAAGATTTAAAAGTTGAGGAACATAGAATTATCAAAGGGAAGATTTAACGATGTTAAAAATACTTTTTGCAACAACTAATCCTGGAAAAATCAGAGAGCTTCAAGAGGTTTTCTCAGGTATGTCGGTTGAAATATTGTCGATTAAAGATTTTAATAATCATCTACCTCATAAGTTTGAAGCCATTGAAAGTGGAAAAACTTTTATTGATAACGCTGAGATCAAATCAAAAACTTACGGAGAAAAACTGAATATTCTAACCGTTGCTGATGATTCTGGACTTGAAGTAAAGGCTTTAGATGGTCGTCCCGGAGTTTTTTCTAAGAGATATGGAAATTCTGATGAGGAAAGAAATAGACGTCTACTGAATGAACTCCAAGAAGTTCCGAAATCAAATCGTACGGCAAGATTCGTTTGTGCCCTCAGCCTTTATGACCCAAATAACAGGAAATGCCATACTGTTGAAGGAATAATGCAAGGTAAAATTAGTTATTCGATTCAAGGAGCTCAAGGTTTTGGATATGATCCAATTTTTATTAATGAGACAGGAAAAACAAATGCTGAAATTAGTCTTCAAAAAAAGAACCAGATTTCGCATCGGGGAAAAGCTTTTAGAAAACTAAAAATATACATACAAAAAAACTACAAAATCTAACCTTTAAGATTTTACATTTAATTTTTAAAGTCATAAAGATTGTAGTTATATAGTTTAAGTTGTAAAATTTAAATATAATGGATGATCAGAAAACAAAACAACCAGTACAAAGTTTGAATACTTCTTCAAATAACAACGATACCCAAGTAAATACAAATGTTCCTCCAAATCCTGTCGATATGGCAAAGAATTCAGTTCCTCCCTCTTTTACTTCCCGTTTTGGAAATTTTTCTTCTAGCAGTTCTGCAGCACAACCAAAACAAAAGGATCCACATAAAGAAAACTGGGAATTCTTAAAGGCAAACTTAGGAGAAGGTAGAGTAAAAGAAAATGAATCAATGAGTAATCATACTACTTTTAGGATTGGTGGTCCGGCGGAATTTTATTTTGAAGCTGAGAGTATTGATGATTTTATTAAAGCAATAACAGTATGCCGTCAGGATAAGTTTCTCAAAGATCCAGAAGATGTGACTGAGGAAGATAAAGATCGTTTAGCTGAAATAGAAAAACAGAAAAGCAAGTCAGCACCCCCCAAGCCATCTACTAGTCCATACGGTTTAGGTCGATCTCCATTTGGAAGTAAACTAGGAACAAAAAAGGAGTCACACTATTTTCTGCCCTGTTTTATTTTGGGTGGTGGTTCAAATATCTTAGTTTCAGATCGTGGCATAAAAGGCTTAACCATAAAAGTGAAAGCTTCGAAAATAAATTTTGGTGGAGAAATCGTGGAAGCTTATGCTGGGACACTTACAGGTTTTCTTCTCCAGAAAGTTTTGGATTCCGGTTTGACCGGAATGGAGTTTTTGGATGGGGTTCCTGGAACAATTGGAGGAGCAGTTTTTAATAACGCCAAGGCTTTTTTCTTAGGGAACTTTTTGAAAAATCCGAAATCAATCTCAGAAATCATTTACGATTTTACCGTAATAACTAAAGAAGGTAAGGTTTTAACTCGTAATGTTTCTGATTATGAATGGGGATTAACACATAACAATATTTCGGAAAATGGAGATATTATTCTGGTGGTTCGGTTGAAATTACATAAAGGGGTTTCAAAAGAGGCAGAGCTATACTTGAAAGAATATAACGCCATCAGACGTCAAAAACCATATATGAGACATCCTTCTGCAGGTTCAATTTTTCGTAATCCAGATGGCTTTTCCGCGGGTAAACTTATTGACGAATGTGGGCTAAAAGGAGAAAAAAGAGGTGGAGCACAGATTTCGGAAGAACATGGGAATATTTTGATCAATTTGGGTAACGCTAAAGCGGTAGAGGTTAGAGAATTAATTGATTTAGCAAAGGAAAAAGTATCCCAAAAATTTAACATTAATTTACAAGAAGAAATCCGCTATATAGGTGATTACCGAAGTGATGCAGAGATATCTTTTTTAAAAGAAAAGAATTCTGAAAAAAATGATCAGCTAGATAGTGAAAATGGTAATCAAGATCAATGATTTTGTGATATGATATCGAAACTTCTATAGATTTAACTTACATTTTATAAGGAAAATTATGAGAGAAAAATATGTAATTGAAGGGGGGTCTCCTTTATCAGGAACTATTGAAATTTCGGGAGCGAAAAATGCGGTCTTAAAAATGATTCCCGCCGCGATCTTGACTGATCAAAAAGTAATTCTAAAAAACGTTCCTCATATCTCTGATGTAGATACCGTTCTTGCTGCGGTAGCGACTCTTGGAGTTCGATCAAAATGGAAGGCAAAGCATACGCTTGAACTTGATGCCAGCAATATTACTTCACATAAGGTTCCTTTAGAGATTGTATCCAAAATGAGAGCCAGTTTTGTAATTTTAGGGCCTATGCTATCTCGTTTCAAAAAAGCGACAATTGCAAATCCAGGCGGTTGTCGAATAGGAGCGCGTCCCGTTAATCGCCATATTGAGGCTCTCGAAAAATTGGGAGCCAAAGTTACCTATACCGAAGGTTATTACCATATTGATGGAAGTTCTTTGCATGAAGCAGAAGTGTGTTTTGAAAAAAGCACTCATACCGGGACAGAGAACTTGATTTTGGCTTCTGTCTTAACAATTGGAAAAACCGTCATCAATAACGCCGCAGCCGAGCCGGAAATCGACGATTTAATGACGATGTTAAATCTGATGGGAGCAAAGATAAAACGAGTTGAAGAACGAAAAATTGAAATTGAAGGAGTTGAAAAACTCAGTGGAGTTACCTATGAAATTATGCCTGATCGTAACGAGGCTGTAACTTTTGCTATTGCCGCAGGAGTAACAGGTGGAAAGCTATTTCTGAAAGGAATTGAATCAAAATATTTAGTTTCATTTTTGAATAAGGCTTCACAGGTTGGATTAGAATACCAAGCGACCGATAAAGGTATTCACTTCTGGAGGAATCACAACAAAGAATTTCAGCCAATAGATCTCGAAACTGGGGTTCATCCAGGATTTATGACTGATTGGCAGCCACCTTTTGCCTTACTTCTTTCACAAGCAAATGGTATTTCAACAATTCACGAGACAGTTATGGACAAACGTTTTGGTTATGTGGATGAGTTGAAAAATATGGGATTTAAGGCCGAAAGATTTAATCCCGAAGGATTTGATACCAGTAAATACAATTTTAATACAGAAGATAACGAAGGTTTTCATGCTATTCGTATTAATGGATCAGTAAAACTTAAAGGAGCGACTTTAGAAATGCCTGATTTAAGGGCTGGAGCGACTTTGGTTTTAGCGGCTTTAATGGCTGATGGTGTAAGCGAACTTTATGGGATTCATCATGTAAGCAGAGGTTATGAAGAACTTGAAGAGAGATTATATAAAGTTGGAGCAAAGATTAAAAAAATTGTCGAAAAGTAAACAAATTTCGAAGGAGAATAAAGATGGATAAAAAAAAGGTCATGATAATTGGTGGCGGAACTGGTTCTTATGTCGTACTATCTGGTTTGAAAGAATATGATTATGATATTGTGGCTGTTACAACCGTAGCAGATGACGGAGGTTCCAGTGGTAGATTACGTAATGAGTTTGGATTTTTACCGGCTGGAGATATGCGTCAAAGCATTGCGGCTTTGTCCCAAGAAAATGGGTTTTTAAAAGACCTTTTACTTTATCGGTTTGAAAAAGGAGAAAAAGGTCTTAAAGGGCATAATTTGGGAAATCTTATATTAACAGCTTTAGACGACATTACTGGATCAGAAAGTAAAGCTTTAGAAACTGCAGCGAAGATTTTTTCTTTGAAAGGAAAAGTTCTTCCTGTTTCTTTAGGTTTAACAAAGGTAAAAGCTAAATACTCAACCGGAAAAGAGATAATTGGAGAACATTTTATTGAAGAGAATAAGTTAACAAAAGGAGAGCGGATTATAGAGTATAAAGCTGATCCGCCTGTAAAAATAAATCCAGCGGTCAAAGCCGAAATTAAAGATACAGATTTAATCATCTTTGGTCCGGGTGATCTCTACAATTCAACGATCGCCAATCTAACTATAAACGGAGTGAGTAAAGAGATAAAAGAATCTCAGGCTCAGGTTTTACAAATTATTAATTTGATGACTTTAGCTTCACAAACTGCGTATTTCACAGCTTCAGATCATGTGAAAGAGCTGGAAAAATATTTAGGTAAAAAGGTAAATTACATTTTGCTAAACACGCGGAAAATCCCAGAAGACGTTTTAAAAAACTACCGAAAATTTAATGAGTACCAAATAGAAGATGATTTAAAAGGTGATTCTCGAGTTTTTCGATTAGATCTTCTTTCTACAACCAAAGTGAAAAAGAATTCCTCTGATCCATTAAAGAGAAGTCTTATTCGTCACAGCAGTCAAAAGATTGGAAAGGCAATTGTGAATATAATTAACAAGTTGTAACTTTTATTTTTATTTGGAGTTTAATTATGAAAAATGCCCTAAAGGGTTTTACACTGATTGAGCTTTTAATTGTAATCGCAATAATTGGAGTTCTTACCGCTATCGTAGTTTTAGCTATCAATCCCGTTGCCATGATAAGAAAAAGTCGTGATTCACAGCGTTATGCCAATATTAAAGCGATAGATGAAGCTATTCGACTATATATAATAGATAACGGGCATGCTCCTTATATTAATAATCTTTGTGGTCCTGCTAATCCTAGTTATATTTGTTATACTTTTGATTTTGCTGTCGGATGGAACCTTTTAGAACAAGATTTGTCTCCTTATCTAGGTGATTTACCAGTTGATCCTTGTGGTTTAAAGTGTTTTCAACAAACAGGGCAGTATCATTCTTATGAGTATTATGCTCCCGGATTATATAAGCAATTATGTATGGATAATCCAACAATACCAGGTTGTATCTCAAAAACAGATGCTGATTTTGCGTTAATGTATGTAATTTACGCGGAAACACTAGAAGCAGCTGCTGATTATTGGCATTGGGGATTTGGAAACAATCCTTGGAACTCTTTCTAGGTTTTATCATGATTAGGTTTTATAAAAGACCATTACATCTTGACAGCTCCATAACTTTAACTATTTTTTTAATACTGATCATTTGTGCTTTTTTTCTTTTTGATTATGTGCAAATTACGATACATGCATTTGTGAATATTTTTGCCGGAGGTAGAAGTAACTTAAAAGCGATACTGTTTCTTATTTATTTTTTGTGTCTTTTATTAATCTCCCAATTTATTTATTTCAAAAAAATTAAAGTTACAAAGAAGATAAATGGTTTATGGATATGGATAGGAGTTATTGTAGCCTATTTATTTAATGCATTAGTATTTTTCATTTTCTACATAAAAAATAATTTTCAATTTTCAGATTCCATAGTTCTTTTTAACGAGTCAGAAATATCTAGTACTAGTTTGTTACATAATCATATCTTAAAAGGTGTTACGGGTTTAGTTCTTAAATTTTTTCATGTATCTAACCTGGAGAATTATGACGGAGGAATTGTTTTCTTAGATTTTATTTCTCCCATTTATTTTTATCTTGGGTTTGCTATTTTATTGCTATTATTAATATTAGTTCTAATATATTTTATTCAAGAAGTGGCGGTATACAAGGATCAGAATAAAAAATATATTTATATGTTTGCGTATGCGATTATAACCTTTTCTTTGATAAAGAACTTAATTGATGGTGGACTTTTTAACTACGAAGCAATTGTTAGTTTTGGTTTCTGGACGTTATTAATATTTAAATCTAATCGCTTGTCAAAATATTTTTCAGGAATTTTATTCTTTTCCTATCTTTTAGGAAATATTGTTTTTTACAAATTAAATCTTTTTAATAGTTATGAAGTTCAAGAGCAAGGGTTGTTTTTGAATATTTGGAATACTATAGCTTATATTTTTCTACTACTTATTTTGTTTTATGATCAAAAATACAAGATTATTGACCGTCGTGGTTTTTTACTAAAGATTCTTACTTGTTTATTACTTTTCTATCCAGTATATCTAGATCTATCAATTATTGCTTATCGATTAAAAGTAATTGATTCTAATAATCATGCAATACTTGGAGTTTATGAAGAAATTTTCGAAGAAAATTACCTCTATCTAGATTCAGCAGGTGATCTAAACTTTTATGAAGTATCACCTTCAGCTGCTTTAAACGTGGATTCCATAATCAAGAAATTTAATCTTTTGGATAACTTTTATCCTTTATCTTTTCCCTGGCAAAATTGTTTGCCTTCAGGTCTTTGGGATCAGTATTCATTTGAGCTAATTAGCAAGAATTACGTTTCTGTAAATAATTTTCATTCTGATATGGTAACTTTTGATGAAATAAAACAAATTGAGTTTGGAGATCATAATAGATATTTTATTAAAATGAGCATAAAGCCATGTTACCCTCGTTCGATGAATGTAATCCAAGAGTCTTTCCAGGCCGCAGAGGTTGACAGTTTTATAATCAAAAACATTAAAAAGGGAGTGCGTCGGATATGAACATTGATATTATGATTCGATTACTCTGCTACGTAGCTCCATTTTGGGTAATAAATACTGTTTTGAATATTTTCCAATTCATTCCTTTCTTGAAAAAAATAGATTTTCCGCTTGATTTTAAACTTGACCTTCAGGATCATCGCAGAATTTTGGGTAATTCAACTACCATTATTGGTTTTATCGTGGCTATTCTAACAGGTGTTATCGTAGAAACAGTTTTATCGACTTGGGCAATTGGCGTTATAAAAGGATTGTGTGCTTATTTTGGTCATGCGATCGGAAGTTTTATAAAGAGAAGATTGGGAATTCCTGATGGAAAGTTTCTACTTTTTGTAGATCATTTAGATTATATTGTTCTCTCCGGAATTATTTTTTATTTATTCAGATTAGAAGAGCTTTTGATTATAATGTTATCCATTCCTATGGTTTTTATAATTCATCCATTACTTTGTTTGATTGGGTATAAATTGCATTTACGAAAGAATAAACTTTAAACTTAGTTAAAATGGCTATATTTTTGGTATACTCATCTTATGTAATTTATAACAGTTTTAGATGAGTGTGCCTGAATAGCGTTATCCAAATTTACAAAATAGGTTAATTTAGGTATATAATATTATTGTGATATATCAAAATAATTATCATTGAAGGAGCTTTAAATTATGACGGAAAAACCAGTAGCGTTACTTCTTGCTGGAGGGAAGTCAACTCGATTTTGGCCTCTTTCAGAGAAGAATACCTATACATATCTTGGGAAAAATCTTGTCGAACGTCATATTGAAACACTGAAGAGATTAGGATTTCGTGATTTAATTGTGGTTTCTTCAGACAAAGTTTTTGATTGGCTCGTAAGTAACAGTGAACGATTTTCCGATTTCAATATTAACTACGTCAAACAAAAAGAGGGAATAAATGGTATGGCTGGAGCAGTACTATCGGCTGTGGAAAACTATAGGACACATTTTAACGGGCGAAGTTTGTATATTTTAAACTGTAATGATATCTATGATGATGTAGTACATGAAAATATGATGGAAAAATTTGAAAATAGAGCTGATGTTGATGTTTTTGTGGCTGGATATGAAATAAAAAAATATTTACCGCTGGGATATTTTATTTTTGAATCCGGAAAAATAGTGGGAATAAAAGAAAAACCGGGTGAAGATAAAATGCCTTCAAATTTAGCCAATCTGGTGGCTCATCTTTTTCGCAATCCAGAGAAATTTTTACTTAAAATAGAGAAAATCGCCAAAGACAAATCTAATAAAGATGATATTTATGAAGTAGCCTTAGATCTATTATTCAAAGAACAAGGAGCCGAAGTGGTTGCATATAACGGACGTTGGGAGATTTTGAAATATCCATGGCATGTACTTTCGGTAATGGACTATTTTTTATCAGAGATTAGAAACACTTTAATTGATCCCTCTGCGGAAGTTTCCGACAAAGCAATCATTTCTGACAAAGTTATAATTGCCGAAGGTGTGAAAATAATGGAAGGAGCAAAAATTGTAGGGCCTTGTTACATCGGTAAAAATACTGTAATTGGAAATAATACTATGGTGCGGGATTCAATGGTGGGAGAAAACTGTGTGATTGGATTTGGTTCTGAGGTTACTAGATCTTACCTTGGGGATGAAATTTGGTTACATACAAATTATATCGGAGATAGTATTCTAGAAGAAAATATTAGTTTGGGTTCAGGAGCAGTAACTGGAAATCTTCGTCTTGATGAGCAGAGTATTTTTGTAACGGTAAAAGAGGAGAAGATTAATAGCAATCGAAACAAATTAGGAATGATTGTGGGTACAGATGTCCGATTTGGAGTTAATTCAGCCATTATGCCTGGGGTAAAAATTGGCTCTGGGTCATTCGTCGGTCCGGGAGTGATTTTAGCCAAAGATCTTCCCGAGAATAAAATCTGTTTAGTCAAACAAGAGCATTTAATCAAAGACAATAAGAATAAAATTATAAAGAGAAAACATTAATTTAAATCAAGGAAATCAAAATGGACAAAAAAACAAAAACGGCTCTTTACGAAGAGCTTATGCAAGCAATTATAGATAAGCAAAAGGAGATACTTGGAATCCAAGTTGCGGTTGAACGAGCGAAGAAGATAGATGAACTTTGGGTTTCTATTGATGGTAAAATTCTACAAATCAATGGAGAACATGAAGCTGTCTTACAAAGTTTATTAAATGAATATTTCAAATTAACCACTCAAGCAGGTTTAGAAGCTTGTTTGTCAGTTATCAAAGAACATCTCAAAAAAAATGAGAAATTAGAGCTTCCTGAAGAGGTTAGTGTACTATTGAAAGATCAATAATTATCTAAAATGTCTCACCAATTTTTTCCTTGGGTTGAAATAGACCTTTCTACTTTAAAACACAATTTGGATGTGATGCGAAAACTTGTGGGAAGAAATGTCAAAGTAGCAGCCACAATCAAAGCTAATGCCTATGGGCATGGTTTAGTTGAAATTGCCAAGTTTTTCGAAAAGCAAAAAATATACTACCTTTGTGTGGCAAGGATTTCAGAAGCGCTCAAATTGCGTGAGTTCAAAATTAAAGCTCCGATTCTTGTCTTGGGGTATACTCCGGCCGAATATTTTCAGGAAATAGTGACTCATAATTTAGCTGTTACCGTCCAATCACTTGATGTTGCCAAAATGTTAGCTACAGAGGGCAGACGTAAGAATAAGATTGTAAAAATTCACGTAAAAGTTGAAACTGGAATGCATCGTATTGGGATAGAATCGCCGCAGATTCTTTTTTTTATTAAAAAAATCTTGGATCTTCCTAATTTAGAAATAGAAGGAATTTTTACTCATTTTGCCGATGTGGATAATTATGATCTGGATTTTGCCAAGTTACAGCTTTCAAGGTTTCAATTTGTAGTTGACGAACTTCAAAAAGCGGGTATCAAAATTCCAATTTTACACACTGCAAACTCCGCGGCAACCTTACGGTTACTTGAAAGTTATTACAATATGATTCGTCCGGGTTTAGCTCTATACGGATTGAATCCAGCCTCGGAAGTATATTCGGATGATGATTTTAGTTTGAAATCAGACTTAGAACCAGTATTGTCTTTCAAAACCCGAATTTCTCATATCAGAGATGTCCCTATGGGTGAAACAATCGGTTATGGTCGGACTTTTAAAACGGATCAAGATACTCTGGTGGGAACAATTAGTGTTGGTTATGGAGACGGATTTCGACGTGCTCCTCAGAATTACGCTGAAGTCCTAGTCAGAGGAATTCGTTGTCCGATTCTAGGTCGAGTAGCCATGGATACCTGCCAAATAGATATTACTAAAGTTCCACAGGTAAATGTTTCTGATGAGGTGGTCTTGATCGGAAAATCTCAAGATGAGATAATAACAGCTTCAGAAGTGGCAAAAAAGTTAGGAACAATTAATTATGAGGTTGTGACAGGAATTATGGAAAGAGTAGAAAGAAGATATAAATAATATTATGAATCAAATCAATCAAACAAAAAAACGAGTCGGAGTGATCTTTGGTGGTAAATCCAGTGAAAAAGAGATTTCCTTGGCAACGGGACGCTATATTTACCATTTACTTGATCCGCAGCTTTTTGAAGGGATTGCTTTATATATGGATAATCAAGGTTTCCTTTGGCAAATACCGGAAAAACTCGTAATTATGAATAAAACGAGTGATGTCGAAAGTAAATTAACAAAAGAAGCCAAAAAAATAAGATTTGAAGAACTTCCGCAAAAAGTTGATCTCATTTTCAATGCATTACTTGGCAAATATGGAGAAGATGGAGTAATTCAAGGAGTTTTAGAGCTAATTAATATTCCATATACAGGTTCGGGAATTTTAGCTTCAGCCGTAGGAATGAATAAAAAGGTACATAAAGAATTACTTATTCACGAAGGATTTTTAGTTCCGCAAGATTTACTCGTTACGAAAGTCGACTGGAAGAAAAATAAGGCAGAAATTATTAAAAAGATCGAAACAAAAATCGGTTTTCCATGTGTGGTCAAACCGGTTTGTGAAGGATCATCTGTTGGAGTCGCAGTTGCCAAAAAGGGTGTGGATTTAAACAAGGCTATTGAAAATGCTTTTTATTGGGATCCGGAAATTTTAATTGAAAAATTTATTAGAGGGAAAGAATTTATGTGTGTGGTTTGGGGTAATGAAAATCCAGAAGCAATGCTTCCTACAGAAGTAGTTTTTGAAGGTGATATTCATACTTACGAATCAAAATACATGCCGGGAAAAGCGCAGTACCATACTCCAGTCCGTGTGCCGGAAGAAATTGTAAAAGAAATTCAACGACAAGCGGTAGCAATTTATAAACTAATTGGGGCAAAGGGTTATGGTCGTGTCGACGGTTTTGTCGTTCAAGAAGGAAAGGATTTCAAAATTTATATTGGCGAACCGCATACGGGAACAATAATGATTCCGTCCTCTTATGTATTTCAGCAAGCGGCTCGTACTAAAGTACAAACCAAAACTAAAATTGGGAATAAAAAAATGCCAGTTAATCCACGCTTACTTGTGACCAAAATATTAGGGATGGCAGAGGAAGTACATGGAAATAAAAAAGGGTATCTTTAATCAATGAATGAGAAAAAGTCTCCATTAAAAATAATAACTTTGGGTAATCCTACTTTGAGACAAAAAGCCTCCGAGCTTTCTGTCTCAAAAATGAAAAGTCCAGAAGTCCAAAAGTTCATTCAAGATATGGCTGTAACATTAAAGGTAGTAGGAAATGGTGCAGCTTTAGCTGCAAATCAGGTTGATAAACTTTGGCAGATAATTGTAATTGAGTTAGAAAATATGTCGGCTAAAGTCTTAATTAATCCTAAAATTGAAAAATTGGCGGGTAAAGAGTTACTTGCTTTTGAAGGATGTTTATCCGTTCCCGGATATTGGGGACAAGTTTGGCGGAAAGAAAGAATTGTTGTTGAAGCTTTTAATCAACATGGAGAAAAGATAAGAGTGAAAGCAAGTGGTTTTAATGCTCGCGTTTTACAGCATGAAATTGATCACCTTCACGGAATTGTTTTTATTGATAGAATGGAAGATATGTCTACTTTTATGACGACCGAAGAGCTAGAAAGACAATTTGAAAAAGGGAGGAAAAAGGATGCCTAGACTGTTGCGAGTTGGACTTTTTATGGGTGGATCATCTTCAGAGAAAGAGATTTCTTTAGAAACAGGACGTCATGTTTATAATAGTTTAGATAGAACTAAATTTGAAGTAGTACCGGTGTTTGTTAATCATCAAAATCATTTTTATATTATTGATGAAGGACTTATGTGGATGAACACCTGTGCTGATGTTGAAGCTCAGTTATCTACTTTAGGACGAAGATTATTTTATGAAGATTTGAAATCAGAAATTGATTATGCCTTTTTAGCCTTGCATGGTAAGTATGGAGAAGAATGCTTACCAGGATTACTGGAGCTTTTTGCCATTCCTAATAACTCTTCCGGAGTTTTGGGTGGAGTTTTAGGGATGGATAAAGTCTTTCAAAAGAGACTGCTTCAAGCAAATAATCTGACAGTAGGAAAATATTTAGGCATAAATATTCAGAATTGGAAACAAAATAAAGGAGAAATTCTTAATCAGGTTGAGGAATATTTTGCTTATCCTTTTATCGTGAAACCATCACGTGAAGGTTGTAGCGTCGCTATCTCCAAGGTTACAAACAAGAAAGAGACTGAAAAAGCATTTGAAGCTGCTTTTATCTATGATAATGTAATTCTTATTGAAGAGTATTTAAAAGGCATTGAGGTTACAACTACAGTTATTGAAGAAAAGGGAATTCTTAGAGTTTTGACTCCAACAGAAACACCATACAAGGGTGATTTTCTTTCCGTGGAAGAAAAATTCTTACCCGGGGACGCTACCATGATTACTCCACCAAACCTTCCGAAAGAAGATATTGCCAAGATTCAGACAGATACTTTAAAGGCCTATAGAGCTCTAAGACAACAAAACTGTTCTCGGATTGATGGGATCTTCAAAGAGGGGAAACTTTTTATTCTAGAACCCAATTCCCCTCCGGGGATGACTCCTTCAACTATGGTATTTCATCAGGCGGCCGAAGAAGGATGGAATGCCTCTGATTTTTTTACAAAAGTAATTGAAAATCACACATTTAATGATAAATAGTCCTAAAATTTCATCACAAAAAAAGAGATATCAGATTATTGGGGAATTTGCCCTAGAATTTGTAGAAAGCCTTATAATTTCTTTGGGAATTTTTTTAATTGTTTACAATTTTTTTGTTCAGACCAGAACCGTTCTAAATGTTTCTATGCAACCAAATTTCTATGAAGGGGATAGGATTATTACAGATATATTTTCTTATCGCCTTCGCGAACCCAAACGAGGAGAGGTGATAGTTCTAGATTCCCCTTTGCATGAATCTGAAGAATATTTAAAAAGAGTAATCGGTTTGCCAGGAGAAGAGATTTTAATTGAGAATAATACGGTTACGATTTTTAATGACGTTCACCCTTATGGATTTATCCTTCATGAAGATTACTTGGGTAAATTTGTAACCACAAACGGTGGAAATGTGGTTAAAGAAGGAGTTAAAACGAAAATTCTAGAAGATTCATATCTTGTTATGGGAGATAATCGAGATCGTAGTTCTGATTCTCGTCTTTGGGGGATGTTACCCAAAAAAGATATTGTTGCTCGGGTTCTTTTCCGTTACTGGCCGGTTATACGAATTGAAGCTTTTGCGGCGGTTGATTATGGGGAATAAATAAGTCTAAACTAAATGGTATTATTTCCAAATAGAACAAATCCTGAATTAAATAGTTCGCTTGAGAAAATTAACTTTCTCAAAAACCCTCCTTTCGATCCTAAAGAGAGAATGGTTAAGCAAGTTACGAATGGAATAAACGTAATGATGGGAATAAGATCTTGGTTTAGTCCATCTGATTCTAAATATTTTTCTAAAGATACTATCCGTTATGTAAATAAAGATCATATTTCTGAGAATTTAGAGCCTTTTTTAGATCCATTTTCCCATGATCCAGACATGTTATTTTTATTAGCGATGACAGAAGGGATTCCACTTTGGGGAGAAGGTCACCCTTATATATTGTTGGATGAAGCAAAAAATACAGAGATGTGCAATCAAGTTTTGGATATTTTTGAAAATTTAAAACCAAAAATTACGGCTAGGATAAATGATGAATCAACATATCAAGAAGGTGAAAAACAATATCTTCGAGCTGATTTGGAAGTTTTGGGAGCTTTGATGCAAAGAGCCTTATATAAGCATGATAGGGTAAATACACCTATTTATCAAGAAGGTGGAGAATCTCATTTTTCCGAAGATATTTATTATAAAGCAATAGCCGATTTTAATTATAGCGGTAATTATTTTACCTTAGAAAATTTGTGGCGAAATCTTCATTATGGTTCAAATTTGAGTGAAATAGAAGTGATAGAAAATCACGATTTTGATAACGCAGCTATTTATTTTCATGAGTTCGTGAATTCTACGGAACGGTTAGATCGGAATGTGATTTATTCCCTACATAATTTATTACTTGAACATCAAGTATCAGATGAATATCGGGGGACATTTAGGCAAAATATGAGAATTGGTAATTTTGATCCTGATATTTTTGAATCAGTATCTTCTGGAGAAGTTCTCTCTCGAGTTGATGGTCTCATTGAAAGATGGAATGACCTATCAGATCAATTCCTTAATCAAAATACTGATGAATCATTGAGATCATTTTTAGAATGGCATCTTGATTTTGAAATCACACATCCATTTGTTGATGGAAACGGAAGATTAGGAAGAATTTTATTAAATGGTTTACAACAAAGAGCTGGGATGCCACTTTTTGTAAGTACTCCAAATAATCATAAAGAATACACAGAATACATGAAGAAATTAAATTTTTATAGGAAAAATAAACAAAATGAAGAATATGAAAGTCAAATGGTTAGTTTCTTAAAATTTGTAAAGACTAATAGTGTGGTAAATAATCTAGAAGAAGTTGCTCTTTTAGCAACTCCACCTAATTTGGAGCTTATGAAATAAAATCTAGTACTGGTCCGGAAGATCGTTTTCAAAAAGAATCACATCTCCAATTTTGACTATTTTTGTAATCTTTTCCTGAGCTTCTTTTAAAGAATCTACTGTAAAAAGATTTTCTTTATTGAATTTTGATTTTTCAATCCCAGCTAAAAGCCCTCTAATTCTGTTATTTCCACTTTGTTTTCCAATTAAGATGGCATAATCACAGATATTTCCCATTTTTTCTCCCAGTTTATTATGAATTTCAAATTCTTTATTTCCCAGTTCTACAATTCCAGGGGTGACAATAATCTTACGTTTATCATTAAGTTCCGATAAAAAATCTAAAGCCGCTTCGAAACCACTGGGATTGGCTGAATAAGCATCATCAATTACCATAATTCCATTATTGGTAGGAACAAGTTGTAACCGATGTTCGCTAGCTTCTAATTTTTGTACAATATTTTTGAAATCAGTAGGATTAATCTTGAGCTGTTTGGCAATTGCAAGAGCCCCCATGATGTTCAAAATATTGTGTTTACCCAGAAGTTTAGTCTCAACTTTCAGCTGTTTTTCTCCAATTTTTAATTCGAATGAAGTTATAATCTCATCAGCTACTATTTTTACTTTGATATTTTCGGCTTTCCATGAAACCTGCTCATTTACGGCGTAAGGAATTACTTTTAACTTTTTCTGATTTCTCAGATTTTGGTTATAGTAATAACGAAGATACGAATTATCAAAATTTAGGGCAATCACGCTGTTTGAAGGTAAAGCTTCTATGAGTTCAGTTTTAGCTTTTAATGTGTTTTCAATTGTTTTAAATCGATCCAGATGTTGTTCATTAAGACCAGTAATTATTCCGATGTGTGGCTTTGTTAGCTCACAGATTTTTTTGATTTCACCTTTTTTATAAGCACCCATTTCTACAATGAAAATTTCGTGATCATTTTTCAATTCTTTGAGGACTACATTAGCTACTCCAACGGCGGTATTGTATGAAGATGGAGTTTTTAAAACTTTATATTTAGTTGAAAGTATTTGATGAAGTATTTCTTTTGTCGAAGTTTTTCCGTAAGAACCTGTGACTCCAATAACGATTAATTTCTGATGATGATCCAATTTTGTGGAAGCCTTGCTGACATAATAGGTTTTAATAAGATCATTTAACGGATCTAATAAATAATTACTTGCCCACACGTAGATGAAAAATATCTGTATAAAAATAAGCAGCTGAATGGCTATGATAAGAGTATTGGGGTGAAAAAACAGAGAGAAAACCGCAATTGCAAGGGACAAGTTTAATAACATCATAAAAAGACTGAGTAAAAGGATCACAATTATTTTTGGAGTAAAAATGAGTGATTTCTTCTTTTGAAGATCTCTTTTTAACAGATTTTTTATAATCCATCTTCCGAAGTTTCCAGAGCTATATTCTAGGGTTTGTAAGATATAAAGCCAATCAAAAATAGGAAAGAGGATATTAAATATTTTTTTCATAAATTTTATTAACTTACTTTTCCTTGATAAATTTAGTAACTATTTTACAAAATTCTTTAGGCTCCTCCAAATAGGCAAAATGAGTGCCAGGTATAATGATAAGTTTTGAATCAGGAATTAACTTCTTAATTATATAAGCATCAGATAAGGGGGTATCAAGATCCTTATCTCCCCAGATAATTAATGTTTTTGCTTGAATTTTGGATAGAGTTTCTTGGTAGTCGTGACTAATTATTTCAATAAAATTTTTTTTCATAACGCCATCTAAGTTTTCGTAATCATGTTCCCCAACTTGATTATAGAATTGTGACCGAATTTTTTGCTGGAGGTTTTTGTTCAAAAATGAGGTCATGACTTTACCTGTTTTGGCGGTAATCTGGAATAATACCTTTTTGAAGTTATTATTTGGTTTAACAAGTTTAGCGTCAACAAGGACAAGTTTTTTAGGTTTTAGATCTTTCTTATTGGCAAAAGCAGCTGCGATAGTTCCTCCGAATGAATGTCCGATCAAAACGGGATCTTTTATTTTAATCTTGCTGATAAACTCGGAGAGGAATTTTGCATACTCTTTAATTCCCCAGATCAGCTTACTTGCTTCACTTTCACCAAAGCCGGGAAGGTCAAGTGTGATAACTTGGAAATTTTCTCGAAGGACTTCTGTTATCGGGAAGAAAGAGTTGTGATTTCCACCCCATCCATGTAGTAGAATTATTGGATTTCCTTGACCGGAAATTTCATAAAATATTTTTAGATTATCAATAGTTGCGAACATTTTTTTAATTAATAATATTACTTCAAAAGTCTAAAATCGGTATTTTGTCATTTTTAAGCTAATGTTATACAATTAGAGGCATACTATTTTTGTAAATTAATCAAAAAGTATATCTCTGCGATAAATCAGTTAAACCTTGAATTTAGAAAGTGAATGAGGCTGTAATTGATCTATCGTTAACTAATTCTATCAGACTAAATAGAATAATGTAAATTTAATGAGGTAATTAAACATGGTGAAACTTTTTGGAATTTTAATTCTATCTTTTTTGTTTACTTTAATTTTGGCTCTACCATTTATCAATCTTTTATACCGTTTAAAGTTTCAACGTCAAGATGAAAAGCCTAAAGATATCTTTGATAAGGATATGCCGATATTTTGGCGTTTGCACGGATGGAAAAAAGGAACTCCTACCGGAGGTGGTATCCTCGTAATTGCAGCGGTTTTGCTTTTATCTGTGGCTTTTTATTTATTTACCTCTTTTTCTCCCAACAATACTTCGACAATTCTTTTTTTCACCGTGATCTCTTTTGGATTTTTGGGTTTTTATGACGATATCCAGAAGATTTTTGGCTGGAAAAAAACTGGTTTTTGGGGTTTACAAGTGCGATATAAGTTAATTATTCAACTAGCTCTTTCATTTCTCATTAGCTATTATCTCTATTTTACTTTAAATATTACGGGATTCTCTATTCCTCTCATTGGAAGTAGTTATTTTCTTAATCTAGGATTCTCATTTATTCCATTTTCAATGATGGTTATCACTTTTATGACGAATGCGTACAATATTACAGATGGTCTTGATGGCCTTGCCGTGGGGTTACTGATTATTACTTTAGCTGCGTTTTGGCATTTGAATACTTTATTTGGTTATGGTGATATTGCAGTTTTTATTACTACGTTACTAGGATCTCTTTTGGCCTTTCTTTATTTTAATATTTATCCGGCTAGAGTGTGGTTGGGAGACACTGGGGCGATGTCCTTTGGAGCTTTGCTTGTTGTGATCGCGCTAATTTTGGATCAATTTGTCCCGCTCATTTTTATTGGAGGAGTATTTGTGATAGAAGCATTATCGAGTCTCATTCAATGGTTTTCAAAGGCTTACTTTCGAAAGAAGGTTTTTGAATGTGCTCCGATTCATCACCACTTTGAAGCTAAAGGATGGGATGAAACAAAGGTTACCATGCGTTTCTGGTTGCTTGGTGGAGTATTGGCATTTATCGGGATCTTTTTAGCTTTACTTCCCAGTTTAAAGTTTTAATAGGCATTTATATGAATAATCAAGCTATTGGAATCTTTGATTCCGGAATAGGTGGTCTTTCCGTTTTTCAGGAAATTAAAAAGTTGTTACCTTTTGAAAATTTGATCTATTTTGCAGATCAGGCTTTTTGTCCCTACGGGACAAAAAGCCAATCACAGATCAGAAAAAGGGTTCTTTCTGCGTTGTCATTTTTTGAAAAGCAGAAGGTGAAATTAGTTGTGATTGCTTGTAACACCGCCACAACGGTCGGAATTGATTATTATCGTGAAAAATTTCCCAAAGTTCCGATTATTGGAGTAGTGCCTGTTATAAAAACTGCCGGGGGAAAAACAGTTACAAAAAAAGTTCTTATTTTGGCGACTCAAAGTACGATTGAGAATCCTTACCTTAATGTTCTAATAAATAAGTTTGGGAAGGGAATAAAGTTTTTTAAGCTTGGAGATTGGGAGGGTCAGTTAGTAAAGATGATAGAAAATGGAGAATTAAAACAGAAAAAAATAGAGAAAGAGTTGGATTTTCTCTTAACTCCGTTTTTAAATCAGAATATTGATACGGTTGTTTTGGGTTGTACACACTTTCCTTTAATTCGAAATCAAATTCAGGATATCTTTGGAGCAAGGGTGCAGATTTTGGATTCTGGAGGAGCCGTCGCGAGACATACTCAAAGAGTTTTAGAAAATAAAGGTTTACTTGCTGAAAATCAAAAACCTGATTATACTTTTTATACAACAGCAAACATTGAAAGATTAAATAGATCGATTCAAAATTTTATTTATATTTTAAACGCAAAGGTTAAAAAAATGACGTTTCCTACCGATTAACCTGCTTGTTAAATGCTCTTGTATTAGGCAAGTGCAGGCGGGATTTGGTATTATCCGTCTTCTGATCTAGCTTCAGTTTTGATCAGAATAAAAAATTAACTATGACAATAAATGAATTAAAAAAAGAAAAGATAGCCATTTTAGGTCTTTCTAAGGAAGGAATTTCTAGTGGAGAATTTCTTTTTCGGCATAAAATTCCCTTCTCAATACTAGAACAACAGTCACAAAAGGAGTTAGGTAAAAATTTTGACTATATCACGAAATGGAAAATGCCATATTTTTTAGGAAAAGATCACTTGAAGCATTTATTCGAATTTACATTTATTCTACGTGCTCCGGGAGTTCCCTTGTTTTTACCGGAAATTGTGAAGGCAAAACAAAAAGGGATTAAGATTTCAAGCAGTGTTAAGCTTTTTATGGAGCTTGTGCCAACAAAAAATATTATTGGGGTTACCGGAACTAAAGGAAAAGGAACAACCTGTAAATTAATTGAATCAGTTTTAAAAGCTGATAAAAAGGAAGTTTTTGTGGGAGGAAATATTGGCGTTCCGCCGCTGGATTTTTTAGAGAAGGTGAAAGTTAAGTCTTACGTTGTTTTAGAGTTATCCTCTTTTCAGCTTGAGGACTTTGAAAAAAGCCCATATATTGCTGTGATTCTGGGAATTGCACCAGATCATCTTGCTCCTGAAAGCGCGAAAGCTCCCAATTACCACAAAAGTATGAAAGATTATCTAGAGGCGAAAAAACAGCTTGTGAAATCCCAGAATAAAAATGATTTTATCGTTACTAAAGAAAATGATCAGTTATCAAAAACAATTGGAGAAGTTAGTAAGGGACAGCAGTATTTTTATAGCATAATGGGGGAGGTAGCAAGGGGAGCGTTTGTTTCTGGAACAAAATTGAAAGTAAAGAATGAAAAAGTTACGGAGATTGGAGATATTAATGAGGTAAAACTGCGTGGTCGGCATCATCTTGAAAATATATGTGCTGCCCTATCTGTTTGTAGTTTATTAGATTGTGCGACAAAATCATTAAGAAAAGGTCTCTTTGAATTTATGGGATATGAGCATCGTTTAGAATTTGTGAATCAAGTTTCCGATGTCTCCTACTACGACGATTCGGCGGCTACAAATCCCGAACCAGTTATTGCTGCTATTGATGCCTTTGATGAACCTTTAATAGTTATTTTAGGTGGGAGCGATAAGGGTCAGGATTATACCAAATTAGGGGAGAAGATAATAAACTCGACGGTAAAAGTAGCTTATCTAATTGGGGATATGGCAGATAAAATTGAAGCCTCAATTTTATCTGCCCAAAAGAAGGAAAAGCTAAATCGTTCCTTCAGAATTATTAGAGCAGGTTATCCTGAAATGAGTAAAATTATTTCAGATTGTATTAGTTTTTCAGAAAAAGGTGATGTTATTCTTCTTTCTCCTGCATGTGCGAGTTTTGACATGTACGAAAATTATCGTCAACGAGGAGATCTATTTAAAAAGGGAATTAATTTAATTTTGGAGTGATTTTTGTGTTGAATACAATTGGTTTAATTCTGCTATTTTCAATTTTATTCCTAGTCTTATTATTTGTGTTTTTTTCATTTAGAGCATACTTTTTTGGCGCTCCTTTTGTTCCAAGTAATTATGGCGTTATTAAAAAGGTATTAGATTATACAGATATAAAGGAAGGATCAGTTTTTTTTGATTTGGGTTCCGGTGATGGTAGAGTTCTCCTCGAAGCGGCAAAAAAAGGGGCTCTGGCAATAGGTTATGAATTGAATCCTTTTTGGTTTTTTATTTCCAAAATCAATGTGTTATTACACGGTTTGAATGATAAAGTAACTGTAAAAAGAGAGAATTTTATGCAAGCTCCATTTTCTGAAGCGGATATTTTGTATCTTTATCTTTTTCCCGAAAAAATTGCGCAGATAGAGCAGATGCTTCAAAAAAAATTAAAAAAAGGAGCACAAGTTATCACCTACAGATTTCCTTTCTTGAATTGGAAAGAGAGGAAAAAATTTGAAAAAGAAAAAGTATTTTTGTATGTTAAAGAGTAATATACTCATCTTCCTTGAACTTGCAACAAAAGTAGATGAGTATTACCCATTTAACAACACCTTAAATTCAAATGAGAAATTGAATGGGTATAATATATGAGGAAATTAAGAGGAACGGTTAACCATAAAAAATATCCAACGACTCTAAGGCCAAAAAAAAGAAGTTGGTCTTCAAGTTTTAAAACCTTATTTTCTAGTAGCCGAGGTAATTCAAATATAAATTACGGACGACCTGACTTCCCATTTCTGGTGACAGTTTTTATTTTGCTTGCCTTCGGTTTATTTATGGTCTATGACGCATCGGCAGTGAAGGCTTTTTATGATTTTGGTGACGGATTTCGTTTTCTCAAATATCAAGCAATGTGGATAGGAGTAGGTCTAATACTTTTCTACATTTTCCAAAAAATCGACTATCATATCTTTGAGAGTTTGGCCGTACCAATCATGATTGGTACAATAGTCCTTTTAATCCTAGTTCTTATTCCGGGTGTTGGAACCGAAATTTATGGAGCTAAACGTTGGATTTTTGGGATTCAGCCTTCGGAGTTTACAAAGATATCCGTCATTATATATTTTGCTACTTGGTTAACCAAAAAGACAAAATCAAAAATTAAAAGCCATTCTTTTGAGATTTTTCTCCCGTTTCTTTTTATGATCGGAATTGTAGCTATTTTGCTTCTTCTTGAACCTGATTTGGGAACGACCGTAATTATTTTTGGGAGCAGTTTGTTAGTTTATTTCCTTTCTGGATCACAGATATGGCAATTTATCTTATCGATTCCTTTCTTACTCCTTGCGGGTGTTGGTCTTATTGTACTTTCTCCCTATCGTAAAGCCAGGCTTCTTGCTTTTCTTGATCCTTCTACTGATCCGGGAGGGATTTCTTATCATATTAATCAAGTACTCATTGCTTTAGGTTCTGGAGGTCTTACTGGTTTGGGTTTGGGATCTTCGCGACAGAAATATCAATATATTCCTGAGGTTTATGCCGATTCAATTTTTGCTATCATTGGAGAAGAATTTGGTTTTATTGGGACAGTTATAGTAATTCTGATATTTGCTTTTCTATTTTGGCGAGGATGGAAGATCATAGAAAATGCTCCAGATGAATTTGGGAAGCTTCTTTCGGCAGGAATTATTTTTTGGATTACCTTACAAGTAATTGTTAATATTGGAGCGATGACTGCAATATTTCCTTTAACCGGAATTCCACTTCCTTTTATTTCTTATGGAGGTTCAGCTTTACTTTCAATTATGATTGGAGTTGGAATTCTGACGAATATCAGTAAGCAGGGAAATAGAAGATAACAAAAACTAAAAATGCAAACTAAAGAAATTATACAGAAACTTTATACGATTGTTCAGAAACAGGCGAAAAAGCCTGCAAACACCTTTGGTCCCGATGTTTGGGAAACCCATCTTTTACCCGTGATTAAATATGCCAAAATGCTAGCTTTAAAAAGACATGCTGATGTGGATATTGTTGAAATTGCGGCACTTTTACATGATATTGCTAGCATTTCAAACTCAAAAGAAATAAAAGAACATCACATTCACGGACAACGGTATGCTCAGGAAATTCTTTCACTTTTTCATTATCCTCAAAAGGAGATTGATAAAGTAAAACACTGTATTTTTGCACATCGAGGTAGTAAACAGATTAAAAGAGAAACTATCGAGGCTCAATGTGTTGCAGATGGAGATGCAATGGCTCATTTTGATTCTCTTTATTCATTATTTTATCTTGCTTTTGAGATAAAAAAGCTAGATCCATTTGCAGGAAAAGAGTTTGTCAAAGAAAAACTAGAGCGGAGTTGGAATAAACTAACACCTTTTGCCCAGAGACTAATTAGAGATAAATACAAAGCGGTTAAATTGCTTTTGGATTAAAAGATGCAAATAAATAACTTTCAAGAAAAAAATTACGAAAGGGCAGTATTATCAGAAACATATCATGTGGTTCCTTTTTTTAGTAACGGTCATTTGGTAAGAGTGAAAACAAGTGATAATCTGATTTTACATGGATTTTATAATGAACCGAATGAAGAAACTAAAAAAGTTTTTCTTTATACGCATGGAGCTCATAGCAATTTTTACCGTGGAAATACGATTCAGTATTTAGAAAGCGTAGCTTTATCTGAAGGTTATGCTTTTTTAACAGTTAATAACCGCGGTGGTGATTTTAACGGGCGCTTTGAAATTATTAAAGAGTGTATTTTTGATTTTGAAGCTTGGATTAGTTTCTGTGCAGCTAAGGGTTTTGAGGAAATTGTTATAGTTGGATCTAGTCTAGCGACACATAAAATTCTTTATTATCTTGACGAAAAAGAGAATACGTTAATTACCAAAGTAATCTTAATCTCTCCCAGTAATAACATTGTATTATGGAAAGAAAAAGTTCAAGATAAAGCGGAACATTATTTAAATCTGGCTAAGAAATTAATAGCGCAAAACAAAGGAAAAGAGTATATGCCCAGTGATGCTTATTTGAAAATGATTTCAGCTGGAACCTATTATGATCGTTTTGGACCAGAAAGTGTCATTGATAACTTTAACTTTCACGACTCTCAATTTGACTTTCAACGCATAAGAGGATTAGAATTGCCCACGTTGATCATTTCCGGAGATAATGATAAATATATGAGAAATGCGGAAGAAAGTTTAAAAAGATTAGAAAATTTGAATAAAAATATTCAAACTCATATTATTCCGGGAGCAGATCATTGGTTTACGAATCAAGAGGAGAAATTAAAAACGAGGATTAAGGAATTTCTAATATGAATATGAAAATAGCAATTACAGGTGGTCATCTTACTCCAGCCTTGGCTGTAATAGATGAACTTAAGAGGAAAAAAGAGAAAATAGAAATTATATATTTCGGGCGAAGGTATACTTTTGAAGGAGAAAAAATACTTTCTAATGATTATCAGGTTATATCCAAAATATCCGGTATCAAATATATTGATTTGGAAACCGGAAGATTACAACGTAGATTTTCAAAACATACAGTTTCTTCTTTATTGAAAATACCACATGGTTTTTTACAAGCTTATAAAATACTAAAAAATGAAAAACCAAATTTAATAATGTCTTTTGGTGGTTACTTAGCTGTTCCCGTAGTTATAACTGCGTTTTTACTAAAAATCCCCGCTATCACTCATGAACAGACAGTTGCAGTTGGTCTTTCAAACAGGATTATTTCGATCTTCGCCAAAAAAATATTGGTTTCCTTTGAAAAATCTTTGAAATATTTTCCCAAGAAAAAAGTTGTCCTGACCGGAAATCCAATTCGGAAAGAGATCTTTAATCTTGAAAAAAAGACCTTAAAATCATTACCAAAATCACTTCAAAAAATCATTCAAGAGAAACTGGATGATAGTAATAAAAAGCTAATCTATATTACTGGCGGTAATCAGGGATCACAAACAATTAATAAACTTATCTGGGAATTATTGCCAGAGCTTCTTAAGAGTTACAGCGTGATTCACCAGTGTGGTTACAAAGATTGGGAAGCGATTAAAAGTGGGAAAATTATATTTAAACCTAACGAACATTATTATATTGCTCCGTGGATTGACACAAAAGAGATTGGTTGGTTATTGAATATTGCTGATTTAGTTGTCTCGCGTTCGGGTGCAAATACTATTTATGAATTAGGTGTTTTGGGCAAACCTAGTGTTTTGATTCCGATTCCTTGGGTTGTGAATTCTGAACAGCAAAAGAACGCCGAAATTCTCAGTGATGCAGGATTAG
Organism: candidate division CPR3 bacterium GWF2_35_18; assembly: GCA_001771135.1. Lineage (GTDB taxonomy): Bacteria > Patescibacteriota > CPR3 > CPR3 > GWF2-35-18 > GWF2-35-18. Next base: position 185,381 of record MESW01000003.1, on the reverse strand, counting down.
CACGTATTTTGAGCGAGAACAATTTGAAATCCTGGAGGTTAAAGACAGTTATCAAGGAGATGTTTGACAACATTGAAAGATATCGAAATATTGGAACAGAGTTTCGAACTCAATTAAAAGTGGACGCAGCCTCTGCGATTATTTTTGAAATTGATAGTATAATTAAACCAGCTTAAATAATTAAATTCCATGAGACTGCCTTTATCTAATCGCAAAAAAGTGAGTGCCCAAAGAGTATCACCTATTTTTATTTCTTCAGTAGGTAAAAGAAACATTGTTGTTCCATTCAAGCCAGTTTCAGCCGTATTAATCGCGCTTCTAACTATTTTATGTATATACCTACTTTTTCGTTCGGATATTTTTTTGGCAAGGATAATAACTTTCGAAAGAATCGAAACAGGGGGGAATACTTCTCAGTTAATACTTCAAACAGATTTGGAAGATGAGTCTCGATATTGGAGTACCTTTAGTTTGTTTACCTTTCCGCAAGACAGTGAGACAAGAAGAATTTTAGATAAACTTCCAGCCTTAGAAGAATTTAGAATTACCAAAAAATTTCCTCAAGAGCTAAAGGTCGTGTACAAAGAAAGAAAACAAGCCGCAATTGTAAAAGCAAAAAATGGGAGTTTTGTCCTAGATCAAAAGGGATATGTTTTCGCGCTCACTAATGACCAAATCAAAGCTCCTTTATTCGAAGACCTTGAGACTGAGTGGCAAATTGGGAGAAGTATAAACTCAGAGAAAGTAGCTTTTGCCATTTCTACTGTTTCTAGGTTTAACAAATTAAATTTACATCCTACGAACTTCCTTTTTAGTGGGGAAAATGATTTAGTTGTCAAAACAGATACCAATTTAGAGATTATATTTAGTAGTTTTAAAGATGTTGATTTACAAATAGCTGTTCTTGATGTCGTTCTGAAAAATGCCAAAATTGAAGGAAAAACATTCGAGAAAATAGATCTTAGATTTGATCGTCCTGTAGTCGTGGAATAAATTTTCAGATTAAATTACCCAAATACCTATATAGATTTTCACAACAATTTAAATAAATTGCAAACTGGAGTAATTCGGGTATAATTATCTTAAGCATACTCACCTTCTATATTTATTTATACGAAGATGTTATTGAGTGTCATCCAAAATATTATATGATTTTAGATTGAAATAATTTGGATGTAAGATGATTTACAAATCAAAATAATTTGGGTATAGTAGTAAATACTAACTCACATAATTATTATATGAAAGGTCGTTTCTATGGCCAAAGAAAGAATTGTTGTCGGTATTGATATCGGCACCTCTAAAGTTTCCACAATTATTGCTTCCGTTACCGAAGAAGAACAAGTCTCAGTTATTGGTGTTTCCACAGTAGAATCAAAAGGAATCAAAAAAGGTGTTGTTGTCGATATTGATAGAGCTGTAGATTCGATTTCGATGTCTTTAGAAGGAGCAGAAAGAATGGCCGGATATGCAGTCTCAAAAGCTTTTGTAAGTGTGGGTGGAAACCATATCGCTTCGCTTAATTCTCATGGCGTCGTGGCTATTTCAAATCCTTCAGGTGAGATTGGACATGATGACATTTCGCGGGTAACAGAAGCCGCCAGAGCAATCTCAATTCCTTCATCCCGGGAAATTATTCATGTTTTACCACGTAGTTTTATTGTTGACTCCCAAGATGGAGTTCATGATCCCGTTGGAATGTCTGGAGTGCGTCTTGAAGTAGAAACTCATATTGTTTCCGGAGCCACTACCTCCATGCGTAACTTAGTTAAATGTGTACAACAGGTTGGAGTAGACGTAGAAGATTTAGTCTTCACAGCTTTAGCTTCGTCATATTCTACTATTTCCGATACTGAAAAAGAATTAGGAGTTGTTTTAGTTGATATCGGTGGAGGAACAACTTCGATTAATATTTTCGTGGAAGGATCAGTTGCTTATTCTTCAGTGTTACCAATTGGTGGTAGAAATATTACCAATGATCTTGCAATCGGTTTGCGTACTTCATTAGATCAAGCTGAAAAAGTAAAGATCTTTTTGGGAGAACAGAAAGAAAAGATTGCCTATCCGGAAAGTAATGATTTGAATGACCATAAAAAAGAAAGTCGAAAAGAAAAGCAAGATCGTCGGAAAAAAGAAGATGAAATAGATATTTCTGATTTAGGTCTACCAGAAATTAAATCAGTTTCCTATGAATTTTTAGTCAATGGAATCATTAAGGCTAGACTCAAGGAAATCATGGTTTTGATTGAAAATGAGATAAAAAAGAGTGGATATAGTAAGAATTTGCCAGCTGGTCTTGTATTTACTGGAGGAACCGCAAAGATAATTGGACTTAAAGAGCTTTCCAAGGAAGTTTTGCCGATGCCAGTGCGAATTGCTTCTCCAGAAGGAGTTTCTGGTCTTATAGATGAAATTCAATCACCGGCTTATGCAACTTCTGTAGGTCTCATTTTGTTCGGAATAAAATCGGATGGGAACAAAGCCATAATGGCACCTATTGGAGTTGGTTTATCTCAGGTAAAGGGTGTCTTTGGAAAAGTCGGAAATTGGGTAAAGTCTTTTTTACCCTAAGATATTTGTAATAGTTAGAAGTTTGTTTTTACCTTTATTATATACTGCCTGAAGGAGGATTTATGTTAGTAAAACCACAGACTGATCGTGTGGCAAAAATTAAGGTTATTGGTGTTGGTGGTGGCGGTAATAACGCTTTAACTTCAATGATCAATGGGCAACAGATAAAAGGAGTAGAATTTATTGCAGTAAACACTGATCTTCAGGCTCTTGAGCTTTCTCCGGCACCATCTAAAATTCAAATAGGTGGAGAATTAACTCGTGGTTTAGGTTCAGGGGGGGATCCAGAAATGGGTCAGAAAGCAGCCGAAGAATCTCACGAGGATCTTAAGAAACATCTTGAAGGTGCGGATATGGTTTTTATTACGGCGGGAATGGGTGGAGGAACTGGAACAGGTGGTGCTCCAGTCATTGCTAGTGTAGCTAAAGAGATGGGTATTTTGACTGTGGGTGTTGTGACCAAGCCGTTTAATTTTGAAGGATCTGTCCGTAAATCAAATGCAGAGTTAGGAATTTCTAATCTCAAAGACAATGTGGATACCCTAATTGTGATTCCAAATCAAAGATTACTAGACATTGTTGATAAAAAAATGTCTTTAATTGATGCTTTTCGTTTAGCAGATTCAGTTTTGGGACAAGGAGTTCAAGGAATCTCCGATCTCATTGTGCTTCCCGGACTTATCAATGTTGACTTTGCCGATGTAAAAACAATCATGTCTGATGCTGGTTCCGCACTGATGGGTATTGGTAAGGCTTCTGGTGAAGGTCGAGCTGAAGCTGCTGCCAAAGCCGCTATTGAATCGCCTTTACTTGAGTTATCAATTGATGGAGCAAAGGGTATTCTTTTCAACGTTATCGGTGGGGAAGATCTTTCCATGTTAGAAGTCGATGCGGCCGCAAAAATTATCGTTCAAGCTGCTGATCAGGAAGCAAATGTTATTTTCGGAGCGGCTATCGATAAAGATATGAAGGATGATATTCGGATTACAGTTATTGCAACAGGATTTTCAGAACCTCGAAAAACCTATACCAATGTGGTACAATCTCTGCCAGACGTAGAGAAGAGAAAAGATGAAGAAGACGATGAGTTTGATATACCGACCTTTATGCGACAGGGAAAATAACACTTCTTTAATTAAGGAGGTTTTATGAATTTAGTAGGTGAAGACACTATTCCTCTCGATAAAATGAGAAACATGAATCGGTTTGAGTTGGAAGGTTTGATTTCAAAGGGTTTACTTCGAGGCAGTGAAGCCTTTGATGTTTATTTGGAGGTATCGGCAAAAGAAGCGTTAGAAAAAGCAGAAGAGCTAGATAAACTAGGTTCTGATTTAGGAATTTCCTCAAATCAAGCAATGATTAATCGTTTTTATGCTGAATCGTTAGAACGATTAGTAAGAGATAAGTCAGAAGAGGGTTTACAACTGAGAGTAGCATTTATTCACAATAGAGTTCAGAGTCTTGAAAGAATCGGATCAAAATTGAGTTCAGAGCATGGTGGTAATATAGACATTATTGATGAAGAGGTATCTGCTTGGCAAGAACTAGCTCGTAGTTTGTTACCAGAAAAAGAATAGAATGAAAACACGATGATAGAGTAATCACTCCGGAGTATCAGGAAGAGATCTTTTAAAGATATTAGAACCTGACGGGATAAGCCCGTAATAGCTTAAAGAAGATAGTCTGCGGTTTATAAGTGATAATTTCCGTAGACCAACTAAGGTGGTACCGCGAAACTTCGCCCTTATGCGTAAGTTTAGCGGTTTTTTTAGTAAAAGGAGTTTATGATGCCATTTAAAGATGTTGAAGCACAACCCAATTTCGTGGAGTTAGAAAATAAAATGCTTTCCTATTGGGAAAAGAAAAATATTGTACAAAAATATTTAGAGAAGAATAAAGATTCCAAGAAAAAGTTTTATTTTCAAGATGGTCCAATTACAGCGAATAATCCTATGGGTGTGCATCATGCTTGGGGACGCACCCTTAAAGATTTTTATCAAAGATTCTATAACATGATGGGTTATGAACAGCGATTCCAAAACGGTTTTGATTGCCAGGGACTTTGGGTAGAGGTTGAGGTAGAAAAAGAGTTAGGCTTTAAAACCAAAAAAGACATTGAAAAATATGGAATCGATAAATTTGTAAATAAATGTAAGGACAGAGTTTGGAAATATTCTGAAATTCAGACAAATCAGTCGAAGCGGCTTGGGTATTTTATGGACTGGGATCATTCTTATTTCACCATGAGTGATGAGAATAATTATATGATTTGGCATTTTCTGAAAGTCTGTCATGAACGCAATTGGCTTTATGAAGGTTGGGATAGTGTTCCTTGGTGTCCTAGGTGCGGAACGGCAATTTCGCAGCATGAGATCTTGACCGAGGAGTATAAGCAGCTAACTCACGAATCCGTATTTGTAAAGTTTCCGATACTAAATAATAAGAAGTTTGAAGATGCCTCGTTACTTATTTGGACAACTACTCCCTGGACATTAGCGGCTAATGTAGCCGTTGCCGTTCATCCCGAGTTGAAATATTCACTTTATATTAATAAAGAAAGTAAAGAAAAATTGATTTTCATTGATTCTTCCGAAACTTCAGAGATGCTTTTTTTGCATAACTACATTGATGTTAACAAATTTTCCAAAGAGAAGACATTCTTAGGTGAGGAGTTAGTTTCTTTGGAATATTCTGGTCCTTTTGATGAATTACCTGAAGTGAAAAGAGCCTGGAAACAGAATCCGCATAGATTTCATACTGTTTTTGCATACAAGGAGCTAGTGAATGCAAATGAAGGGACAGGGCTTGTACATATGGCTCCCGGTTGTGGAAAAGAAGACTATGATCTCTCTGTAAAAGAGAAATTCGCCCAAATTTCGCCAATTGATAGTGAAGCAAAATATCTAAAAGGCTTCGGACCTTTAAGCAGTCAAAGCGTCAAAGAAATAAACCCGTTAATATTTACCTCTTTAAAAGATAAAGGATTGCTTTATAAGGTTCAAAAGTATAAACATCGTTACCCAACCTGTTGGAGATGTAAGGAAGAGCTTGTCTTTAGACTTGTAGAAGAGTGGTATATCTCTATGGATCGAAAGGATCCGAGTGATAAACAGAATCGAACTTTAAGACAAGAGATGATTGATGTGGTCAAAAAAATCACCTGGATTCCTGATTTTGGTTTAGAGCGCGAACTTGATTGGCTCAATAATATGCACGATTGGTTGATCTCAAAAAAAAGATATTGGGGATTGGCTTTGCCTTTCTGGAAATGTGAAAGATGTGGTGAGGTTACGGTAATCGGTTCAAAAAAAGAGCTCCAAGAAAAAGCCATTTCGGGTTGGAAAGAATTTGAAGGCAATTCTCCTCATCGACCTTGGATAGATAGAATAAAGGTGAAATGCTCTAAATGTGGGAAAATCTCTACTCGAATTCTAGACGTAGGAAATCCATGGCTTGATGCGGGAATTGTTACTTTTTCAACTCTTGTAGATCCAAAAACTCAGGAAGTGAGTTATACTAGTGATCAGCAGTATTGGAAAAAATGGTTTCCGGCAGATCTAGTTTTGGAATCATTTCCAGGTCAATTCAAAAATTGGTTTTATTCCATGATTGCAATGAGTACGGTTCTGGAAAAAACTCCACCCTACAAAACTTTACTCGGATACGTATCGGTAAAAGATGAACATGGCGAGGAAATGCATAAGTCAAAGGGAAATGCAATTTGGTTTGATGACGCAGCAGAAAAGATTGGTGTTGACGTGATGCGTTGGATGTACAGTTTACAACCGATCGTTCAAAATATGAAGTTTGGATATAAAGTAGCTGACGAAATCCGCCGAAGATTTCATTTAATGATTTGGAATGTGTATAAATTTTTTATCACGTACGCAAATTTGGATAGCTGGGAACCGAAGAAAATTAACCCTTCAAAGCTAAGTATTTTAGATAAGTGGATTTTACAAAGACTTGATGAAGTGACTTTTAAGGCTACTAATTATATTCAGAAATATCAGGCATATCTTGCTGCTTATGAGATAGAGCAGTTTGTTCAAGATCTATCGACTTGGTATCTGCGCCGAAGTCGAAAAAGAGTGGGGCCAGCTTCAGTTAATAGGGATGATAAAGACTCTTTTTACGCTACAATGCATCAAACCTTAATTACCTTGATGCGATTACTGTCGCCTTTTATGCCTTTTTTCCCAGATCAGATATACCAAAATTTAACTGGAAAAGAATCAGTCCATTTGGAATCATGGCCAATCGTGAATGAAGATGATTTACATGATGATTTAATTATCAAGATGGCGTTAGTCAGAGAGATTGTGGAGCAAGGTCATGCAGTACGAAAAGAGAAAAAAATTAAAGTACGACAACCTCTTTCTCTGGTTAGTTATATAACAAAAGATAAGAAATTAAGTTCGGAGTTTGAAGAACTTCTTAAAGAAGAATTGAACGTCAAAAAGGTAAAATATCAAAAGGGAAAAGGCGATTTAGTGGTGAAATTAGATCTGAAACTGACCGAGAAATTGAGACAAGAAGGAGCTATGCGAGAGATTATTCGTTTTATTCAGGAGATGCGCAAAGAATTAAAGTGCGGATTTAACGATAGAATTAACGTTTACTACGAAACTGAAAAAGATTTAGCGATGATTTTTACCAAATATGGTAAGGAGATAAAAAAACAGGTTTTAGGCATAGAATTAATCTCTGGGAAGAAACAGAATATCCTTTCCGCTGAAAAAGTTTTGAATAACGTGAAGATTTTGCTGAGCATTGAGATATGTAAGTAAATATTTAGGAAGAAAAATATGAGGGGATGAAATATGGTGATCACTATATTTCATCCCCTTTGATAATTCACATGTTTTAGATAGACAGTGGAGTATTTAAAAATATCTTAAGTTTCAAATTAGAATTATTTGAGTATAATACAATTATGGAGCGGAAAGCGATTTTCTCAAATTTTAACTGGATTTTATTTCTATCAATGACGTTACTTATTGTTTATGGGACGATGATGATTCTAAGTACCGTTATTTCTAAAGACGTTAGTCCTTTGGAGAACAAATTATTTGTTGGGCATTTGCTGAATATTACCATTGGAATGGCTTGTTTCTTTATATTTTCACAGCTTGATTATCGGTTTTATTTTCATCTTTTTATTCCTATTCTGATTATAATTATTGTTCTTTTAGCTTTGGTTCCTGTCTTGGGATATATTTCTCATGGGGCAGTTCGATGGATAGATTTGGGTTTTACTTCATTTCAACCTTCAGAGATAACAAAGATTCTTTTTATTTTATTCTTGGCAGCTTTTCTGATCAAATATCGGTTTCGACTTCCTCGAGTGATTTATTTTTTAGGGTCGATACTTCTTACGGGAATTGTCATGGGTTTAGTTTTTATCCAACCAGATCTAGGGACAAGTATTGTTTCAGTTATCATTTGGTTTGGGATGTATTACTTCGCAGGCATGAGTTTAGGTGAATTCTTAATAATTTTACTGTCTTCCTTGCTCATGCTTCCGGGAGGATGGTTCTTACTCAAAGATTATCAGAAGGAGCGGATTTTGGTATTCTTAAATCCACAACATGATCCTCTGGGAAGTGGGTACGCTATTTTACAGTCAATTATTGCAATCGGTTCAGGTCAATTTATGGGTTTGGGTTGGGGAAGAGGAACTCAGTCAAAACTGCAATTTTTACCCGAGAGACAAACCGATTTTATTTTTGCAACCTTAAGCGAAGAGATGGGTTTCGTAGGAATATTTATTTTAATTGCTTTGTTTGTTATTTTGTTAATGAGTTTATTACAGATAATTAAAAATAGCGAAGATAAGTATGGGAAATTAGTTGGAGTCGGAGTTTTTTGTTGGTTTACTTTCCAAATACTTGTCAATATTGGGATGAACTTGGGGATTATGCCGATTACCGGAATTCCTCTTCCCTTTATTTCTTATGGAGGAAGTTCCTTGCTTGCGTGCATGATTGCTTTAGGAATTATGCAGTCTGTGGTAAAATACGGAAAATAGGATAAGTAAATACCAATTTATAGAAAGTAGGCATTAAGTACTTTATTCCCGATTCATAGGGTTGACAGAAATTCGTTGATGTCTTAAACTATGCAAGTATTTAATGAGCTAATTTATAAAGGAATAACATGAAATATGCAGTAATAGAAACATCTGGAAATCAATTCCAAGTGGCCGAAGGTCAAATTATTGAAACCGAAAAAGTCGAAGGCGAAAAGGGTTTAGAGCTTACCTTTGATAAAGTCCTTATGATTGTTGATGGAGAAGAAGTTTCTGTAGGAACTCCTTATCTTGAAGGTAAAAAAGTTTTGGCTCAAATTGAAGAGCAGACTAAGGCTGATAAACTCTATATTTATAAATACAAGTCAAAATCTCGTTATCGCCGAAAAGCGGGACACAGACAGTTGAAAACAAAGATTAAAATTAACAAAATATAGTCTATTAGTTTAATTTATTTATAGTTAACTTTTGGAGGAAAAATGGCTCATAAAAAAGGTGGTGGCAGTGTAAAAAGTGGTCGTGATTCGAACCCCAAGATGTTGGGGGTAAAAAAATATGGTGGAGAAACGGTTAGAGCAGGTAACATTATCTTGCGTCAAAGAGGTACAAAATACTATGCTGGAGAGAATGTTTCTCTGGGAAAAGATTTTACAGCTTTTGCCTTAAAAGATGGTGTGGTTCGTTTCCGTAAGCTATATGGTAAACAATATGTTGATGTAATAATCAACAATTAGTATCTGATGTTCACTTTTTAATTAAATTAAAGGAGTTTTACATGGCCAAAATAGATTTTGGAAAGGTAGTTGAAATTGATTTAGACCTTTTACAGCCGAATCCTTTACAACCACGTGGATCTATTCCTTCAGAATCTCTAATGGAACTAGCCGAATCTATTCGAACACATGGACTTCTTGAACCTCTCATTGTTGCTCATACCCCTGCTGGTTATCAAATTATTGCCGGTGAACGTCGATGGCGCGCTTCAAAAATTGCTGGACTTACCAAAGTACAGGCGATTATTAAAGAAGTCGATCCGACGGAAATGCTTCTTTTAGCGATAGTCGAAAACCTACAGAGAGAAGATCTTTCGATTTTTGAGAAAGCCTCGGGTTACAAAAGATTGAATGAAGAGTTTGGAATGACACACGAACAGATGGCAAGACAGTTAGGAGTTTCTCGAGCTTCCGTAAGTAATACTATCAGAATGCTTAAACTTCCAGATATTATTAAAGATGCAGTTTTAAGTAATACTCTTTCTACCAGTATGGCGGAGGCGTTATTACATCTACGTACCCCAGAAATGATGGTGCAGGTTTTTACGACTAAAATTTTGAGAGAAAATTATTCCGTTCATCAAATTGAAGAGCTAGCTCGTCGTCTTGGGGAAGAAGGAGAAATTGAGCGTGGTTATGGTCGACCTACAATGTGGAAAACTGATAAAAAAACCAAAGATATGGAAAAAGAGCTAACCGAAATGTATAACAAAACCAGGGTAAGTATCACAAAATCAAGACGTCAAATAAAATTGGTATTAAAATTTCAAGATGATGATGTTTTTGAGGAATTTTACGGAAGACTGACAAAGTCTTAAAAGAGTTTCCTTTTACTTAACTAATCCCAGCTTGTCAAAAGGCCAATATCTAAAGATAACTCTTCCAATGAGATCAGTCTTAGGAACTGTTCCCCAGGATCTAGAATCAGAGCTTCTTGGTCGATTATCTCCCATTACAAAATAAGCATCATTAGGAACAACGGTTTCCTTTCCTTCTGGAAAAATTATTCCACCTTGAGTATCGATATAATCAGCCAAATAGCTTTCATCAAGCTTAAAACCTTTTGGATTCTGTCCATTAAAAATAGTGACGGTATTGTTTTCAATTAAAACTCTTTCTCCGGGTAGAGCAATAATTCTTTTAATATAATCGAGTGTTTCATCTTTAGGATATTTGAAAACAACCACTTCTCCCCTTTTTGGTTCGCGGAGACGATAAGATAATCTATCCGTTAAGATATATTCACCATCTTCAAAATTGGGTTCCATTGAAGATCCAATTACCGAGTTTGGTTGAACAAGAAAATTATAAATAATAATAAAGAGACCGATGGCTATAATAAAAGTTTCCGCGAGATCTAAAAAGAATTCGCCTAAAATTCTATAAGCTGTTTTGGAAGATGGTTTTTTGACTTCGTATTGTTTATTTTCTGGTTCGAGCATAATAAAGATTATACCTGAATTAATCAGATTGTAAATTGGATTATTGTAAATTCTGGTTATACTTAAATTACATTTTTTAAATCTTAGTAATATTAAATATATATCGGAAATATTTTGATTTGCAATTTATAATTTTGTATCAATGAAGCATAATATTGTGATAAAATAGAGGCCGTTTATAATTTTTGAGGATCCATAGCTCAGTTGGTTAGAGCGCTTGATTCACATTCAAGAGGTCAGTGGTTCGAGTCCACTTGGGTCCACCATTTTTACATTCTATCAAAATTAAGTTCGAACATTGTTTACTTAAATTGTTGGCAATTTAAGGTCAGTGGAAATTTTCGCTTTCGCAAAAACCGAGTCCACTTCATATCCACCATCTTACAAAATTAGATCTATTTATATTCAAAATATAACTTGGTTTTTTCCACACAAAATGTTCCTTTTATTTTTTAATCCGTGGTTGTGAGTCCGTTTCTTTCTTATTAGAAATCCTAGTAATCAAAACTCAATTCGGGTATAATCTTTCTGTAACAGTTTGGGGATTCTTCACGTGAATAATATACATTGGAAGTTCAAAATTATCGTTAGGGCAATTATTTTTAATAAATTTGGAGATATTCTTTTAGTACAAAGAGCTAGAGAACCTGATAAAAAGAAATGGTCTTTGGTAGGAGGTAAGGTCGAAATATTAGAAAAAGCCGAAGAAGCAATTATCCGCGAAGTCAAAGAAGAGCTTCAGGTTAGCTTTTTCCCTCGATTTATTTTTTATAAAGATGATTTTATAAGTGTGCCTGGAGATCATTGTTTGATATTATTTTTTTCCGGAGAGATTCAAGGGAAGATTCAAATTAAAAAGGAGGAAGTTCTAGCTATCAAATATTGGTCACAAAAAGAGATTAATGAGAATAGAAATCAAATAGCTTTTAACCATTGGGAGGTATTATCGAAATACTATGAAAAAAGATAAAGTGAATTTGCAAAGTCTTTTTGGAGCATTTATCTGTTGGGCAAAATCTAATAATTGGATTTCTGAAGAAAATAATGAATTTTTTTTAACTGAAGAAGGTTCTGATGAAATGTCCGCTTTGGGTTTAGATATCAAAGAGGTCTTGAACGGAAAAGAAATCGAAGCTGACGATATCGATCCAGAATCAATTAAGAAAGAAATTGATAAGGTACATCTTTATACTGACGGAGGTTCTCGAGGTAATCAATTTGTAGAAGGAGGCAAAGCAGCGATTGGGATGCTTCTCTGTAATGAATGTGATGAAGTTATTATGAAGCACAAACAGTATTTAGGAAAAGCTACAAATAATCAAGCCGAATATACGGCTCTAATCACGGGGTTAAACTTAGTTAAAAACTTTCATTCTAAATATGTCGTTTGTTTTTCTGATTCACAACTTATGATTAATCAATTAAATGGTCTTTATCGAATTAAAGATACCAAACTACAAAAGTTGGTGATGAAAGTAAAAGAGCTCGAACGTGATTTTAAAAGTGTGAAATATATCCATCTTCCGCGCGAAAATAAGATGCTAAAAAAGGCAGATAAGATGGTTAATAAAGTTCTTGATGCACAGGGAGTATAGTTTAGATAAAGGATACAAAGATATGAGCAAAGCTCGTTTTCACTTCATGAAAAGTAAGATATTGAGAGGTTAGAAGATTAATTATGAATGATGATAAGTATATTCGACAAGTGCAAACCTCAGTGACCAATTTTATCTTTCATGGAGATGAATATCTGTTTTTGAAAAGAAATGATAATAAAAGAATCGATCCGGGAAGATTGAACGGAATCGGTGGAAGGGTGGATCCGGGAGAAGACTATTTAGCGGCCGCTTTAAGAGAAACGAAAGAAGAGACCGGATATGATATCAGTGCTGATAAAGTTCAATTTTGTGGTGTTGTAAAGCTAGAAGGGGGGTATAAAGAAGATTGGGTGATGTGTTTTTTTAAGATGAAAGTTGATACAAAAAAGATTCCACACAGATCTGAAACCGAAGACGGAAAATTGATTTGGATTCAAAAAGATAAAGTTTTAGATAGTGAGTATGAGCTTGTTGACGATCTTTATTATTGTTTCAAAGACGTTGTTGAAGGAAAAGAGATATTTTTCATTAACGCCAAATTGGGTCATGATGAAAAAATTTATGATATTAAAATATCGAAATTAGATCGAAAAATTAATTTTTAAAAGGAGTAACTGATGTCACAAGTTGTTTTTGATATCGAAACTGTGGGCGAAAACTTTGAAACGGATTTTAATGAGGAAGAGCAAGATTATCTTTTGAAATATGCTAAAAGTGAAGAGGAAAAAGAAGAGCATAAATTAAAGACTGCTCTTTCTCCTCTGACGGGTAAAGTTGTTTCAATAGGATATTTAACCTTAAAAGAGAATAAAGGTTTAGTCCAAACTGTTTCAGATAAAATTCAAAGTTATGAAAATGAAAATACCAAGTTTGAATTTGTAAAGACGGAGCAAGAGCTTTTAAATAAATTTTGGGAAGTGGTTTCAAAAACTTCACAAGTTATAACATTTAACGGACGTGGTTTTGATATTCCTTTTATATTACTTCGATCGGCAATAAACAAAATTAAACCCTCCAAAAACTTGATGGGTAATCGTTACAAAAATTTTCCTCATTGCGATCTTTTGGACCAAATGAGTTTATATGGAGCTTTATTTTATCCCAAGACTTTACATTTTTATACACGTGCCTTTGGGATCAAAAGTCCTAAAGATGGAATGAAAGGAGTTCAGGTTACTGAATATTATAATGCCGGAAAACATCAAGAGATTGCAGAATATTGTATGAAAGATGTTGTTGCTACTGGAGAGCTTTATAGCTATTTCGAAAAGTATCTAAAATTTGATTATGATTATTAAAAATAAAAGTGATCAAAAAAGTTTTTCTTCAGATGTGTGTGGAATGCTCACAGAGATTTTAAATACTTCTGATTTTAAGAATTTAAGTATTGTCATTGCTAATAATATCAAGCCGTCTAAAGGACATTTTCATAAAGTAAGTACCGAAATTTACTGGGTTTATAAGGGAAAAATCAGTTTAGATACGTATGATGAAGATAGCCAAATTCGATCTACCGTTAATTTAGATCAAGAGAGTTTGATTGTGATAACTCCAAATATTCATCATAAAGTTTTATTTGCTTCGAATAATAATAAATTAATTGTTATTTCCAATCCTCGTTGGACAAAAGAAGATGAATTTATTTCAAAGAGAGTTTAATTATGAATGATCAAAACACTACAATTGCAGAATTGAGGAAGGAAATTCTTGAGTTTCGTGACCGTCGGAAATGGAAAAAATATAACACCGTTAAAGATCTAGCGATATCTATTGTGATTGAGATGGGTGAACTTATGGAACATTTTCAGTGGAAAAGTGAAGCTCTAATCAAAAATTCGTTAAAAAAAGAAGAACAAAAAAGGGAAATCCAACGCGAATTTGCGGATGTCATTAATTATCTTTTTACTCTGTCAGATGAATTAGGGATAGATATTGTTAGTGCAGTTAAAGAGAAATTAGCTCTTCAGGAGCAGAAATTTCCAATTGCGAAAATGTTATCCTGGGAAAAAATGAAAGAAGAAGATGTCTGGTCTAGTTATCATGAAATTAGGAAACAACATCGCTTAAAGAGTTAACAATGCCAAGAACATTAGTTGTCATTCCAACTTATAATGAAAAAGATAATCTACCTTTGATTTTAAAAGAGATTGATGATTTAAAAGTTAAGAATTTAACTGTTTTAGTTGTTGATGATAATTCCCCTGATGGTACTGGTAGTTTAGCTGATAATCTGAGAAGTAAGTTTTTAAATCTATTTGTTTTGCATCGACGGAAAAAAGAAGGTTTAGGTAAGGCTTACATTGACGGTTTTAAATATGCCCTGAAAAAGTTTGACTTTAATTATCTTCTTCAAATGGATGCAGATTTTTCTCATGATCCGCAGGATATAAAACGTATCATAAAAACACTTTCAGATTATGATGTTGTGATTGGTTCGAGGCATATTGAAGGAGCGGAATTACGTTATCCATTATTTCGCAAAGCATTAAGCTCCTGTGCTAATCTTTATGCTAGAACTATCTTTTTGTTACCGGTGCATGATTGTACTTCTGGATTTAAGGGGTACAGAAGAGAAGTAATTGAGGAAATTATTCAAGAAAGATATTATAGTAATGCATATGCCTTTCAAAATGAAATTTTATTTTATATAAAAAGACACGGGTTTACGATTAAAGAAATTCCGGTCGTTTTTGAAGATCGGGTGCGAGGGAAATCAAAAATGAATGCTTATAATATATTTGACGGATTTTGGGGAATGCTAAAGTTAAGATTTAGAGAGTTTAAATAATTATGTCTGAATCTCATCGAATCGTAAAAAATACTATATTCTTAAGTATCGCAAATACTTTACCACGAATTACCCAAATGATTGTGATTTTTATTGCGGCAAGACTGATTGGAGACGTTGGACTGGGGAAATACTATACCATTGCTTCCGTTGTAGCTTTAACGAACCTTTTCTCGGACTTAGGAATTTCCACTTCATTCACCAAAGAGGTCTCAATTAAAAAAGATCAGGCTTCAAAATATTTTGTTAATTTATTTGTCGTGAAATTATTTTTAGGCTGTGTGACATATCTTTCCTTGATCGTAATTACATATTTTTTGAACTATTCAATCGATATTATGAATGCTGCATATATCTATGGAATTTACATGGCTTTCTGGGCTTTTTCTGGTTTGTTTCTATCTCTTTTTCAAGCCTTTGAAGAGATGAAATATAGTGCTTTGCTTTGGGGAGTAAGTGGTATTCTAAATTTAGTAATCTCTGTTTTTCTTCTTTATAACGGTGCTAATTTTATGAGTCCAGTATGGGGTCTAACGGTTGGTTCGGTTGTTTCCTTTATAATTGGAGCTTTGATTGTTAGAGGTCAAATCAAATTCTCTCTTTCCTATCTTGATTGGAATTTTTTGAAACAAAATCTAAAATTAGCTTTCCCTTTTGCCATAAACAGTATTTTTTCTTCGATTTATTTCCGTATCAATTCAATTATCCTTTCCAAATTAGTAACAGAACAAGTTATGGGATGGTTTGGTTCTGCTTTTAAGATGCTTGATAATTTGCTTATTTTACCTCAATTTTTCCTAGGAGCCGTTTATCCTGTTATGTGTAGGTTATATCGAGAATCCCAAGAACGTTTTCGTTCGATATTAAATCAATCCCTTAGAGTCATTGCTATTGGATCATTTCCGATTAGTATTGGACTATTTATGTTATCCCAAAAAACAATTCTTTTTCTTTATGGTCCTGATTTTATTGGAGGAACACTTTCTTTAGAGATTCTTTCCTTTGCCCTTTTAGCTATATTTTTTACCTCTTTTCAGGTAATTACTTTGATGTCGATGGGAAAAATGAAAATTGTAAATCTAGTGGGGGGAATAAATATTTTTTTGAATAGTTTCCTTTCATATGTTTTAATATCCACCTGGGGAGCAAACTTAAGTTTAAACGGAGCTGCACTTTCAACATTAGTCTGTGAAGTTTTTGGTTTAATAATTTTTACTATCTACTTTCTTAAAAAAGGTTTGTTTAATAAAGAATCATTTTATCTATTATTTAAACCAATTATTTCGGGAACTATTATGGGAGTAATCGTTTATCTTATTCGAGATGGGAATATTTTTATCAGTGTGATTGTTGGGATTGTTGTTTATTTTGGAGTATTGTTACTGATGAAAGGTCTTAGTGAAAAAGAATTGAAGATCGTAAAAAGTCTTTTTAAAAAGAATGATTTGACTAAGGTTGAAAATGTCGAATGATAAATCCTTTCCGAAGCAAATTCTCCAAATACTGATCTCTCCATACATCGGAGGAGTTGAAGTTTATACTTTAGAATTAGACAAGAAACTGATTCATAGATCAGTTAAAGTTTTTATTCTATCAAATCTGAATCCAATCTTAAACAAATTAAAATCATTTAAGATAACGGTTTTTCATATCTACGGGAAAAAGGTTGGAGGAGTAAAAAGAGCTTTTTTGGTTATTTTATTACAGCCAATATATTTCCTTTACTATTTTCCCTTACTTATATACTTCCGTTTTGTGAAAAAAATAAGAAATGTTCACGTTCAAGACATTGGAGAAAAATTTGTTTTATCACCAATATGTAAACTTTTGGGGTTTAATGTTATTTGGACAGAGCATGGGATTTTGACGTCGTGGCTTAAAAATAAATTTTTATGGAAATACTTTAAGTTTGTTTCTCACTTTGCGGATACAATTGTTGCAGTTTCCGATTTAACCAGAGAGGATCTAATAAACAATTTAAAAATTCAGCCACAAAAAATACAGGTAATTTATAATGGGGTTGATCTAAATATAATAACCGAAACAGAGGCAAAAGAGTCAGAAAATATAATTGCCACTTATATTGGAAGAATGAGTATTGATAAGAAGATTGAAGACTTTTTAGCAATAATTCCTCAAAAATCAGAGGTAGAATTTCGTTTTGTCGGAGATGGAGATTTGCTTGCAGATTTGAAAGGGAAGTATCAACATAATCATAATATTAAATTCTACGGTTTTCAAAGCGATAAGGAAAAATTTCTAGCAGAAACAGATATCTTTGTTCATCCGTCATTGCATCCGGCGGAAGGGATGTCTTTGGGAGCATTAGAAGCCATGGGTAGCGGGAAACCAATAGTTGCGTTTGATACTGGAGGAATGAAAGAGTTAGTGCAATCTGGTGTAAACGGGTTTCTTGTCCCACACGGTGATTACAATGAATTTATAGATAGAATTTCAGAATTAGCTGGTAGCTATAAATTGCGGTTAACAATGGGGAAAAAGAGTCGTAAGATTGTAGAAGAGAAGTTCAATCTAGAGAAAAATGTAGAGGAGTTTCTAAAGTTGTTAAAATGAAAACTAGACCATTTGTTTCCATTATCATTCCTACTTTGCATCGTGAAAAGGCTCTTTGTGATACTTTGATGTACCTTTTTGATCAAGATTATCCGAAGTATGAAATTATTGTCGTTGATCAATCAGTCAGACATAGAGAGGAAACTCTTAAATTTCTAAATGATCATAAAACGAAGATAAAATATTTTCAGATTTCAAAAAAGGGAACAACTATTGCCAAAAACTATGGGTTAAAATGTGCCAAAGGGGAAATAATTCTTTTTGTTGATGATGATATTAAGCCAGCTCAAAATTTAATTTCAGAACATGTTGTAAATTATGAAAATCAAAATATTGGGGGAGTATCCGGAAGGATCGAGGTACAGGATAACTCCATGATTAAAGACGAGGAGGGAAAGGTTGGATTTGTTACAAAAGATGGAAGATTTATTGACAATTATAGCTCTAAAACTAGCTGTGAAGTTATGACAGTGCATGGTTGTAATGCTTCTTTTCGAAAAGATTTTCTTGATAAAGTTCATGGTTTTGATGAAAATTTTACCGGAAATGCAATTCGAGAGGAATCAGATCTATCTTTTCGGATTCGCCGATTAGGCTATAAACTGGTTTTTGATCCCCATGCTGAAGTTTTACATTTAAAGGCTTCAGGAGGTTCTCGTGACAAAGATAGAATTACTTGGTATGAAGATTTTTTTCGAAACGAGATGCTTTTCTTTATGAAGCATCTACCACATCGATATTTGGTCTTACGGATTCTCAATAAAATTCGTCCGATACTTTCATGTATGTTTTACTATGGAAAAGGAAATCCTAGAGCTATAATTGCTCCTTGGAGAGGTTTTATTAACGGTTATAAATTATACAAAAAAGAAATTAAAGATAGATCGGAGTGGCTATAATATGAAAATTGGTATTGACGTGCGTGCTTTAAAAGAAACAGCCGGTATTGGAAACTATGTCAAAGGTTTTTTATATGGTTTGTCTCAGAATAAAAATGATAAAAATGAGTATCTGCTTTACGGTGATTCAGAGATCACTTTGCCTTATCAAACTTCAAAATTTAAACAAAGAATCTTTAAGGCCAGTGAAGTATTTTGGTACTTTAAAGTCTGGAGAGATTTAAGATCACAACAGGTCGATTATTTTTACTCTACGCATTCGACTATTTTCAGCTTTTTTCCTTTAACAAAAACTATTCTCATTGTCCATGATCTTTCGGCAATCCTGTTTCCGCAACTGCATACCTTCAAGGTTAGAATCCTTGCAGGGAAATTTTTTTTGACTCATGCATGTCGTCGAGCAAAATTTATTTTTGCAGATTCAGAAGCTACCAGAAACGATTTAGAAAATATAATTCCTGTTTCAATAGGTAAAATTACGGTTAATTACTGTGGGCTATCACTAGATAAAAAATCTGACTCTGATAAAAATCGATTTATTGATTACAATTTTCCCTATATTTTATACCTAGGTACTATCGAACCGCGAAAAAATTTAGTGCGACTCATTGAAGCATATAACCTTTTATTTGAAAATAACGAAACGCATCCGAAATTGGTAATTGCAGGTAATACAGGTTGGTATTACCAAGAAGTTTTCCAAAAAGTAGTTGAGTTGAATTTGCAAAATGAAGTTATTTTTACAGGGTTTGTCAATGAGACGGAAAAGAACTTTCTTTTTAAAAATGCTTTGTTTTTTGTTTTTCCCAGTATCTACGAAGGTTTTGGGTTGCCAGTTGCAGAAGCCATGAAAAGAGGAATTCCGGTTCTGACATCTGGAGTTTCTAGCCTTCCGGAAATTGTAGGTAAAGATTATTCGTTCCTTGTTGATCCTGAAGATGTTTCCGATATTAAAAGCAAGCTAGAAAAATTACTTCAGCTCACTCCAAAAGAAAAAGAGAAGCTTGTTTTAGAAAACAAACGAAAAATTTCCCAATTTTCATGGGAGAAGAATGCAGTTAATTGGCTGAAGGTTATATCATAATCTTAGAAATTTTGTTAAAATATCATTATTGTTATATATTCATCTTCCTCTGATTTACAATAAATATAGATGAGTATTACCTTTATAAACAAAGTTTGTTATTCACCTCGTTCATAATAACAACATTGTAAATTACAAATTATGTTTTCAAATTAATTTGAAATATGGGATTATATGGTTATAAATCTTGTTTTAATTTTTATCAGTATTGTTTTGGGAGTGTTAGGACAAATTGCGATGAAATATGGATCAGTGCAGGTAGGGACTATTAACTTTTCACAGCCATTTACTTTTGTGATTTCTGCATTAACAAATTTTTATACACTGCTTGGATTAGGGTTATATTTCATTTCCTCTGTTTTTTGGATTATTGTTTTATCACGAGTTGAACTCTCCTTTGCTTATCCTTTGATATCACTGGGATACATTTTAGTATTAATCGTTTCAGCATTACTTTTTCATGAAAAAGTTTTGACTATTCATTATGCCGGAATAGTTTTAATTATTGCAGGTGTGGTTCTTATTACAAGGGGTAGATAATAATACTTTTTTTAACAAATGAAACTTCATAGATTCCTTTTTATTATTTTAATAGTTATTTTACCTTTAGGTCAATTTAGTCGAATTACTCTTGGAAGTTCCGGTTTGGTGATTTATCTTAACGATTTATTACTTCCTTTGATTATAGGTTTTTGGGTTGTTGATTTGTTGAGACGGAAAGAAAAATTTAAACCACCTTATTTAAGTTTACCGATACTGCTTTTTTTACTTGTCGGAATAATTTCTTTATTTTGGAATAAACAATATTTATCGCTAAATGAGTTTCTGATTAGCAGTCTTTATCTTTGGCGATGGTTTACTTATATCGGATTATATTTTGTAGTTTTTGATCTTATTAAGAAATTGAAAGACCACCAAGAAAGAATTAAAGAGACTAGACTGTACATAAATTTACTTATTGGGACAGGATTTTTAGTCGCTCTTTTTGGTTTAGTCCAATATGTTATTTTTCCCAATTTTGCTTCTATGGTTGCCCAAGGTTGGGATCCTCATTATTATCGAGTGTTGTCAACTTTTTTTGATCCTAACTATGTAGGTGGATTTTTAGTTCTGAACTTTGTGCTTATAGTTTTAATGAGTTTGGAAGTTGATTCTTGGGAAAAATTTGATTTAATAAAAGCTGGAATTGCAGTAGTAATTCTGACGGCAATAGTTTTGACTTTTTCTCGTAGTACCTATCTGATGTTTGTAATCGCGATGTTTATTGTTGGTGTTATCCGGTCTCGCCAGTTATTAATATTGGGAATTCTGGTTGGAATATTAGCTTTTTTGCTGATCCCACGTGTTCAGGAAAGAGTTATCGGTGGTTTCAATATCGATACTACGGCCAGTTTTCGCTTTGAATCTTGGGAAAAAGGTCTTGATATTGCGAAGAAAAATTTGCTTTTGGGAGTAAGTTATAATAGCTACCGATATGCACAGATCCGTTATGATTATATACAGCCCTGGGAAGAGTCTGAAGTTACCTCTCACGCCAGTTCAGGAGTGGATAGTAGTTTAATTCTTATTTTGGCCACCACAGGGGTGACAGGATTACTTATATATTTGTGGTTTTTAGGAAGACAATTAATTATTTGTGGCATTAGTTATATTAAAAACAGTTCATCTTGGAGTAGAATTCTCGGGATTACAGTTTTTGCCGGAGTAATATCTCTAATCATTCACTCTCAATTTGTAAACTCGCTACTATATCCGTTTATTCTCGAATGGGTTATGATTGTAATTGGGATAATGGAAGGGATTATGAAAGACAGGATATAATCATTAATCATTTTTCATGTTAACAAATTTAAAAGATAAGTTACTGTCAATATGTCGATGGATGAATGAAAACAAGTTATTTGTTTTCATGATTACCGTCTTTTGTCTTTTATACGGATTTTTAGTTCTTTATCGGCATTCCAATTTTCAAACTCATGCTAATGATTTGGGTATTTATGATCAAGCTATTTGGTTATATTCCAAATTTAAACTGCCGTTTTCTACTGTTCGTCAGCCGAATATGATGCTTCTCGGAGATCATTTTCACCCGATTTTATTACTTTTTGTTCCTTTATATTGGATTTGGGCAGATGTGAGGATGCTTCTTATTTCGCAAGTTATCTTGGTAGTTTTTTCGGTTATTCCATTATATTTAATTACAGAAGATCGATTTAAAAATCGATTTTTCTCGCTTTCTTTGGCTTTTGCATATCTAACATTTTTTGGTTTACAAAACGCCTTGAATTTTGATTTTCATGTCGCTACAGTTTCGGTCTTTTTTTTATCATGGCTACTTTATTTCTACAATTGTGATAAATCTCGCGGGTTTTGGATCTTTCTTTTTCTAACTTTGATTTGCAAAGAAGATATGGCTCTGGTTTGTCTGATGTTGGGTTTATATGATTTTTTTATCAAAAGAAACTATGTTCGAGGATTATTTATCTTTTTGATTTCGGGATTAATTTTTATGCTGTTTATAAAAGTAATTAGTCCTTTGTATAGTCCAACTCCAGCAACTTATATTCAGACCGTTATTCCAGGTAATTCGTTGTCAGAACAAATTCAGTATATTTTTATGCACCCCCTGCAACTGGGAGAGCTATTTTTTACTCCGATCTCAAAAACCCAAACAATGAATTTATTATTAATTTCTTTTTTGTATCTGCCTTTATTTTCGCCGTTTTTCCTCTTTTTGTCTTTACCACTTTTCCTGGAACGATTTTTGTCTATTCATGAATTACGGTGGGGAATTGGTTTTCACTATAGTGCAAATATTGCGCCTTTACTTAGTTTAGGCTTGGTTTACGGGATTAATAATATTTTTGACTATTTACGTAAAAAGGGAATTCGTATCAGTAAAAAACAGTTTTTCAGTTATATCTCGATTATGATTATTATAATTAGTTTTGGTATTACTTTTTCTGAAAAAACATTTTTAGGTTGGTTTGGAAACAAAAACTTCAAAATAGATCAAGATAGACAACAAAATATTGCCGAGATAATAAAGATCGTTCCGAAAGATGCTTCTTTGACAGCGCCATCTGCTTTGGTGTCGCATTTGTCTCATCGTGAGGAGATATATTTTTATCCCTATGGTCTTGATGTTGTACAATATGTACTTGTTTCTAAGGAGATGGAAGCATATCCTTATACTGAAACAGAGAGCATTAAGGAAATTGAAAAAATGAATTTAAATCCAGATTTTAAATTGAGATTGCAAAAAGGTGAAACATACCTTTTTCAAAGGATAAATTAATGTCAAAATTTTTAAATTACGTAATCTATGTAACGATTTTTTCACTTCCACTATATATTATCCGTGGTCAGGTTTTGGGTATTCCTTTCACTTTTCTGGAAGTCCTGATTTTACTTACCTTTGGTTTTTGGCTTGTAAAGGTTGTAGTTGAAAAAGATTTTAAAAGTATTAAAGATCTTTTTACCGATAAAAGATTAATCAGCGTTTGGTTGTTTTTAATTGCTGGAATAATTTCGGTATTTGTTTCTCCAGATAAAAACACAGCTTTAGGGATTCTGAAAGCTTATATTATCGAACCGATTCTTCTTTTTATCGTTTTGTTTAGCTCGATCAAGGAGCAGAAACAGTTAACTGGAGTTTTTTATAGTCTGTTATTTTCTGGAATTATGACCTCAATTATCGCGGTTTCTCAAAAGATCACTGGAACGGATGTTTATGCTCCTCACGAGATTTCTCAAGGTCGAATTACCGGTTTTTTTAATAGTGCCAATGCTTTATGTTTATACCTTATACCAATAACAATTATTCTTCTAAGCAAAATACTATTTTTAATAAAACGAAAGCAATCGGATCAAACCAAATCCGAGCGGAAAAAAACATTCGTGTTGATGATCTTTCTAGTTTTATTCTTGAGTGTGATCTATATGACTGAATCTAGTGGGGGAATGCTCGGAGCGATTTTTGCTTTAGGAGCTGTTTTCGTACTGCATTTAGTTAAAGTAAAAATCTCTCTTTCTCCCAATACCATAAAAAGAATAATCCTTCTTTGCGTTGGTCTTTATTTTGTTAGTCAGATATTTTTCTTTACAGTTATTTCGAAATTTACGCCTCACTTATCAGAAAGACCACTAGTGCGAGTTTTTGATAATACTGTTATTGTACGTTTGTGTTTGTTTGAAGGAACATGGAAGATGTTGCAAGACCACCGAATCCTTGGAACTGGTTTGTCGAATTTCCCCATAACTTATTATAGTTATGTGACCTGTGATCCGGAGCTTCTTCAATATCCTCATAATCTTATTCTAAATTTTTGGAGCGAATTGGGATTATTGGGGTTATTAAGCTTTGGAATGTTAATTATAATTTATTTAAAGAATCTGTTTTCAAAACATAATGGAATGAATTTTTGGCAGATTGGACTTTTGGGGATTCTAATTTATTACCTTATTCACGGCCTTGTAGATGTTCCTTATTTCAAAAATGATTTATCTTTGATGTGGTGGATATTTTTAGGGTTGAGTTTCGTCGTTATGATACCGCAGCGTTTGGATCGAAAGTAACTTTTATTTCTTTGACAGTTTCATTTCCAGCCGGATCAAGAGCTTTAACTTTGATGGTATTTTCGCCTTCATTTAGGGTAATTTGATATTCAAAAGTTCCATCAGGTTTCAAAATGACGATATGATCGTTAACGTAAGGTTTGGCGTCCAGATCAGTTTTCCCGATTACTTTTATTTTCTGACTATCTTGTCCAAATTTTTGACCATCGGTAGGAGAATTCACCTCTAAATCTGCAGGTTTAAGATCAAGGGTAATCTTACTTTCGCTTGATAGTTCACTTTTAGTTCCATCTTCTTTAATCGAGCGGACGGCAATTGAATTTTCTCCAGATATTAAATTCAAATCGGTAAATTCAAACTTCTTATTTTCATCTAGATCATCGACAGAAATGCCGTCACCATTAAAAAATAGTTCGACTTGAATTCCCTGATACGCTGTACCTGTAACAGTCAGTTTTTTTTGATTAGTGATAGTCGGTATAGAGTCAATCTGTGGAGTCCAAAGCAGATTATCCTGAGCAAGGGATAGTGGATCTGGAGTTTTCAACTCTTCTTGATTATCAAATGTTTTGCCTATACCGGTGATTTTTTCTATAATCACATCGATATTTTTAAAGATGAGAATTAAAGAGATGATAATAACTGCTACTACAATAAAAATGCGACGATATGCTTGTTGTTGTTTCTGGGCGATATTTTCGCGAGGACTATAACTGTAACCTGCGATTTTACGATTACGATAATGATTTTTTCTCATGGTAAATTCATTATGGATAAAAAAAAGATGCTTGTAAAGTTTGTAACTTATGGAGCCGCCCATCGGACTTGAACCGACAACCTACGGTTTACGATACCGTTGCTCTACCAATTGAGCTAGGGCGGCAGATCAATTAGTAAGTATATATTAATAATTAAAAAGTCTCAAGTAATAGGTTGCTAAATAAATTTTTCGAAGAATACTTGCGCATTACTAATCCCTAAATCATTTTGGAGGAATTCCACGATATTTTGAACATTATTTAAATTACCGCAGACATAATATTCGAAGTCTTGAGGATTTAAACGATGAGTAGTTAGATATTCTTTAAGATTTCCAGATACATATCCGAAGTTGTAGTGTTTATTTTTTTCTCTGGAAAGACAATAGAAATATGAGAAGTTAGAATTTTGATCCTGAATATTTTGCCATTCATTTTCCAGAAAAACATCCTTTTTAGTTTTTATACCAAAAAAAAGAAGAAATTGTTTCTGAAAATCTGTTTGGACTAACGTTTGTATCATAGATCTAATTGCGGATATTCCTACGCCAGTTGCTAAAAATATCTTTGCTTTAGAATTATTTTGAAGGTTAAATTTTCCTTGAGGTTTGTAAAAGGTTACCTTTTCTCCAATTTTTAATTGATTAAGCAAAAAGTTAGCCCCAACTCCATTATTTTCAACAGTAGCAATAAGTTCAAAGTATTTATGAAAAAGGGGAGTGGTAGCTAGGGAATAGAAGCGATTTTGCTTTCCAATTGGAATTGTAATAAATTGTCCGGGAATAAAATCAATTTTGTTTAAATTTTGAAATCTAACTAACAAAACAGTTGGTGTTAAGATTTGTTTAGATTCTAATATAGCTTCAAATTGCTGCATTTGATTTCCTGTTAACTATTACATAGATAGTGTTAGATTATATCACTTTGTCTTTCAAAGATAAAATATTTTTCTTATTGCAAATAACAGCATTTTCGGTATAGTGAATATATATTAAAAAAGGAGTTTTACTATGTCTAGATTGGTTGTTCGTACTGCAAATGAGCCGTCAGAAGTGAAGATTCAGGATAAAAGTATTTGGATATGCAGATGTGGTTTATCAAAAAATCCGTTGGGATTATGTGACAAATCGCACAAAAAAACTCTGGATGAAAAAAAAGATACGATGTATGTTTATAAAGATGATGGAAGTCGTTATGAAGTTGAGGAAGATTGTGAGTGTAGCTGTGGTGACTACAATAAAATTAAGGAATAGCTATTTTTGAAAGGAGTATTTATGAAAAGAAGAGCGAAAATAACCTTTGATCGTCAAAATTGCATTGGCGCGGCAGTCTGTGCCGCTATTGCTCCGAAGTTCTGGAAAATGGTTGATGATGGAAAAGCCACATTAGTAAGTGGAAGAAATAATCCTCAAATTAAGAGATTTGAGCTGGTTGTAGAAGTATCCGAAGAAGACATTAAACTCCTTGAAGATTCGGCGCGAAGCTGTCCAGTACAGGTGATTGAAGTTATGGAAGTGAAATAGGACTACACCAAAAATCTATTGAAATAAGAAAAAACCTCCTAAGAAGGAGGTTTTTTCGATTAAACACTTCAAAATAATTTGAAGTGCTTTCTTTACGAACAATAATAATTATTTGCAAAGAGAGAAAGAGCAAGTGTGAAGATTAAAAAGTTGTTGTTGAAGAAGAAATAAAAGGAAAAATGTTCTTCAAGAACAGATAATCACACTAGGTAGGTTTTGGGTAATAAACCCAGGCTTAACCTACAGGTATAAAAATATACCTCTCATGCCAGATAATTGCGTCCCTGAACCCTACGGGCACAGGGAGTATGAAGTTAAACGTGAAGGAGTTTTCCGAGGAATTTATATCCGGCGACAATGAGCAGAATTGCTCCACCGAATACGATGATGCCGGGCGCCCAAGGGGCGACTCCGGAAACATTCAGGAGACCATCAACGATGGTATTGATGAAACTCGGGCTGGATTCTGCATAAGAGTGGGCAGCTTCTGGGTTTTGGCTGAAGTTATTGTCCACTGCAGGCATGATCCCAAAGACAAAAATGGCGCTTAGAATAAGGAATGCGCCTATTGCATAAGTTAACGGTTTGTTTGTCATTTCAGCCCTCCGACTGAGTTAATGAAAATTTGGCAGGCCGATAGCGGCGCGCCTTGATTAAAAACGAACATGTTAAAAAACTAGTATTTCTTATGATTTGCTCCTTTTTTAATCCAAAGGGTCTTAGAATAGTACGGGGACACCCGCGTAGCATTCTCGTCTCTGGTTGATTTTTCCTTGGCCTATTGGCTTGGGGAAAAGAAAGTATTTTCTCTGGCTAAAAAGATCAGTAAAATATCCTCTTTTCCCTCAGGCAATAGGGGTTAAGTTTCTTTTTAAGGTACAAATACAACCAAGATACAAAAAAGACCTTCGCACGAAGGTTTTTACTAAAAATAAAAATATTGTTGGCTTTATAGCATAGAATGGGCAAAAAGTCAATAACTATAGGATATTAGGAATGGCCTTTTTTGGAAGATATAACTTATTAAGAATACGAAGACTAAAAACCCTCAGATTTTCAATTTTTACTGATTGCCTGTTGAATTGATTGGAGAGGAATAAGCAAGCATTTGAGTCTAGCAGGCGAAACATCAATTCCGATTATTTTTTGGAGATCTTTGGTATTTATTTTCATAATTTGGTTCACTTTTTTATCTTTGATATAATCAGTCAACATTGACATCATAGCCGTAGAGATTATACATCCTTTACTTTCAAAACCAACTTCCGTTACTTTCTGATCTTTAATAATTAGGTCAACTTCAATTTCATCACCACAGGAAACATTAATTGCCTTATTTGATTTATCCGGGTTTTTTAAATGACCGTAATTGTGAGGTTTTTTATAATGTTCGAGTATTTTTTCTTTGTAAATATCCATTTTTAGCAGCAGGGTTGTTTAAATTTTGAGTTTGTACTACGTTCATGAAAACCCATTTTTAAAATTTGATCAACCTTTTTAAGTCCATTAATTATTTTTTCCACATCTTCCTGATTGTTATAAAGATAAAAACTCATGCGTGAGGAAGCAGAAATATTCGCTTTTTCATGTAGAGGCGCAGCGCAGTGATGTCCAGCGCGAATACAAATACCCTGGTTTCCTAAGATATCAGCGATATCATGAGGATGGTAATCTTTAAATACAAAGGCGATAATTCCAGTTTTAAGTTTGTAATCATTTGGCCCAATTACCTGGAAATCGTTACCAAATTCATTATTTAGGCGTTCTAAAGCATAATTAGTTAGCTCTTTTTCATGTTTTTCAATATTTTTTAGTCCGATTTTTTCTAAATATTTCACGGCTTCTTTCAGCGCAATTATTTCTCCGATTGCTGGTGTCCCGGCTTCAAACTTGTGTGGTAACTTATCAAAAGTGGTCTTTTCGACAGAGACTTTTTCGATCATTTCTCCGCCAAACATAAAGGGTGGCATCTCTTCAAATAATTCTTTTTTCCCCCAGAGAATTCCGACTCCGGTCGGTCCCAGCATCTTGTGTGAGGAAAAGGCCACAAAATCAGCTCCTAGTTTACGGACTTCAAGTTTTAAATGTGGAGCTGCTTGAGCGGCATCAATAATGATAATTACGTTTGGATTTTTCTTTTTAGCTATTTTTACAATTTTTTCAATCGGATTTACAGTTCCCAAAACATTGGAAATATAGGTTAAAGCAATAATTTTTGTCCGAGAATCTACCTGCTGCTCCAATTCATCAAGTTTCACAGTGCCTTCTTTATTTATTCCCAGAACGCGGAATTCCGCTTCTTTCTTCAAACAAAGCATTTGCCAAGGGACAAAGTTACTGTGATGCTCAGCAATTGAAATAATTACGTTATCGTCTTTTTGTACGATTTTATCTCCGAGAGTGTACATGAGCAGATTGAGACTTTCAGAGGTATTCTTGGTAAATATAACTTCTTCAGGATGTTTCGCTCCGATAAATTTGGTGACGATTTCACGAGTTGCTTCATGTTCTTCGGTGGCTTTTTGAGATATTGGATACAATCCGCGGAAGATATTGCTGGAATACTGAGTATAATATTCATTTAGTTTGTCTATAACACTTTGTGGTTTTAAAGAAGTAGCGGTAGAATCAAGATAGGTTAGGTTTAGTTGGTTTTTAAAAATTGGGAAGTCGGATTTTATTTTAGTTGTATTTAACATAAGATTAATTAGCTAAAAAAGATTGAGTTTTATTTTGATAATATTCAATAATTTTTGTTTCTACTTTCGAAGTTTTCATTATATCAAAAACTTCATTTATAAAACCATGGATTATTAGCTTTTCTCCTTTCTTTTTATCTATTCCACGGTTTTCAAGATAGTTCAGCTGATCTTTTGATAATCTCCCGGTGGTTGACCCGTGGGTGCAAAAGACATCATTAGCTTCAATTTCCAAGAATGGATTGGAGCTAATATGAGCAGCATCTCCTAATATCAAATTTTGATTTTTCTGATATGCATGCGATTTTTGGGAGTTTTTATCAATTTTGATAAGACCTTTATAATCAAAATGGGATTCGTCAAAAAAGACGCCTTTTACGAGTAAGTTCGAGCTATTACTTCCGACTTTGTGACGTTGAGTTGTTTCGAGGTTGAAGTTCTCGCTGTTTTTACCAATATAAATCCCCAGTAGATTAACCTCAATATCTTTATTCTCAATCTGCACAGTTAGTTGTCCATTATAATTAAAAAAGAAAATGGTATAAATTCCATGCTTATGTAGCGTTATTATCTTTTGTTTAGATTTGTTAAGATCAATAAAATAATTCATTTTAACCTACACTACCTTCCATTTCCAGATTGATAAGACGGTTCATCTCAATGGCATATTCTAAGGGAATTTCTTTGACAATTGGATCAATAAATCCGTTTACAAGCATTGATTCTGCTTCAGATTTTTTGATTCCACGGGACGCCATATAAAAAAGTTTTTCTTCTCCGATTTTTTCCACAGTAGCCTCATGTTGAACAGTAGTATCTTTTTGATTGATTTTCATGACCGGATAGGTGTCAGATCGAGAATCTTCGTCTAAAAGCAGGGCATCACAGCTTACATGTACTGAGGAATTCTTGGCTTTTGGAGAAACTGAAACAAGTCCACGATAGGAACAGTGTCCTCCAGATTTTGAAATCGATTTTGAAATAATCTGAGAAGAGGTATTTGGAGCCAGATGAGTCATTTTGGCACCAGTATCCTGATGTTGTGAACCATTGGCGTAAGCTAAAGATAAAATTTGTCCTTTTGCCCCTTCACCAGCCAGAATACAGGCCGGATATTTCATAGTTACCTTTGAGCCGATATTGGCATCAACCCATTCCATAATTCCGTTTTCTTCTACCCAAGCTCGTTTAGTGGTTAAATTATAAACATTTTTACTCCAGTTTTGGATCGTTGTGTAGCGCACCCGAGCATTTTTCTTCACAAAGACTTCCACAACCGCGGCATGCAAAGAAGAAGTAGAGTAGGTTGGTGCCGTACAGCCTTCTACGTAATGGACAAAACTTCCTTCATCCGCAACTATCAAAGTGCGTTCAAATTGACCAACATTTTTAGCGTTGATTAGAAAGAAAGCTTGAAGAGGAAGCTTAACGTGGACTCCTTTAGGAATATAGATAAAAGAACCACCAGACCAAACGGCTGAATTTAGTGCCGCAAAAGTATTATCTCCAGGAGGGATTACCTTGGCAAAGTGTTCCTTAAAAATCTGAGGATATTTTTTCAAAGCCGTACCAGTATCCAAAAATACAATGCCCTGTTTCTCCAGGTCTTTTTTTATTCCTTCATAAACAATTTCCGATTCGAATTGAGCGGAAACTCCGGAAAGATAGTCTTTCTCGGCTTGCGGAATCCCTAAAGTATCATAGGTTTTTTTTATATTATCGGGTACGTCATCCCAAGTTCTGGCGATATTATCTGTCGAAGAGAGATAATAGGTGATGTTTTCAAAATCAATATCGGTTAGGTCCGCTCCCCAGGTGGGAAGTTTTTTATTTCGGAATATCTGATAGGCTTTTAACCTAAAGTCTGTCATCCAGGTTGGTTCTTCTTTTTTTGCAGATATTTGGGCAACGATCTTTTCATTCAATCCTTTTGGAGTTTGATATTTGTAATCATATGAAACAGGAGAAATATGAAGTTGTTGTACATCTAATTTGGGACTAGTAGGCATTTTTAATTATTCCCATAACCTTTATCTTCAATTTCTATAGCAAGATTGGCTTTTCCTTGCCTTGTTATTTTTCCATTTTCTAAAACGATCACTTTGTCTGGATTTACATGTTTTAAAATTCGATTGTAATGCGTAATAATGACATAGGTGGTATCCTTTTGATATTTATTCATAAAAGAAGCAATGTCCTTAAGAGCATCAACATCAACACCGGTATCAATTTCATCAAAAATTATTAGCTTCGGTTTTAGAACTGCAGCTTGAAGGAGCTCTAATTTTTTACGTTCTCCTCCGGAAGCATTTTGATTTAAAGATCGGAATAAGAGTTCTTCATTTACCTTTAACTCTTTGGCGTAGTTGTGTACTTCTTCAGAGATTTTATGAAGTTCTTTGTTTGGTTGGGCTTGTTTTAAAAGCTCAAAGATACTGACTCCGGTTAATGCTAGTGGAGTTTGAAAGGTTAGAAATAACCCTTCATTGACTCTTTTGTCAGTGGTTAACTTATTAATATCTTTTTGATTAAAAACGATTTTTGATTCTTCATGTATTTCATAGCTAGGATGGCCTAAGATCGCATTTGCCAAAGTAGATTTTCCACAACCGTTTGGTCCCATAATGGCGTAGATTTTTCCCTTTTCAAGATCGAGGTTGATGCTATTTAAGATCTTTTTATCTTTAATAGAAACAGTTAAATTTTTTAGCGATAAAATAATGTTATTCATATTAGTTTAGTTTTTGAAGACATCTTCAAGAGTGATTTTTTTTAGTTGATTAACAAAAATAGCACTTAAATTCTGTTGAAAAAAATCCTTATGATGACAAGAAGTTTTGCATTTGCAGACACCTTTTTCGATATGGCAACAAATTACGCTTAAATCTTTTTCAAAGATACTCATAAAGTCGTAAAGAATGATATCTTTAGGTTCTTTGGCTAATCGATAGCCACCGGTTTTTCCTTCTTTGCTTATGAGAATTTTATTTTTTACTAGCTCGGCCGTAATCCTAGCCAAAAAACGACGAGGCATATGAGTTTTTTCAACAAGGAAAGAAAGCGGAACAAGCTCCTTTTTATCTCTTAGATTTGCAACTGCAACGAGGGCATAATCAGTTTGTTTTGTAATATTAAACATAGTTTTAACAATTATACTACGGGTAATAGTTTAGAATAATATGGTAATTTTGTCAAGATTTTGAATTTTTTAGGAAAGTATTCCTTTAGCGGCAAAGATTCCAGAAATAGCTGCTCCGACAATGTTTCCAGAAGTACCAGCTCCGTCTCCAGCTACATACAGATTTGGAATTTCGGTTTGCATATTACGATTAATTTTTATTCTGTTTCCACGTAGTTTCACCTCTGGTGCGTATAACAAAGTAGAGCTATTATTGAGTCCTGGAAGAACTCTATCTAGTATTTCTAATCCTTCGAGTAGGTTTTTGACTACTCGATATGGTAACGCCATAGCAATATCTCCAGGAGTAGCTTCTTTGAGTGTAGGCTGTGTAAAGCTTTTGTTGATTCTACTCCAGGTGCTACGTCTTCCTGATTTTAGGTCTGTTAATCTTTGAATTAATGGTTTTCCTCCGCCAATTGTGGTTGTTATTTTGGCAATTTCTATAGCGTAATCAGTCGTATTTTCAACCGGTTCCGTAAGCTGGACTTCGGTTGTGAGATCAAAGTTTGAATTGGGAGAACGTTTTTGTGAATTACTATGGCCATTCACACAAACATAATCGCCATAATCTTCCACAGCCACATAACCGTATGGACAAGGACAAAAATTCCGAACAGTATCATCAAAAGTGGGAGTTTTGATACTGTAAATGTTTTCATGTAGAATATCGGAATGTTCTTCCATTATCGAGGCGGGAAATTCTACTCGAACGCCAATCTCCACTTTTTGGTATGAATAATGAAGACCAATTTTTACCGCCTGTTTTTGTAGCCAACTAGTGCCAATTCTTCCTGGAGCAATCAGATATTTAGATGCTCCGTAAACTTTATCTTCAGTTTTTAGACCGATAACCGTTTGATTTTTAGTTAAAATTTCTTCGACTTTGGTGTTACAAAGAATTTTTACCCCTTTTTCTTCCAATATTTTAACCATATTGGCAATTACTTTTGGTAAAAAATCAGTCCCAACATGACGGCATTTACGTATATAAAGGTGAATTCCTTGTCTCTGACAATTTTTTACGAGTTCTTCAGCTTCTTCCATATTATCTGGAGTGTAGGCAGAGGTGACACCAAAATCGGTAAAGAGCTGATCGACATAATTAATTTGTTGCTGATATTCAGCTATGGTAAAGATATCAAGTAATTTTTCGTGTGAAAGAACTGGAGTAAAATGCAGTTTTCCATCGGAAAAAGTTCCTGAGCCTCCCACTCCACAGACTGTTTCTCCTGGTTTTCTTGTCTCAATTGAGTTTCCGCGTTCAATAATTAGTACCTTGAGATTAGGTTGAAGTTTAGTTAGTTCATAGGCGGCAAAGAGTCCGGCTGGTCCTGCTCCGAGAATAATCACATCAAATTCAGGTTTTTGAGTCATGAAATTCGCTTGTGGTTGAATCTGAGTTTGGGGTTTTGAATTTTTATCTGTTGAAAAAATTACTTTATTTTCTTCAAAATTATAATTCATAGTGGTTTTTAGTTTAATAAAACAATTAAAATTAACAAATCTGAAAAGGCAGCTCTGGTGATTTTTTCCTGGATCTGAATATCGTAATTGGTTCGGATCTAGATGATTGTTTCAAATTATATCTACTAAATGTTTTTAATAACTATTTTGAGAAAATAAATTCTTTTCTGTTTCTAGAAATACTGAGCATACATCTTTTTAGGAAGTTGGTAGCACAAAAATAATAGATGGTTATCTGTTTTAGCCACACAGAAACAAATCTAACCTGCATTTACTCCATCAGGAACTTGTTTTTCTGGCATTGCTAAGACTGGAATAATTTCGTTTGAGTATCCGATATCAAACATCATTCCTTCAGATAGTTCACCCATCATCTTTTTGGGTTTTAGGTTAACTACAAACAAAGATTGTTTTCCTTCAATCTCTTTGAGATTTTCTCGTTCTTTCTTCATTCCAACCAAAATAGTTCGCTTAAAATCCCCAAAATTAACAATTAACCTAGCTAGTTTATCTGAATTATCGATATTTTCAACTTTTTCAATAGTACCTACACGAATGTCTATCTTTTCAAGATCGTCAAATTTTATTGTTGGTTTTAGTGGTAAAAGCTTCATATAATATATGTTTCTGTATTTAATTATCATATGGAGCGGGTGACGGGAATCGGACCCGTGACTCAACCTTGGGAAGGTCGCATTATACCACTTAACCACACCCGCGATTTTTTACAATACAACCCAACTCATTAAAATAACGAGTTTAAAAGTATTCATACATCTTTGTAGATTACTGCTACTGACTAATTCAATGCTGGAATCACAAGTACGTTTCCGCGATGAATAAGGACATTCCCATTTGGCAATCTTCCTAATTCGTTAGCATCAAAAATCTTTGTCCATTCATATGGATTTCCATAGACTTTTTCAGCAATATCCCAGAGAGTGTCACCGGCTTGAACAGTATAAGTTGCTGGAGTTTCTTTTGAAGTCGTATCAGAGAGAACCTCACCAGTATTTTCCGTATCTTTTTTGGCAACTTCCTGAGTTTTAGTACTATCTGTAGTTTGACTTGGTAAAATCAGCATCTGACCTGGTTCTACTTCGGAAGAAGTCATTTCATTCAAATCTTTTAATTCCGTCCAGCGGTAAGGATCTTTTAATTCATTTTCAGCGATACTCCAGAGAGTGTCACCTTCTTTGACGATGTAAGCATTGGTTTCTTCAGTGTTTGTTGTATCCTTTGCGTTTTCTGTAGAAGTGGATTCACTTTCTTCAGTATTTGTACTTTCATTAGTCGTTTGTCCGATTTCGTTTTCAGTATTGTTTGTTTTCTGATAGTAGTTAAAGACTAGAAAAATGGCGATTACGACTAGAATTCCAGTAACAAATATCGCAGCTCGTGATTCTGAAGATTTCCAGAATTCTGAATTTTTAATATTATCAATAATACTCATAATGGATTTTGTTGTAGATGGGGAATTGGCGGCAGTATCTACACTTAAAAAGTTATTCACCCCCTTCCGATATTAAATCATAAATTCGAAAATCATTTGTTCTAAACAGTGACAAGTAATTGTTAGAAGTTTGTTTAAAGAATAACTGGCGGACCCGACCGGATTCGAACCGGCGATCTTCACCGTGACAGGGTGACATGTTAGGCCGCTACACCACGGGTCCATATCAAAACAGTTATTCTGATGCTAACCAAATGTAGCAAATGATAGACCGATAGTCAACTATATGTTCGAGATAAAATTATTTTTTAATTCAGGTATGATAGAATTATTAGTTAATTTAACTAATTTATTTATTATAAATTTGTTAGATAGAAAATTCTATATAAATGCTGTTTTTTGTGTAGGAGATTACGAATTTTCAGCCGGGCACATGTTTTCTTATTACCCAAATGATTTTAAAAATATTTGAAAATGTTTCAGAAAGGCTTCCGTAACCTGAAATTAAGTAGACTACTAAGGTGAAAATTGCGTAAAATGCAAATAGAATAGACAGGATTTGCATAATATTGTAATTTGGTATAATCTAAGAATATAAATTTGTAAATTTAAGGAGGTTCATATATGTGGTGGACTTTATTAATAATCGGAATTCCCGTCGTTATTATTATCTTTATTTGGGGGCTTTACAATTCTTTGGTTATGGCAAAACAAAGAATTGAAGAAGCTTGGAGTGGTATTGATGTTCAACTGAAGCGACGTTCTAGTTTAATTCCTAATTTGGTGGAAACCGTGAAAGGTTATGCCAAGCATGAGAAAGAGGTTTTTGAAAATGTAACCAAAGCGCGATCTGCGATGATGGGAGCCAAAGGAGCGAAAGAGTCGGCTGAAGCCAATAATATGCTTGAAGGAGCTTTGAAATCAATTCTTGCTGTGGCTGAGAACTACCCTGAACTTAAAGCTTCCGAAAACTTTGGAAAACTACAAGATGAGCTTACAGACACCGAGAGTAAAATTGCTTACTCGCGTCAATTCTATAACTCTAATGTTCTTGATTTTAATACCAAGATCAAAGTGTTCCCAGCAGTTTTAATTGCAAATACCATGGGATTTAAAGAAGTTGAATACTTTGAAGCAACTGAAGAAGAGAAAAAAGACATTGAAGTCAAGTTTACTGAAGAAAATAAATAAGTAATAAATTATTGTAAACGTATTGAAGAATCCCGGTGGATGATAGTTATCCATACGGGATTCTTCGGATTTACATGGAATTTAAGGAAATATTATTATGACTATCTATTCTGAAATTCAGGAAAATAAAGTCAAAACTGCGGTAATAATGGTTTTGTTTATCATGTTTATCACCGTTATCTCTTATGTCTTTGGAGAGGTGAATGGCTCTGGACTTTCCTATGCTGGAGTTGCTTTAATCTTTTCAGGGTTTATGAGTTTTTTCAGCTACTACTTTTCTGACAGAATTGTTTTAGCGCTTTCTAAAGCTCATGAAATTCAAAAAGAAGATAATTTTCAGCTTTTTACGACGGTTGAAAATCTATGCATCGGAGCTGGATTACCTCTTCCGCGTATCTATATTATAGATGATACGGCTCCAAATGCTTTTGCCACCGGACGAGATCCGAAGCATGCAGTTATTTGTGTGACAACCGGTCTTTTGCAAAAGCTAGAAAAGTTGGAACTGGAAGGGGTTATTGCCCACGAACTTTCTCATATCAAAAATTATGATATTCGTTTGATGTCAATAGTAGTAATTTTAGTTGGTTTAGTAGCGCTGATGTCTGATTGGTTTTTGCGATTTTCGTTTTGGGGAGGAGGGAGAAGAAGACGTAATTCCGATGAAGGAGGTCAACTTGGGGCAATTTTCGCTATAGCCGCGATTGTTTTAGCTCTATTGTCTCCATTGATTGCGCAGCTGATTAAATTCGCCATCTCACGATCTCGAGAATACCTTGCTGATGCTTCGGCAGCTTTGATTACTCGTTATCCTCAAGGTCTAGCTAGCGCACTTGAAAAGATATCTCGTGATACTGAGCCACTTGAAGCTTCGAATAAAGCTACCGCGCATCTATATATTGTAAATCCTCTTAAAAATCTTAAGGGTCCGATGAATAATCTATTTTCTACCCATCCACCTATTGAAGAAAGAATCAAAAAATTAAGAGAGATGTAAGAGAAGGAGTATTTATGTTTGAAGTAGCAGTCAAAGACAGACAACAGCTTGATTTAAAGGTTGGTCGTGAATGTCGAGATTTGACATATCCAGAAATGTTAGAGGCTTCTTCAAGATTATTAAAATCATTCGACGAATTTTTGTCATCTGGAAACAATGATCCGGAACAATTAAGATCTTTCGTTACCGAGGCGCAAACTTTAGATGATATACGACGTCAATTTTTTGATAATCTTGAGGAAGATCAAAGGAAAAGAATGGATCAGTTATTTCCGGATAGAGGAGAAATATTTAATAGTATAAATAGTGTAGAATATGGAGCTTTAGATAGAATTCCTTTTGAAGATTTAACCTCTGGAGAAATTGAAGCTTATCTGCAATCAATGGCAAAATTTCACGAGGAAAAATATGGAGAACATAATGGTGGCTATTACTACTTTGGTTGGCCACAATTATATTTTGAAATTCCCGAAGACCGGAAATTACTAGATGCAATCTGTGAAGATAGAGATCTTGTTTTAACTGATAGAGAAGCGAATATTCTGTATGAAGGAGAAAAAGATACCTATAAAGTTCATCTTGATGTTCCACCAGAACGGAAAATAGAAGTCCTAAAAGCTATTCTTGCGGTTCAAGCCGAAGATAATAAAATCGTACACGAAATCTTTACGGAAAAGAAAGCTAAAGGAGGAAGAATAATTGCGACTCGAAAAGAGATTCAAGAAAGAGGTGGAAGATTATCTTCTTTGAATCAATACAAAATGTGGGATTTTCAAGGGGATAATCCTTATTTTGCGGATTTTGTTTTTTATCCAACTACTACTCAAGGTCAAACAGCTGAAGAAGCTGTTATCGAGATGGTTCATGAATTGACTGGTGTTCTTCAATATTTAGATCTTCCGGAAACTGATAGAGTTCCTCGTTTTAGTACTCCAGTCATTATGAATGGGAGAGCTATTCCAGGGATGACCTACGTTCAAGGTAATGGTGACTTTAAATTAAGCTTGTTAAAAGATTCTGGAGAAAGACTGGGTCAGTATTATGATCGCGATTATAATTGGGCTGTACGTAAAGGTAAAGCTATAAATTTTGATCAAAAACTATGAAAAAAATTGTAATAACCGGAGGTACTTTTGCTGGAAAGACGACCTTAATAGAAGCTTTTGCCAGAGAAGGTTATCAGACAATTCCGGAAGCGGCGATGCAGATTATTAATGAAACAACAGAAAAAATGGGTATGAAGGCGATGAAAAAATGGCGACGTGGTTATATCGGTGAGTTTCAGAGCTTAATTGCGAATCGGGTCCTCAAGTTAGAATCGGAGATTCAAAATGGAAAAGATAATTTAATTTTCTGCGATCGAGGTTTACATGATAGTTTAGGATATTTGAAACTAGTTAATGCTGAAGTTCCGGAAGTCATTAAACCTTTATTTTCAAGACATAAATATGATTTGGTTTTTTTATGTGATGTTATTAAAAATTTCGATATTCGAAGCAATACAGGAAGGATGGAAAATTATAAATCATCTTATAGAGTCGGAGAGCTTATTGGTGAAAGCTACAAAAAGTATGGACACAAAGTTATTCGAGTGAAAGAGATGACTGTAGCAAGTAGAATCAAATTCATTAAAAAGTATCTTGACCTTCTAAAATAATTGAGCTATCCTGTAGACCATTATGGTAAATAAACTTTGGTTAAAAATGAATCTTTTGAACCAGCAGCAGGAAACTCAATTATTCGGGGCTGGTATTTTGTATTCTAAACAGCGAAGCTAATGAAATATTTATTTAAATCATAATTTTTACAAAACCAGCTACCTAAAACGAGCTGGTTTTTTTCGTTTTAATTAGATTATTAAAGGAGGAAAAATGGATAAGAAAACCATTTTAGAGAAAGTCAGAGAAGATAAAGTTGCATTTATTGATGTACAATTTACCGATTTTTTCGGAACCTTAAAATCAACTACTATTCCCGTTAATAAACTCGGTGAAGCACTTGATCACGGCGTTTGGTTCGATGGTTCGTCAGTACAAGGGTTTACGCGTATCTTTGAATCAGATATGTATTTAATGCCTGATTTATCAACGTATGCGGTTATTCCTTGGCAAAACGATGGCAGAAAAAGCGCCCGATTTATTGCGGATGTTTATACCGTAGATGGTAAACCCTTTGAAGGTGATCCAAGGTATATCTTAAAAAAGGCTTTACTTGAAGCCAGAGAATTAGGGTTTCAATATTTTGTTGGTCCAGAATTAGAGTTCTTTTTATTTCCTCTCACTGAAACTGGGGAGATAAATTTTTCTTCCAAAGGCAATAGATCATATTTTAAAGCATCTTTGAATGATACTTACGCAATCCGTCAAGAGATTACAAAAGCCTTAGCAAAATTCGGAATTGAAGTGGAAATGGCTCACACGGAAGTTGCGGATAATCAACATGAGATTGATTTTAAGTACGATGTCGCTTTAAAAACCGCTGATAATGCTTTGACATTTAAATTTGTCACTAAGCATATTGCGAGGAAAATGGGGTATCATGCGACTTTTATGCCTAAACCATTTTTTGGGATTAACGGTTCGGGGATGCATGTACACCAAAGTTTATTCGACCTTGAAGGTCAAACGAATCTTTTTAGTAATGTGAGCGATCCATACGGATTATCGCAAACAGCCTATCATTTTATCGCAGGGCAACTCAAATATATTCGGGAAATTGTAGCTCTTACTTCGCCAACTGTAAATTCTTACAAAAGGTTAACGCCTGGATATGAAGCGCCGGTGTATATCTGCTGGGCGAGACGTAATCGTTCGGCAATGATTCGCGTTCCCTCTATCTTTGCCGGTCGTGAAAAATCTACCCGAGCGGAACTACGATGTCCAGATCCTTCCAGTAATCCATATCTTACGTTTGCGGCGATGCTAAAATCCGGACTCAAAGGAATTAAAGAA
Organism: candidate division CPR3 bacterium GWF2_35_18; assembly: GCA_001771135.1. Taxonomy (GTDB): domain Bacteria; phylum Patescibacteriota; class CPR3; order CPR3; family GWF2-35-18; genus GWF2-35-18. The sequence goes on along the minus strand of MESW01000003.1, from coordinate 144,826 downwards.
AAGGAAAATCCGCCGATGCCGGTTGAAGAAGATGTGTATGAATTTGATGAGGAGAAATTACGTGAGTTCTATATTCACAAATTGCCTGGATCTCTGAAAGAAGCTTTGGATCTATATGGAGATAGCTTTTTAGCTAGACAAATCATGGGGGAACGGACTCACAAATTATATTTAGAAGCCAAGATGCAAGAATGGGATTTGTACCGGCTTCATGTTACTGATTGGGAATTAGAAAGATACTTGGAAACTCTATAAATTCAGGTTAGAACGACCCGCTCAGATCCTTGAGCGGGTTGCATCTTTACGATTTAATTCTAATTTACAAAATAAAGTCTCCTTGGTATGATGAGACAGTCAAAAGGAGTTTTTTATGTCATATAAAAAGATTACTAAAAATGAAGTAAAACATATTGCCGATCTGGCTTGGATTGGTCTTTCTGATGAAGAGATTATCAGATTTGAATCACAGCTTTCATCTATTCTGGAATATGTTGATCATCTCAATGAACTTGATACCAAGAATATTAAGCCGACTTTTCAAGTTACCGGACTCAAAAATGTCTGGCAGGAAGACTTTGTGAAACCGAGTTTGACCCAATCGGAAGCCTTACAAAATGCACCCATGCAAAAAGACGGATATTTTAAAGTTAAGAAAGTCAGATAATGATTAATTTTGAAGACTTAACAATTAAACGTTTACATGAAGGTTATAAAAAAGATGAATTTACCTGTACTGAGGTTATCAAGCAAACTTTTGCAAGAATTAAAAAGCTGGAACCTCAAATTAAAGCTTTTATTACCTTGACAGAGAAACAAGCTTTAGAAAAAGCTCAAGAAGTTGATAAGAGAATCAATTCGGGAAAAGAATTAAGAGCTTTGGAAGGAGTTCCTTACAGCGCTAAAGATGTTTTTTGTACCAAGGGAGTGCAGTCAACCGGAGGATCGGGAATTCTGGAAGGATTTATTCCTCCGTATAACGCCACCGCGATCCGAAAAGTAGAAGAGGTAGGAGCAATTCTGATCGGAAAAAACAACTGCGATCCTTTTGGTTTTGGTAGTTCCACTGAGAATTCTTATTATCAGGTTACCCGAAATCCTTGGAATACAGAGTATGTTCCTGGAGGTTCTTCCGGAGGATCTGCTGCGGCAGTATCGGCAAATATGGGAATCTTTTCTCTCGGTGAAGACACGGGAGGATCAATTCGTCAGCCGGCCTGTTTCTGTTCCGTTTCCGGTCTTAAGGTGACATACGGTTTAGTTTCTCGATTTGGAGTAATGTCTTACGGATCATCTCTGGATACAATTGGAGCGTTTGCAGGTACCGTAGAAGACCTCAGCGTCGTTTTAAATGTGATTGCCGGGAAAGATGAAGATGATGCCACTACATCTGAACAACCAAGGATTAATTATCTCTTAAATTTAAAAGAGAATCTTCCGAAATTAAAGATAGGTCTTCCTAAGGAATATTTTACTGAAGATGTTGATCCGGAAATCATTAAAGCGGTCAAAAAAGCAGCTTCAGATCTTACTAAACAAGGACATACAGTTAGTGAGGTTTCTCTGCCTTACACGAAATATGCAATTGCGGCTTATTATCTTTCGGGTATTTCCGAAGTGAGTGCCAATCTAGCTCGTTACGATGGCATTAGATTTGGTTATTCGGATCAATCTGGACAGGATATTAATTCTGTCTATCTAAACTCGCGCGGAAAGCGTTTTGAAGATGAAGCCAAGCGGCGGATTATGGTGGGAACATATGCGCTATCAAGCGGTTATTATGATGCTTATTATCAAAAAGCTCAACAGGTTCGAACGCTCTTAAAGCAAGATTTTGAAAGAAAATTTCAGGAATACGATTTGCTTATTGCTCCAGTTTCGCCGGTTTTGCCATTTAAAGTCGGTGAGAACATGGATGATCCTTTGAAGATGTGGCTCGTTGATGCTTTTACCGTGACAATTAATCCTTCCGGAATTCCAAGTCTAGCGATTCCTTGTGGTTTTTCTGATAGTAATTTACCGATTGGAATGCAAATTATTGGTCCAATGAATAGTGAAAAATTATTATTACAATTAGCAAATCAATACCAATCAATAACAGATTGGCATTTAAGAAAGCCGAGGATTAAATAATTATGAATAATATCTATCTTTCTCAAATTAAAAATTTCGTTGGTGAACAGATTGAACTGAAAGGTTGGATCTATAATTTCCGTTCTTCCGGTTCGATTATTTTTTTACAGTTCCGCGATGGAACTGGAGTAATTCAGGGTGTGATCATTAAGAAGGAAGTGTCTGAAGAAACCTTTTTAAAGGCTAAAGGAGTAGGTTTGGAAACGTCTGTTATTTTGACGGGGAAAGTGAAGGCAGAACCAAGATCTTCTTCAGGTTATGAACTGCTTGTCACAAAGATTGAAATTATCCAGATTCCAAAAGAAGACTATCCAATCAGTAAAAAGGAACACGGACCGGATTTTCTTCTTGATAACCGTCATCTATGGTTAAGATCTCAAAGACAGTGGGCAATTCAAAAAATTCGAGACCAACTAATTCACGGAATTTATGATTTTTATCGTACTGAGGGATTTACAAAGATTGATACTCCAATATTTACTCCGAATGCCTGTGAGGGAACAACGACATTATTCGAAGTTCCGTATTTTGAAGAAAAAGCTTATTTGTCACAATCAGGGCAGCTTTATTTAGAAGCGGCGATTGCTTCTTTTGCCAAGGTTTATGATTTTTCCCCAGTTTTTCGAGCCGAGAAATCAAAGACGCGTCGTCATTTAACCGAATTCTGGATGAATAATTCGGAGATGGCTTTTTATGATTGGCAGGATAATATTCATTTACAGGAAAAATTAGTGCAATATTTATTAGATCAAGTTCTAGCAAATTGCCAAGAGGAATTAAAAATCGTGGGTCGAAACCTGGAACCTTTGAAAAAGATTAAACCTCCTTATATTCAAATGACCTACTCCGAAGCCGTAAAAGAGTTGCACGGTTTAGGTTCTGATATTAAAGAGGGTGAAGATTTTGGTAATGATGACGAAACAATTTTGACCAAAACTCATGAAAAGCCGATCTTTGTAACCCATTATCCGAAAGAGATAAAAGCATTTTATATGAAAGAATCAGATGATCCGAAATACGTCTTGTGCAATGATTTATTAGTTCCAGAAGGTTATGGAGAGATGATTGGCGGTTCGCAACGTGAAGATAATTATGATAAGTTATTACAACGGGTTAAAGATCATAAACTAAATATTGAAGATTTTTCTTGGTATCTTGACTTACGAAAATATGGAAGTGTTCCACATTCCGGTTTTGGCTTGGGATTGGAGCGTATGATAGCTTGGGTTTGTGGATTACCTCATGTACGTGAAACTATTCCGTTTCCACGGACAATTTACCGTTTGAAACCTTAAATAATAAGGAAACTTTGATTATTATGTATTATCTTGTTGGACTTGCAATCATTCTCGCCATATTTTTTCTTTTGATAATTTTAAAAGGTAAACCGGGAATTTTTAACGTAAATCTAGCATCTAGGAATATTGACAATACAGACAGACAGAGAATTGTTTCACTGTGGAACAAGGTTGAAGAGCTCATTAGCCTCGGGAAACCCAGTCAACTCAACGAAGCTGTAATTACTGCAGATAAGGTGGTTGATTATGTTTTGAAAAAGCTATACCCAATGGAAGAAGTGAGCGTGGAAAGATATAAAAATGCCAAGATCTTCTTTCTAGAAAAGCAGGACTATGATGATTTGTGGTATGCGCATAAAGTGCGTAATGAACTGGTGCACAATTTGGAATTTGAGCTGCCTCATGCTCAAGCGGTTGAAGTAATAAATAAGTTTGAAAAAAGTCTGAAGATTATTATTAAAGATCTTAAAATTTGAAGTTAAAAATGAAAAACACAGGAAAAAATACATTAGTAAATAGCAATCATTTTATTGAAGTTTTGAAAAATAAGGATTTTCTTTCCTTGTGGCTGGCGCAGGCTCTATCAGTTTTTTGTGCCCAAATGCTCAATTTTGTGCTTGCTTATATTATTTTTGATACTACCAAAAGTTCTTTTAATGTATCGCTGCTTTTTCTTTTTTATTTATTACCGGTACCAATTTTAGGTCTTTTTGCCGGTATTATTGTAGACCACACGTCTCGAAGAAATATTATGGTGGTGACAAATTTTTTACAGGCTTTGATTGTGCTTCTGTATTTACTTATAAACACTCATTGGATTTTTATCTATCCGGTCATTTTTTTATATTCAATTGTCGATGAATTTTATTATCCGGCTGAAGCAGCTATGATTCCGACTTTAGTCAAAAAAGAACATTTACCGATTGCGAATTTTTTGTTTACTTTAGCTTCTTACGGAACAATGGTGATCGGATTTTCATTTGCAGGTGAAATTATTAAACTGATTGGCAAAAATACCACCTTTGTTTTGGCTTCAGCATTGCTTTTTGCAGCCACAATTGCTTCATTGATAATCCGAAAAGATAAAGTTGAGAAAAAGCTTTCATTTTTTAAAGAAAATCCTGCTGCCAAGATGTGGAGCGAGGTTAAGGGAAACTACCGTTTTATCTTTAGAAACCGGATGATTCATCTGACAATGTTGATTTTACTTTTATTCCAAGTTTCCGTGGGAACCTTGGCGATTGCGGCACCAGAGATTGGTACTACTGTTTTGGGTTTTGATTTTTTAGATTTGGGAATCAAGTTAATTTTACCGATATTTTTTGGATCAGTTTTGGGAGCTTTTTTTGTCGATCGTTATATGAAAGGTCATCGTAAAGTACTAATAAGTTTTGGAATGTTTGGTGCAGGTTCAGTACTCCTTACCATGGGATTCTTGGGATTAAAGGGAATTGTTTATTATCCTTTAATTATGTTTTTGCTTTTTATTCTTGGTTTTATGGCCATTGTTGTCATGATTACAGGTACTACCGTGGTTCAAGAGGAAACACCGGTTGAAATCATGGGCAGAGTTTCCGGAGCTTACAAACTGTTTCAATCAATCATTATTTTGGCTCCAACATTGATGGCCGGTGCTGTCATCGATCAGGTTGGTGTTTTCCCTGTTATTTTTGGATTAGTCACTATGATTTTTATGATTGCCTTTTTAGGAATTCTCAAACGGAATCATAATTTCAGAAAGGTAGAAGTTAAAGATGTCTAACTACGAGCCGGTTATTGGACTTGAAATTCATGTCCAACTAAATACCAAATCCAAAATGTTCTGCCGATGCGGGACTGATTATAGAGATGATCTTCCCAATACTCATTGTTGTCCTACCTGTTTAGGTTTACCAGGAGCGCTTCCGGTTCCCAATAAAAAGGCGATTCAAGACGTTATTCTGATGGGATTAGCCTTGGATTGTGAGATCAATAAAAATTCATACTTTGCTCGGAAAAATTATTTTTATCCTGATTTACCGAAAGGCTATCAAATTACTCAATATGATAAACCTTTTTGCCATGACGGAAAATTAGTAGTTAATGATAAAACAGTTGGAATTACCAGAATTCATTTGGAAGAAGATACAGGAAAGTCGATGCACATAACGGAAAAAGGTGGAGAGGAATATACTCTGTTGGACTTTAACAAATCGGGAATTCCGCTTATGGAGCTTGTTACTGAGCCGGATTTTCGTAAGGCTGAAGACGTTTTTGATTTTGCCAAAAAGATTCGTCAAATTGTAAGATACCTTGATATCTCTGATGGCGATATGGAAAAAGGTAATCTACGCGTGGAGCCGAATATCAGTGTTCGAAAGGTTGGAGAAAAGGGTCTTCCAAAATACAAGGTAGAAATTAAGAACTTGAATTCGTTTACATCTTTAAAACGGGGAGTTGAATTTGAGGTTAAAAGACAGATATCGATCCTTGAAAAAGGAGAGATTCCAATTCAAGAAACACGCGGTTGGAATGATGACAAACAATCGACCTACACGCAACGAATAAAGGAAGAAGCCCATGATTATCGGTATTTCCCGGAACCGGATATACCGCCGATTGAGTTAAAAGAAAGTAAGCAAGCCAAAGATAATACTGATGAAATATATTTAGATGAGATTAGGAATAAATTACCGGAGCTTCCGAATATAAAAGTTGGCCGATTTGTAAAGGATTTTGGTATTACAGAATACGATGCACAAGTTTTGACCGAAGAAATAGAAATTGCAAAGTGGTTTGAAGAATCGGTGAAATCCTTGAAAGATAAGAAACACGGTAAAAAAGTGGCGAACTGGATTATTACAGAAATAATGGGGAGTTCCCAATATCAGTTATCGGGAGTTAATAAGCTAAAAATTCAACCACTCCAACTTGCTGATTTAGTGACGAATGTTGAAGACGGTAAGATTTCTCGACCATCTGGTAAAGAGATTTTAAATATATTGCTTACAGAAGGTGGAGATATTGAAGAGATTATTCAAAATAAAGGATTAGAACAAGTTTCGGATACCGGAGCTCTTGAGGAAGTCGTCAAAAAAGTTATCGTTGCTAATCCAAAACCCGTTGCTGATTACAAAGTTGGCAAGAAAGCGAGTTTACAGTTTCTTATTGGAATGGTGATGCGAGAAACAAAAGGGAAAGCGGATGTGAAAATCGTAAATCAAAAATTAACCGAATTATTAGGATAATAATATGTCAGAAAATTTCTCTTATCCTCCGGAAATCAAAGTTTTGAAAGGTCAAGAAAGCATTACTCAGTTAAAGCCTGGTCAATTAACTCATGTAGTTGATTGTTCGAGATATGCTAGCACAGATGAAGCCTTGAATATTTTATTTGAAGAAGGCTTCAGATATGAACCGAGCAAATATCCTAACGAATGTACGTTTAGCTTCCATGTTACTGATTCAAATGGTCATAATACAGCTTTTCATCCGGATAACCCTTTTTCTATACAACATCAAGATTCTGGATTTGCAATAATTATGTCTGAAGAATTTTCAAATAATATTGGAGCCGGAGGAGTTATCTCTGATGAAAAGCTTCAAGAAATGATATCAGGTGCAACAACTGGTGAAGGCTCCTTTGAACCACGGACTATTAATTTATTTAGAGCGGAAAAAGTTTTAAATGATCTTGGTGTATTTTTTCCCGAAGAAGTATACGGAGAGAATAAAGAGAAAGCCATTAATCAGTTTTTATATTCTGCGTTTGTGTTAAGGTTTTATGAAGATTTGAAAACTTATAACAAACCTTCATTCTTTGGAGTAAAACCATATGGTCATCGAAATATTGATGGAATAGTTGAACCGGGAATGGGTGTCAGATTATTTGATATACAACCAGATTTTTCACAATATTCAGTAAGGTATAATGTGGTTCCATATGTTATAAAAAAAGAAGATATAGAACAGGTTGTTTTGAAGGGAGAATTAGTTCATGAATAATCTTTTTATTATTAAACTCGGAGGATCGTTGGTGGTTCCGGAAACTGACAAATTTAATCTAGAATATTTAGTAAGATTGAAGAATGTTTTGGAGAAATTTACCAAACAAGGTAAAAAATTCGTAATTATTATTGGTGGTGGAAAAATTTGTCGATGGTATCAAAGTGAAGCCAAAAGATTAAAAGTTGACGTAGAAAATAAAGATTTAAACTGGATTGGGGCTTATGTAACTCGGGTAAATGCTGAAGTTGTGAATTCTTTTATGAAGCCATTATCTCATGATCGGGCGTATGTAGATTTTAGTGAAAAATTAGAGCTTACAAAACCAGTTCTTGTAGTTGGTGCGTGGAAACCAGAAAAAAGTACCAATATGGATGCAGTTCTAATGGCAGAAATGTTTAACAGTGGAACAATTATTAATTTATCTGATATTGATCACGTTTATGATAAAGACCCAAAAGAATTTCCAGACGCGAAACCTTTAGATCAGATTACTTGGAGCGATTACGAAAAAATTATTGCCGACAGAATCGGAACAGTTCGCGAACATAAAGCCGGAGATAATCTTCCTTTCGACGTGATTGCTACCGCAAAAGCAGAGGAGCTCAAGCTCAAAGTAATATTTATTAATGGAAAATATCTTGATAATTTCGAGGTGGTTTTAAACGGAAAAGATTTTGTCGGAACAACAATAGGATAATTATTCCAAATTTTAGGTTTTATACTTATGGCTGATTTTATTCATCTTCACAATCATACTGAATATTCATTATTGGATGGACTTTGTAAAATTCCGCAATTTGTGGGAAAAGCGGTTGAGTATGGTATGGACAGTTTGGCAATTACAGATCACGGATCGATGTACGGAGTAATTCCTTTCTATGTAGAAGCCAGGAAAAATAAAGTAAATCCAATTATTGGTTGCGAAATGTATATTGCCCCGCGAAACCATATTGATAAAGATCCCAATCTTGACCGTTATCCCTCACATATTGTTTTACTTGCCAAAAACGAGACGGGTTATCAGAATCTATTGAAACTTGTTACCAAAGCTCATCTGGACGGATTTTATTATAGACCGAGAATTGATATGGAGTTACTTACAAAATATCATGAAGGACTAATTGCGCTATCTGCTTGTTTAAATGGTGTTGTAATGAAGCCTTTAATGCAAGAACAATATGAAGAAGCAGAAAAAAAAGCCAAGTTTTATGCTGAACTTTTTGGAAAAGATCATTTCTATTTGGAAATTCAAAAGCACCGTTTTGAAAAACAGGATATTGCAAATAAAAGGATTATTGATTTAAGTAAAAAACTCGATCTCCCTCTTGTTGCCACTAACGATATTCACTATTTGAATCCAGAAGACGCTGAAGCTCAGGAGATTCTTTTGTGTATTCAAACACAAAAAACTATCCTTGATAAAGATCGCCACCTTTCCATGATCGATACTCCTGATTATTACTTCCGTAGTCCTACTGAAATGAATTTGCTTTTTCATGATCATCCGGAAGCTCTAAGGAATACTGTTAGGATTGCGGAGCAATGTAAACTCCAAATTCCAATCGGAAAGATGATTATGCCAGTATTTCCTCTCTCAAAAGGAGAAACATATAAAAGCTTACTTCGTGAAAGAAGTTATGCGGGTTTGAAAGAAAGAGCCGGGAATATTAACGAGGTGATGAAAAAAAGAATGGATTATGAACTTGAAGTTATTGATTCTAAAGGTTATAGCGCCTATTTTTTAATCGTTTCTGATTTTGTCACTTGGGGTAAAAATCAAAAAATATCAGTTGGTCCAGGACGTGGTTCTGCTGCTGGTAGTTTGGTTTCATACTCTATGAAAATAACCGACATTAATCCTCTTGATTATAACATTCCGTTTGAAAGATTTTTGAATCCGGAACGCCCTTCTCCTCCGGATATTGATCTTGACTTTGAAGATGTTCGTCGCGATGAAATTATTGCTTACATTACAGAAAAATATGGTAATGACCACGCGGCACAGGTAATCACCTTTGGAAAGATGGAAGCCAGAGCGGCGATTCGCGATGTGGGAAGAGCTTTGGGCATGCCTTATTCTACTCCGGACAAAATTGCGAAACTTATTCCCCAAGGGAATTCAATTGAGGAGGCATTGGGACAGGTGGCTGAACTTAAAGAAGTTTCACATGAGCCAGAAATTGCCAGGCTTATTCGGTTGGCAAAAAAGGTTGAAGGAGTTTCTCGTCATGCTTCCACTCACGCGGCAGCTTTGGTAGTGTCCGATAAAGAAATAACCAACTACGTTCCTTTGACTCGAGAGAGCAAGGGTGAACGAATTATTACTCAATACGATATGTACTGTCTTGATTTGAATGTTTCTGAAGAAGCGATCGGACTTCTGAAATTTGATCTTTTGGGTTTACGCAATTTAACCACTTTAAGTCGTAGTGTTGAACTTGTTAAATATAATCAAAATAAAGAGATAGATTTACTTAAAATTGCTCTTGATGATCAAAAAGTTTTTGATCTTATCGCCTCTGGAGAAACTATGGGGATTTTCCAAATGGAAAGTTCGGGGATGCGTCGGGTGGCCAAAGATTTAAGACCAAATCGCTTCATGGATATCGCAGCCTTAGTAGCTCTTTATCGTCCTGGGCCGATGGAGCTTATTCCGCAATTTGTTTCCTCAAAACATGATCCTTCACTTATTCATTATCCTCATCCAGATTTGAAGGATATCTTGGAAGAGTCTTACGGAATTCCTTTGTATCAGGAGCAGGTCATGTTAATCGCGGCGAAGATGGGCGGTTATTCCTTAGGAGAAGCAGACAAATTACGAAAAGCGATGGGAAAGAAGAAGAAAGAGCTTATGAAAAAAGAACGCGTTAAATTTGTCAAAGGAGCAAGCCAGAAAGGCTACAATAGTAAAACGGCTGAAGAGATTTTTGATATGATGGAACGTTTTGCCGGTTATGGTTTTGGAAAGGCTCACTCAGTTTGTTATGCCATGATTGCTTATCAAACTGCCTATATGAAGGTGCATTATCCCATTGAATTTATGACCGCTTTGCTTTCGGCTGAAGCCCACAATAAAGACAAATTAGCATTAATTATTAATGAGTGTCGTCGCATGGGAATTGATGTTTTTCCTCCTAACGTAAATTATTCTTATAAAAGATTTTCCATTGATGGAAAATCAATACGCTTTGGACTATCCGGAATTAAAAACGTCGGAACAGGAGCGATAGAATCAATTATTGAGAACCGTCAGGAAAAGACTTACCAATCACTAAATGATTTTTGTACCAAAATTGATTTAGGAGTTATAAATAAAAGAGTCTTGGAAAGTTTGATTAAAAGCGGTGCTTGTGATGATTTTGGTTCTCGAGCGGCACAACTTAAGGTGGTAGAACAGATTATCAGTATATCTCATACCAAGAAAAAAGATGAAGAAAAAGGAATGGTTGGTCTTTTTGGAGAAGAGGAAGATGTCGGGAACACAATTACTCTTCCCGAAATTGAGGAATTTGATCGTAAGCAAATACTCTCTTGGGAGAAGGAATTGATGGGAATTTATCTTTCTGACCATCCACTTAAAACGGTCATGAACGAACTTATTATCAAAAGGACCCATCAAGTTGGAGAGCTTGATCCAAATGAACATGTCGGACGACAGGTCATTTTGGCAGGAATGATTACGAGTGTTCGTAAAATCTTTACGCGTAAAAACAACAGTGAAATGGCTTTTGTAAAGTTTGAAGATGAAACTGGAAATCTGGAAGTGATTGTTTTTCCAAAAGTTTTTTCGGAGAATAAAGAGGTTTGGAAAGAAGATCAGATTATTGCGGTGAAAGGGAAAATTGATAACAAAGATGGCGCGATCAAAGTTTTGGCTGATAGTGCAAAACTACTATCAGAAGCAGAAACAGTTAGTACAGAAACTTTAGATGAAAATGGTTTTTTGAAAAACGGTCAGCGTAAAAATGGATTCAAGAATAATGGTTCAAAAGATACCGCGAAGTTAAATCAAAAAATTTCAGATAAAGTAAATTCATCAAAAAATAGCACTGAAGATGTTATGGAAATTGAAATTCCAAACGGTTTTAAGCGAGAGAAACTAGTGCAGTTGTATCAGATTTTGAATGCCTATCCGGGAATTGTAGAAGTTTTGCTTATTATTCCAGATATTAAAAGGACACGTAAAATGAAACTTCCAATGCGAGTAGAAAAATGCTCTGAGCTTCAAGATGAGATTCAGAAAATTTTAACTTCATAAACTTTTTTTCAGTCTCCAAATCTGTTACACTAGACTTAAATTTATCATAGGAGATATCAAACCAAAGAGTCATCTAAGATTTATTAAAAGGTGACGATTTTGTGAATGAGAAATATTAAATCATGGTAAAACTACCCGGAAGAATTTCAATTCGACCTTTGGCACAATATACTAACAAGCCACAAACTCACTCTGTGAGTATTCGAGATAATAAAATTCAAGTAGACCAGAAATTTGCTTATCAGTCATTGCGAAGCCAAGTTGATTATAAAGACGTTACTGATATTAGAGTTTCAGTTGATGATCGAACCTTCGATCCGATGTCTCGAAATGTGACGATTTCGACAGCTAAAAGACAGATTTTTGAAATACCTGAGATGGATACCAGACAAGCTCTCAAATTAAAAGAAGCAATTGAGTCTCAGAGGAATAATTCTAAAATCCAAAGTAGTAATGCTTCTGATAATAAAGATACGAGTAAAGTGATGTCTTTTTCGAGATTTAGAAGATAATAGGATCAGGCTGCTAAGGAATAGAAAAATGATTAGAATTACGAATCTTTCATATACTCATCCTTCAAAACACCAAGCTTTACTGAATGTGAATTTATACATTAATAAAGGTGAGTTTATTTCGATAATCGGCCCTTCAGGTTGTGGAAAGACGACTTTGCTAAAAATTATTGCCGATCTTATCAACGATTATTCAGGAGAAGTTCTAATTGATGGGAAAACGCCAAGAGAGTATCGAGAGTTAAGTAATTATGGTTATATCTTTCAGGAGCCAAATTTGTTTCCATGGCGAACCATTTGGCAAAATGTTAATTTACCTCTAGAAATTAAAAAAAGAAAAGATAGTAAAAAGGTAGACGCAGTTTTAAATAAAGTTGGTTTGTTAAAGTTTAAAGACTTTTATCCGGAAAATGTTTCTGGTGGGATGCAGCAAAAAACAGCTTTAGCGCGTGGACTTGTTATGGGCCCAGAATTACTTTTGATGGATGAACCATTTGCAAATTTGGATGAGATTACTAAGGAAAAACTAGGTGAAGAATTACTTTCGATCTGGAAAAAACAGAAACAGACAATTGTTTTTATTACCCATAGTATTTTCGAGGCAGTTTTTCTTTCTGAAAAAGTAGTAGTAATGTCTCTAAACGGTAAAATTAAAGAGATTGTAGATATCAAAATTTCAAAATTAAAGAACCAAGATCTCAGGTTAAACCCCGAGTTTTTTGAATATTGCGGTTATTTGAGAAAATTACTTGAGGATTAAATAAAGATGCAACACAATTTTTCATTGGTAACCGGAAATTCTCATTCAGTTCTAAATACTGAAATCGAAAAACTCCTGCATATCTTTCATGTGCAGGTTGAACTAACCCGTTTCGCCAATTCAGAGATCAGAGTTTATGTTCAGGATACAGATGTAAAAGATAAAAATGTTGTTTTTGTTCTTCAAACCCTATCAAAACCAGTAAACGATAACCTGATGGAGTTGTGTTTAATCGCAGATGCGTTAAAAAGAATTGGAGTGAAAAAAATAGTGGCTGTGACTCCTTGGCTTTGTTATTCTCCTCAAGATAAGATTTTTAGAAAAGGAGAGCCGTTATCAATTGCTTTGGTAGCAAAATTGATTGAGTCTGCGGGAATTGATGAACTTTGGGCTTTTGATATTCATTCGGAGGAGGTCATCAAAACTTTTAATATTCCCATTAATAATTTAAGTGCCATGTCACTTTTTATTGAATATTTTCAAAAACAAAATCTGCAAGGTATGGTCGTTGCCTGTTTGGATAAAGGTGCGGAAGAAAGAGCTATTCAATTTGCTTCGGAATTAAAATTACCGCTTATTAAATTTGATAAAAGTCGTGATCGGAAAACTGGCGAGGTTACTTTTCATCACTTAACTGGAGAATTCAAGGGAAAACACATTGTTTCTTTTGACGATTTTGCTTCAACTGGAACAACCAGAATCAAAGCCGCGCAATTACTTAAAAACTTTGGAGCACTTTCGTATACTGATTGTATTACTCACCTTTTTCCAATTCCGGAAACTTATCAAAAATTAGCAGATAGTGAGATAGATAGTCTTTTCATAACAAATACGATTCCAATATTAGAGCAGTTTAAATCTCCAAAGATGAGAGTGTTTTCGGTTGCTTCTATAATTGCAAATAAGATCAGTGAATATTTGGATAAAGACCAAAAAGATTAAGAGTTTTTCAATCACCACTTGTTTAATAAGCAATCCTTATGTTAAAATCCATTAGTTTAGAAAACGTGAAGGAGTAAATTATGTCAGACGATCAAAAAGAAAAAAATGAAAAAGGTGCGGAGCATAATCAGATTCAGGTTCAGCCTCTTGAAATAGAAAAAAATGAAAAAGATGGTCAAAAAGCTGAAAATGTAACTATAGAAAAAGAGGCTCCTACTGAAGAAGTTGCAGTTGAAGCACCTGTAGAAAAGGATATTTCTCCTGAAGAAGAGAAAAAAATTAGAGAAGAAGCAAACAAAAAAAGTGCTAAGGAAAAGTTAGCAAAAATAAAAGAAGAGATGCGACCTGGAGATACGGTAAAAGTTTACACTGTCGTTAAAGAGGGCGATAAAGAAAGAATTCAAGGTTTTCAGGGAATTATCATTAGTAAAAAAGGACGTGGAGTGAGTAAGACTTTTATGGTCCGAAAAATCGGTGCAGGTGGAGTTGGAGTGGAAAGAATTTGGCCAATACAATCTCCAAACATTACTAAAATTGATATAGTCGAACAAAGCAAATCGAGAAGAGCTAAATTATATTATTTAAGAGATCGAATCGGGAAAGCTGCGGTAACCGTAAAAAGTAAATAATTTATTGTACAATAATGAAAGGGCGGGAAGATTTAATAAATCTTCCCGCCCTTTTTTTTAACCTCTTTTTGATTTACAATTACCATATGATTGTAATTCCAACCTGGAGCGAAGAAAAAAAACTGTGGGAACAAGGATATAAACTTATTTGCGGAGTAGATGAAGTGGGCCGTGGTCCTTTAGCTGGTCCAGTTGTGGCCGGAGCTGTTGTTTTTCGTTCTGATATTCAGTTTGAGGTTACTATTTGCGACTCAAAAATGTTAACCCGAAAAAAAAGAGAAGAGCTTTTTCCTCAAATCCAATCTTTGGTTTATAGTTACGGTGTTGGTCTTGTTGAAGCGGATGAAGTTGATAGCTTGGGAATAGTAAATGCTACCCATAAAGCTATGCGAGAAGCGATTAAAAAATTAAAAGTAAAACCAAATTTTGTGCTGGTTGATGGTAGAGAGAAGATTTCGAGATTCAATAAAAACTCACAAAAATCAATTATTAAGGGAGATCAAAAATCATATTCAATTGCTGCCGCTTCGATTTTAGCTAAAGTTTATCGAGATCGCTTAATGCTGAAATATCATGAAGAGTTTCCCGTATACGGATTTGATACACATGTTGGTTATGGTACGAAAAAGCATCTAGAAAATATTTTAAAATATGGTTTGTGTAGATTACATCGAAGGAGTTTTTTGAAAAACTATGTCTGATCAACGTCAAAAGCTGGGTGATCTTGGTGAAGAGATTGCCAGTAACTATCTGAAGAAAAAAGGTTATAAGATTCTGGAACGTCAATATAAAAGTCAGTATGGAGAGATTGATATTATTGCTGAGCATAAGAAAACTTTAGTGTTTGTAGAGGTCAAAGCTAGGAGATCGGATGATTTTGGACTTCCAGAAGAGGCTGTTGATGAGAGAAAGCTAGAAAAAATTATTGCAACTGGAAATTGTTATCAACAAAAATTAAAAAGTAAATTTGAAGACGTTCAGGTTGATGTGGTTTCTATTATTATAAACAAAGAGTTTCAAATCAAAGAGCTGAAGCATCTAACTGATGTGTGGTTATAGGGGATTGTTAATTATTTTGAGAAGTTCGGAAAATTTTTCAATACAATAATCTGCTTCTACTGATTTTTTCCATACCAGACAAGTTTTCATTCCGGTTTTCTTTGCGGGGATAATATCTGCGTTTACTCGGTCTCCGACATAGAGAATTTCCTCTGATTTTAGATGAGTTTTTTCAATCACTTTATAATATCCTTCCAATGACGGTTTACGATGTTTGACGTCATCTCCGGAAATAATAAATTGAAAGTATTTTGAATCTAACTTTCCAATTTCTAATGTTTTGTAGGCGGCTTCTGTTTTTATAGTTGTAAAAATTGAGAGAGAAAAAAAATGTTGTAATGCTACTACCGTTTTATAAATATCGGGATCATAGTAATAAACTTTGTCACGATCTAAAGTATTGAAATGGTTTTGCCAATAGTCAGAAGGTAAATCTAAAGAGCTAAAGATAGCAGAGTTTGTGCCATATTTTTTATATAATTCTTCATATTCTATCTTTAACTTATCTGTTATTGGTTTATTAATTACTTTAGCATATGTTTTATATCGTAGTTCATTATGTACTTTGACAAATTCCGGGTTTTCACGAACGAGAGTTCCTCCTAAATCAAAGCAGATATGTTTGATATTTGATTTTCTCATAGGGTAAATTATATCTTAAAAGTGCAGAGATACAAAATTAATGATTTTGAAGTTTTAGTTGACGTAAATGTTTAAACCTTGTAAAATCTGCTATGTTGAAATTTGGCTTGTTATGGTTTGAATTGTAATGTTTAGGTGTATGGGCCGCTAACTCATTTAGGACTAAAGTCCGCGGAGTTAGCAACAATTGACATTTTGGGCCGCTAACTCAATCGGTAGAGTGACAGCCTTTTAAGCTGTAAGTTCTGGGTTCGAGTCCCAGGCGGCTCATAGAAACCTCGTTCATTATACCCATATAACCGCGGTTTGCAACTTATTATGCTGCTATTATGAACGAAGTAAATAACAAACTTTGTTTATATGGGTAATACTTAATTACATTCTTTATAAATCTAAAGAAGTTGAGTATATAAACTCAGCATAAAAAAGGGCTGAGTTTTTTCTTTTAGTGATAGAATGTATTTAAAGAAAGTAGAATATATGAATATTTACAATGTTGCGATAATCGCTCACGTTGATCATGGAAAAACCACACTTGTTGATGCGATGCTCAAGCAGACCCATACTTTCCGAGATAATCAGAAAGAGATGCAGGAAACTTTGATCATGGATTCCAACGATTTAGAACGTGAAAAAGGAATTACGATTCTGGCTAAAAATACGGCGGTTTTTTACGAATCAAATAAAATAAACATAATTGACACGCCTGGGCATGCTGATTTTGGTTCTGAAGTGGAACGAGTTTTAAATATGGCCAGTGGAGCACTCCTTCTTGTTGATGCTGTTGAAGGGCCATTACCTCAAACCCGTTTTGTCTTAAAAAAAGCTCTTGAAGCTAAACTCAAAATTATTCTTGTAATTAATAAGATAGATAAAAAAGATGCTCGAGCGGAAGAGGTCTTGCGTGAAGTGGAAAATCTCTTTTTGGAATTATCTTCCGATGAAGCATCATTAGACTTTACTGTTTTATATGGAGTAGGTCGCGATGGTAAGGTTTTCCTTAAAAATCCGGATAATTATAGTGCTGAAACACAGGGAGATTTGCATCCTCTTTTTGAAACAATTTTGAAAGAAATTCCTAACAGTGCAGTTAACGAAGATAAGCCTTTTCAGATGATGATTTCTACCCTTGATTATGATAATTTTGTAGGGAGACTTTGTATAGGAAAAATTCATCAGGGAATTATGAAAAAGGGAATGAAAGTGGCTGTTGTTAATAAAAATGGGAATCTGGGTAATTTTTATATCACCAAAGTCTATACTAGTAATGGTTTAGTTCGCCAAGAAGTTGAAGAAGCAAAAAGTGGAGATATTATTGCTTTGGCGGGAATTAACGTGCTTGAAATAGGACAAACAGTTACCGATGCCGAGCACCCCGATCCTTTACCGGCAATTGAAGTAACTGAGCCAACAATTAAAGTTACAATTGGTCCCAATACTAGTCCTTTTGCTGGTCGTGAAGGACAGTTTACAACTTCCCGTCAGATTCGCGAACGTCTTTTACATGAAAAACAGATTAATGTGGGATTGAAGATTGAAGAAGAGGAACATGGAAATGGTTTTATAGTAAGTGGACGTGGAGAGTTACACCTTGCAATACTCATAGAAACTATGCGTCGAGAAGGTTATGAGTTAGAGGTTTCAAGACCGCAGGTGGTTTTCAAGAAGATTGAGGGAGAGATCTGTGAACCTTATGAAGAAGTGACAGTTCTAATAGATAAAGAATATGTGGGCGCAGTGACTGAAGAATTTGGAAAAAGAAAGGGTTCTCTGCTTTCCATGAAACCAGATCGTAATGAAATGTTTAATTTAGTATATAAAATTTCCAGCCAAAACATGATTGGATTACAAAATATATTAATGACAGCTACAAAGGGAACAATCACTTTGAACTCGTATTTAATTGGATATGAAAAAAGAGGAGAGACATTGCCTCAACTTCGATCTGGAGCATTGGTATCCTATGAATCCGGAGAAACAATTATCTACGGACTTGTTAACGCTCAAGATCGGGGAACTCTTTTTGTTGGAGCAGGGGAGCAGGTTTATAGTGGAATGGTAGTAGGCATTAATCCTAGACCGGATGATATTGAAATTAATGTTTGCAAGGAAAAGAAATTAACTAACAATCGTTCTAAAGGTGAAGGTGTAAAAAGAATTTTAAGCCCAGCAACATCCTTAAGTTTGGAACAAGCCCTTGATTTTATCGTTGATGATGAACTACTTGAAGTAACCCCCAAAAATGTTCGCATTCGTAAACGCATTTTGGATCATGTGATGCGTAAAAGATCCCATTACAATAGTTAAAATATCTCTAAAAACAGAGAGAAAGGCAAGGACACGGTAGTAGTGTTTGTTACGTTTAAACCAGGCCTTGCATTGTTAACTTTTTTCTTGAGATACCACCATTCATAAAAAAAGATTTGATATAGATAGTTGTATGGGTATTCTCCCGTACTACAAACAACCATGCGGTCGTTTGCGGAGATATAACTCTAACGTTGTGAGTTTGGTGAAAATATTTTATTCATTTTTTAGAGGTTGAGACATAAGTTAAAAAGATATTATTAGTCATATTAAAGGCGGTAAATGTCCGACAATTGTCCTATATTATACCAATATTCAATTTTTTCAAAAAACCGTCTATAATTCTAAAAATCTGTTTAAATATTATAAAACATGATATTCTTTAATCTGAAAATCTCTTGACAATTATTTCTAAATGTAGTAACTTATAATGTTTACTTCTGTAGTGCGAAGATAGCACCTGATGAGGCTTGGGAAGATCAGGCCGAAACAGAGGTAATATTAATGACCCATAAAGGGTCTTTTTTTGTTAGAATTAAATTGTATGAAAATAATAAATATTCAAAAAAATTATAATTGGAAAAAACAAGCAGTCGACATTTTAAATCAGGGAGGTCTTATTATTTATCCTACTGAAACATGTTATGGTGTGGGAGTTGATGCTACGAATTTTAAAGCAGTAGAGAAATTATTAATTTATAAAAAACGTCCTGAAGGAAAAGCAGTTTCAATTGCCGTTTTGAACCAAAAAATGGCCGAGCAATATGTTATTTTAAACGAAAAAGCTTTAAATCTATATCAGAACTTTTTGCCTGGACCTTTAACCGTTATTTCAGAATCGAAACATATTGTGGATCAAAGATTAGAAGCTGAAAATGGAACATTGGGTGTTCGAATTCCAAATTATGAATCAACACTTTCATTAATTAAAAAATTTGGAAAACCAATTACAGCAACCTCCGCAAATTCAGCATCAAAAAAAACCCCATATTCATTTAACGATGTCATTAATAATATTTCAGATAAGCAAGCTCAAATTATTGATCTATTTTTAGATGCCGGAAAACTTCCCCAAAACCCGCCTTCGACTGTCATTGAAACTACAATCAATGATTATAAAATTTTAAGACAGGGACAAATTGCTTTGAAATCAAAGTTAAACCAATTAATTCAGGAAGAAATATCTGATAGTAAAAAGGTAACCCAGAGAATCGCTTCAGATTTGTATAAAAATGAGATAAAGAAATTGTTAAAAAATTATTGTGTAGTGGTTTCTCTACAGGGAGAACTAGGAGCAGGTAAAACTCAATTTACAAAAGGAATGGGTAAAGCCATGGAAATAAAAGAAGAAATAGTTTCTCCTACTTTTAATATTGTGCGTGAATATCATGGTAAAAATAGTACTTTGATTCATATCGATACCTGGCGTTTGACAAAAAATGAAGATCTCAGAGATTATTTATCCAAAAAATATTTTCAACCGAAAAATCTTATAGCAATTGAATGGAGTGAAAAGGTATCCGATTTAATTAACAATTTGAGTCGTCAGGACAATATAAAAATAATTAATATTAAACTTGAGCATTTAAGCCTTCAATCTAGGAAAGTCATCTTCGGAATCAGTTAATCCATAACTGGAAGATAGAGGATTAACTCTCTTTGACTGCGATAAAACTCAATGCTGGGTCTTCCTTCATCTGTTCTATGGCTTTTAGAAAGTTTCGTAAAAACTTCTCCGATCAGGTTTTCTTTTCCTACCCAATTTTTTATTTTATCTTTGACATACTTACCACCAGGAATGTTGGTGATTTTTAAACCCCACTCTTTAGGTTTATCAGTTTCAATCTCTAATTTTACACAGGCGCGATAGATCCCATTTTCAGAATCATAAGTACCATAAAATTTACGGCCCCTTAAAGTCGGAAGAGGTTTTTCTAATCTATCGAAAGCCTCATGGGATCCGGCAATTCCATTTTCTGACTCTACGTATAAAACTTTAATCGTTTGAAGCGTTTCTTTCATGATCTACCTTTCATTAAGAGTTAGATTATGGTAATAATATTACCCAAACAAAACCCGAATGTCAAGAAAGAAATTGATCTTTTGTTAGTAGTATTATTGGTAATGTTGTACAATAGCTTTAATTATGAGTAACACAAAAATTCATAAAAACTATAAAGTTTTAGCCATAGATACCTCTTGTGATGAAACTTCGGTTGCCGTTACGGTTGATGATAAGATCTTTTCCAATGTAATTTCTTCTCAAGTGGATCTACATCGAAAATGGGGAGGAGTTGTTCCCACCATAGCCAAGCGTGCGCATAAAGAAAATATTGACCAAGCAATATCGGAAGCGATTAAAAGAGCTCAGATGAAATTGGAGAACATTGACGCAATTGGGGTTACTTGTGGTCCGGGTTTGGCAATGGCATTGGAAATCGGTCTTGATAAAGCCAAAGAATTAGCACAAAAATACAAAAAGCCTTTAATTGCCATTAATCATATGGAAGGACATTTACTTTCACCACTGCTCAAAAATTCTAAAGGAAAAGGAAATGAGATACAAAAGAACACATTTCCGGCTTTGGGGTTACTGGTTTCAGGTGGACATACAGAACTGATTTTGATTAAAAAAATTGGGAATTATCAAAAGATTGGACAAACAGTTGATGATGCCGCTGGAGAGGCTTTTGATAAATTTGCTAATATGCTTGATTTAGGTTATCCCGGTGGAGAGATTGTCGAGGAATTTGCCAAAAAAGGAGATAAAAATAAGTATATTTTACCAAGGCCAATGGAAAAATCTCGTGATTTGAATTACAGCTTTTCCGGGCTAAAAACTGCTGCACTGTATTTAATACGTGATTTAAAGAAGAAGACTCATAAAGATTTTCTAAACAAAGAAATTGTCTATGATTTATGCGCATCTTTTCAAAAAGCTGTCGTGGATTCTCTTGTTATCAAACTTCAAAAAGCAATTGTTGAAACAAAACCAAATTCAGTATTTTGCGGTGGCGGAGTAACGTCGAATCTTACGTTACGCAAAAATATTCGTAAAATCGCTAAATCTTATAATTTGCCGGTTTATTTTCCTTATCTACAAAAATTAAATACTGATAATGCTGCTATGATTGGGATTGCTTCTTATTATAAGGCAAAACGAGATGAATTTTGGAAAAATGAATTAAAGGAGCTGGAACGTAATCCCGGTTTGAGTTTTAAAATTATATGAAAGAAGCAGCTTTATATACAAAACTCAAAAAGAATGTTGTGAAATGCCATACCTGCGGTTACGAATGTGTGATTGCAAAAGGGAAGAAAGGGTTTTGCCAAACAAGATTAAACGAAAATGGTAAGCTGTACAGTTTAATTTATGGAAAAATAACCGGTGGAATTCAGATTGATCCGATTGAAAAAAAGCCGATGTATCATTTCTTCCCTGGGACAATGGTGGCTTCAATAGGTTCAATGGGTTGTAACTTCCGTTGCAAACAGTGCCTGAATTACTTTACTTCATACGAGTACGATTTTTCACATCTTGAGGATGAAATTACCATTACTCCAAAGGAATTTATTAACGAAGTTAAAAAACTAAATGTTTCCGGTGTCGCTTTTACTTATAACGAACCGACTATTTGGATTGAGTTTGTACACGAAGCGGCAAAATTAGCGAAAAAGGAAAATTTGTATACCGTGTTTGTGACAAATGGTTATCTAACTGAAGAGTCTCTTGATTATATCGGTCCGTATATGCGTGGTTATGCGGTTGATTTTAAAGGATTTTCCAACTTGAGTTACAAAAAACAAGGTAATGAAGTTGATTTTCAAAAAATTATTGAACTTACTAAAAGAGCTCAGGAAAAATGGAGAATGAAGGTCGAAATTACCACATTAATTATTCCCGGAATTAATGATTCGGTATCGGAATTGAAAAAGATGTCAAAATGGATACGTGATAATTTGGGTTCAAATACTCCCTGGCATTTATCCCAATATAGTCCCGAGCTTGCTCCAGATGCTGAATTTCGGGAAATTGCTACGACTTCTAAAGCTATTTTGGGAAAAGCATCTCAAATTGGAAAAACTGCCGGTCTGAATTTTGTGTTTGTTTGGGCTCCAAGCAGTAATTTTTCCATTTCAGATACAGTTTGTCCCAACTGTCAGAAAATGGTTATTAAAAGGAGTGGCTGGAACGTTTCCAGTCCCAATTTTAATCCAGCTGGAAAATGTTCATTTTGCGGTTACGATTTAGACATCATAATTTCTTGAATATTCGGGTTTGTTGTGTTATACCCAAATTAACTCATAGTTATCCATTATCTTGCTCTCAAAAATTATTTCAAATAACCCCCCACAAAAAAACAAGAAAGGAGTTTCAGATGTATCGGAAGAAAGGACGGAAAGTAAGCGATCGACCTCAAATTCGACAATATAGATTTTGGGAAGTGCATTCAGTAGTTAGGATGGTCCTTTTAGGTTGTTCGGAATTTCTGGAAGATGTTGAGATAGAAGCGATTCTACATTCGGAACGTACCTCAAGGCAGATGTGTAATTTCCTTCTCAAGTATTGTTTCTAGCCATAGCTAGATAAATGAATAACCCAATTATACATGTTTGTGTTTCAATAAAGGAGAGTCTGTGACGAATCAAAGAGTGCAAAACCATTCTAATGGGTTTCATAATCAAAGGACACGTTTTCGGCGTATCCAGAGATCTTCAGCTATCCGAGCTTTTTGCTATCTGTGGCGAGAGCAAGGATTTAAATTCATTGCAAAAACTTTCAAGAACTGGAGGGGGTAGTTTATGTTCGTTCACCCTATTTACGGTGATGAGGGAGCAAAAAATGCTTTATTTTTTGTTCCCTCAGGAATTTCTTTTCCAAAAACTCCTTGAAATTTATTTCTACTATATGATATATTGAAATGTGACCTCAATCTTAGGCTAATCTTTTATTTTTGGGTTTTAAATATTTAATACCCAAACCTATGAATCATCATTAGATAATTCATGTCAAGATTAAGTCACGATTTGAGGTTTTTTGTTTTAAATGACTGATAAAAATATCGCGAACAAAAAAATACCGGTTAGTAGTACTAGAGAAGTCATGTTTGGGCTTTCTTTTGTGTTCAATTTTGGTTTTGTAATTTTGGTTCCAGCCCTCTTGGGTATCTTTTTAGGATTGACACTGGACAATAAATTTGGTACAAAGCCGATAGCTACGGTAATTTCTTTAACTGTTGGAATGATTCTAGGTTTTGGAGCAGGGATTTTTCAAGTCAAACAGTTTATTAATAAAAGTAAAAAAACATAATTTAAAAATTTATTATTATGCACGTATCTGTTGCCGCTGAAACACTTTTTAAAATAGGTTCATTTCCAATTACAAACTCTCTTCTTACTACTATTATTGTGACGTTGTTACTTATCTTACTTGCGGTTGTTGTGAATAAAAATGTCAGCAAGATTCCTTCTCGACTTCAGTCGATGATGGAAATTATGATTGGAGCGTTACTTGGTCTTACCGAAGATGTAGCGGGTAAAGAATTTGGTCGCAAGATCTTTCCTCTTCTGGCGACCTTTTTTATTTTTATTATTTTTGCTAACTGGTCGGGACTTATTCCCGGAGTGGGATCAATCGGATTTTACGAGACCAAAGAGGAAGCGGTAGTTTTAGAGGAAACAAATTCGGTTTATGCGGAAACTCATAGTAATACTGAAGCCAGTGATTCGGAATCAGACATTTTGGTTACAGAAACAGCAGAGTCTCACGATTCGGAGTCGGAAATCTTTAAGCCACTTTTTCGAGGTCCTACCGCCGATCTGAATACCACTTTAGCTTTAGCTTTAATTTCGGTATTTATGATTCAATTCTATGGATTTAAGACTTTAGGCTTAAAATATTTAAAAAAATTCTTCAATTTTAGAAATCCGATCAATGGTTTTATTGGTATCTTGGAATTACTTTCTGAGTTTTCCCGAATTATCTCTTTTGCTTTCCGGTTGTTTGGAAATATCTTTGCAGGAGAGGTTTTACTCACTGTGATTGCTTATTTGATTCCTTTTATCGCACCTTTACCATTTATTGGTTTGGAAATATTTGTCGGATTTATTCAAGCACTGGTATTTATGATGTTGTCACTCGTTTTTATAAGCATGGCGACGATTTCAGAGCATTAAAATATTAAAACATAAAAACAAGAGAACAAAAGATGTTGAAGTGAGATTTTAAATTGCGAAAACTGGTTTTCATGTTTAAATGTTTTAGTGTTTTAATTGATTCATAAGGAGGATAAAATATGGATCTTCAAGGAATTGCAACTGCTTTGGCTATCGGTATTGGAGCTATTGGTCCCGGAATTGGGATTGGAATGCTTGCCGGTAAAGGTCTTGAAGCAATAGGTAGAAATCCTGAAGCGGCATCAGAAATCAGAACCAACATGATTTTGACTACCGCTTTCTGCGAAGCTATTGCTATTTACGCCTTAGTCGTTGCTTTAATTATTAAATTTGTATAAAGGATTAATTAAAAAGAAGGTATTACCATGGAAAAATTAGGGATTCAGCCAATCTTGATTATTGCTCAGATAGTCAACTTTGTTATACTCCTTTTGTTACTTAAAAAGTTTCTTTTTAAACCAATTTTAAAAGTACTTGATGAGAGAAAGAAAAAAGCCGAAGAAACAGAAGAATTAAATAATGAGGCAGGCAAAAAATTTCTTGAAGCTACAGAATCTGAGAAAAATACTATCAGTGAAGCCAAAAAACAGGCCGATAAAATAATTACTCAATCGAAGATACAAGCTCAAAAAGAAAAAGAAGAATTACTTAAAAAAGGTCAAAAGGAATTGGAGATAGTCAGAAAGAAGTTGGAATCAGAGATTGAAGCAGATAAGAAGGAGATGTTTAAAGAGATTAAAAGACAATCAGCCGAGATGGCTGTTCTGATTGCCGAAAAGGTGATGCAGGAATCGTTTGATGAAAATAAACAAAAGAGTCTTTTGAACCAAGCTATTAAAGATCTCGAAAAAGTTTCTCTACATTAATTTAATCATTAATTAATATGAAAACTGAAGTAGTTTCTACAATTAAGTTAGATGATAAACAGCGCGAAAACGTTGAGTCCGAATTAAAACGTATTTTGGGTAAGGATCTTAATATCTCATATACCGAAGACAAAAAGATCTTGGGTGGACTCATAATTAAACATGAAGATAAAATCATCAATTTAAGCTTAAAAACCAAGCTTAAGGAGATGGAAAAATATTTAGAGGATTAAATTATGTCTAAAGGGTTTGATCTAAATTTAAAACAAAAAATTGAGAAGTTTAAATTCGAAGGATCCGTTGAGAATCTAGGAACCATAAAAGAAGTTGGAGATGGAGTATTAAAGATCTCTGGTCTTTCAAAAGCCATGTACAATGAGCTTATAGATCTTCCCAATGGAGAAAAAGGATTAGTTTTGAATCTCGAAAAAGATGAAGTTGGCGTAGTCGTTTTGGGTAAATATGAAGATTTAAAAGAGGGTGATGTTGTAAAAACTACCGGGAAATTACTTTCGATTCCTGTTTCCAAAGAAGTAATAGGTCGTGTAATGACTCCTCTCGGGAAGCTCCTTGATAATAAAGGTGATTTCAAAATTGATGCTTATCAACCAATTGAAAAAATCGCTCCCGGAGTAATTACCCGAAAATCTGTTTCTACTCCTTTGCAAACCGGAATCAAAGCAATTGATGCTATTATTCCTATCGGTCGTGGTCAACGCGAACTTATTATCGGTGATCGCGGAACTGGAAAATCGGCAATTGCGATCGATACTATTATTAATCAAAAAAATGAAAATGTTATTTGTATTTATGTTTCGATTGGTCAGAAGGCTTCAAAGTTAGCTCAGGTAATTAATAAGCTTGAAGAACATGGAGCCATGCAGTACACGATTGTTGTGGCTGCAAATGCTTCGGATCCAACGACACTTCAATATTTAGCTCCTTATGCTGGTTGTGCTTTGGGTGAATATTTTATGGAGTCTGGAAAAGATGTTTTAGTTATCTACGATGATCTTACCAAGCATGCTTGGGCTTACCGTCAGATCTCCTTACTACTTCGTCGTCCTTCCGGTCGTGAAGCTTATCCTGGAGATGTTTTCTTCTTACACTCGAGACTTTTGGAACGTGCTTGCCGTTTGGACGAAAAGTTCGGCGGTGGGTCATTGACAGCACTTCCAATTATTGAAACGCAGGCCGGAGATGTTTCTGCCTATATTCCTACTAATGTTATTTCTATTACTGATGGACAGATATTTTTGGAATCAGATCTCTTTTACTCTGGAATTCGACCAGCACTTAATGTAGGTATCTCAGTTTCTCGTGTTGGTGGGGCAGCGCAAATTAAAGCAATGAAAAAGGTTTCTGGAAAGTTAAGACTAGATTTGGCGCAATATCGAGAGCTAGCTGCTTTTGCCCAATTTGGATCAGATCTTGATAAAACAACTCAATCGCAGCTTGATCGTGGATCTCGGGTTACCGAAATTTTGAAACAACCGCAATATGCACCGGTTCCCGTGGAGAGTCAGATTGCGATTATTTGGGCAGCTGTAAATGGGTATGTTGATGATATTCCCGTTGAAAAGATTACCGAATTTGAAGAAAAATATGTTTATTATTTAAAAAATAACTATGCTAAAGTTTTAAAACAGATTATCGAAGAAAAAGAGCTTAGTGATAGTGTGGTAAGCGGACTTGAAAAGGCTACTAAGAAGTTTAAAGAAGAAAATAGCGATTTGTCATTGAAAACTGTTTCCGTTTAATAATTAGTTAGAGATAAATTCTATGGCTACTGAAAAAGAGATTAGAAGACGTATTAAATCTGCGAAGAACATTAAGAAAATTACTCGTGCGATGCAGATGGTCGCCGCGAGTAAGATGAAAAAGGCTCAAGATAAAGCTTTGGCCGGAAAAGTATATGCTAATATTATTTTCCATATGGCTGGAGATTTGGCCCAAAGAGGTGATTCTACCTTGCATCCACTTCTTATTGATATCAGAGAGAAAAAAAATCGCCGTTTAATTATTTTGATTTCGACTAATAAAGGACTTTGTGGGGCTTTGAATACTAACCTTTTTCGTTTTGTAGAAAATTGGGAGAAGAATGAACCAGGGATTGAAAATGATTTTGTGACGATTGGGAAAAAAGGACAGCCATTTGTGGTTTATTTAAAAGATCAATATATCGCTGACTTTTCCAAGGGAAATAGTTTTATCGAAAATGTGAGTGCGGTTATTCGTCTGGTTGAAGAAAAGTTTATTTTACAAGAATATGATGAGGTTTGGATTGCATACAGTGATTTTAAAAATGCTTTGATCCAGAAGCCAGTGATGAAAAGACTGCTTCCAATTAGTTTGCAAGAGCTACTGGATGAGACCAAAGTCTTAAAATATAAAACTGCAACCGGAGCCGAAAAAAAAGAGATTTCACCAGAAGTTTTTAAAGCGGAAAAAAGAGAAGAAGAAGATTTTGTCATTGAACCTTCAATAAAAACACTTTTAGATGCTTTACTGAATTCTTATTTGGAAATTCAACTTCGGGATGCCATTTATGAAGCTGAAGCTTCCGAGTATTCGGCGCGAATGGTAGCAATGAAAAATGCTACTGATAATGCCGGAGACCTTATTGAAGGATTAACTCTTGAATATAATAAAGCCCGACAAGCTGGAATTACTAATGAACTTCTTGATATAACTACAGCCAAGTTGGGGCTAGAAGGATAGATTAAAAAATTATGACAGAACAAATAAAATCCACAGGTAAAATTGTTAGAATCATCGGTCCAGTAATTGATGTCGTTTTTGAAGGCGATCATCTTCCAGCTATTTATAATGCTTTGGAAGTGATGCGATTAAACGAAAAAGGTAAAGAAGAAAAATTAATCCTTGAGGTCCAACAGGATCTTGGAGATAAAACTTTTCGTACTATTGCCTTATCATCAGTAGATGGTTTACGAAGAGGAATGGATGTTATTGATACCGGAAACCCAATTTCTGTTCCTGTCGGGAAAGAAACCTTGGGTAGAATGTTTGATGTTGCTGGAAACGTGATTGATGGAAAAGGCGAAGTAAAGGCTCAAAAAACCTATCCGATTCATCGCATGGCTCCTAAACTAAGCCGTCAATCTACTAAAGTTGAGATGTTTGAAACAGGGATTAAAGTTTTGGATCTTATCTGTCCTTTAATTAAAGGAGGAAAAGCGGCAATTTTTGGGGGGGCCGGAGTTGGGAAAACCGTCGTCATTCAAGAGCTTATTCGTAATATTGCAGAAGAACATGCTGGTCATTCAGTTTTTGCCGGAGTCGGAGAGCGTACTCGTGAAGGAAACGACCTTTACCATGAAATGAAAGATTCCGGAGTTTTAGAAAAAACCGCCATGGTTTTTGGACAGATGAATGAACCTCCCGGAGCTAGACTTCGTGTTGCTTTAACAGCGGTAACAATGGCTGAGTATTTCCGTGATGAAGAGAATCAAGATCTATTGCTTTTTATTGATAATATCTTTCGTTTTGCCCAAGCAGGATCTGAAGTTTCTGCTTTACTTGGACGTATTCCTTCAGCTGTAGGATATCAACCGACTCTAGCCAAAGAGATGGGAGATTTACAAGAAAGAATTACCTCTACCAATCGAGGATCAATTACCTCAATTCAAGCGGTTTATGTGCCTGCTGATGACTACACTGATCCTGCTCCAGTAGCAACTTTTGCTCATCTCGATGCGAGTATTACTCTAGAAAGAGCTTTATCAGAACAAGGTCTTTTTCCAGCGGTTGATCCCTTAGTTTCAACTTCAAATATTCTCGATCCCCAGATTGTTGGAGAAGATCATTATAATACAGCACGACAGGTCCAAAAAATTTTACAAAGATATAAAGACTTGCAAGATATTATTGCTATTCTTGGTATTGAAGAGCTTTCTGATGAAGATAAACTAATTGTTTCCCGAGCTCGTAAAATTCAAAGATTTTTAACTCAACCAATGTTTGTCGCGGAACAATTTACTGGACGTGAAGGACGCTATGTCAAAATAGGCGATACCGTACGAGGATTCAAAGAGATTCTGGAAGGTAAACATGACGACAAAAGTGAACAAGCCTTCTATATGGTTGGGACAATCGATGAAGTTAAGTAATATGAGATTCTAATTATGGACACTTTTCCTTTAGAAATCATCTCTCCCGAAGGGACAAAATATAAAGATGTTGCGGAAAGAATTACTGTAAACACTAGGAGTGGACAGCTTACTATTCTTCCCAAACATGTTCCATTATTTACAATCCTTGAGCCAGGAGAACTCATCATTCATACTCAAAATCATGAAGAGTATTACTCTATCGGGGGTGGATTTTTGGAAGTTTCTTCTCAAAAAGTACTCGTTCTTGCCGATAAAGCTGTTCATGCGCAGGAAATTGATGAGCAGAAAGTTTTGGAGGCGCAGAAACGAGCCGAAGAGATTCTCAAGGAGAAGCCCAAGGGTGAGATTCATATCAATGCCAAAGCGGCTTTCCGTCGCTCATTAATCGATCTGAAAATCGCCAAACGTCGTAAACATAAGCTTACAGTTTAAATACTTCTTGCCAAAGTTTCCAGTTAATCCCTATAATGTAGATAATACAAAATTACTTATATATATTGAGGATAAAAAATATATGTTTAATAAATTATTGAGATTAAATAATAAACTATTCCGGATTATTATAACCTTAACTTTGATCTTTATACTCTCATTTAACACTTTTTTTTATTTTCCTATAGTTTCTGAAGTTCAGGCGGCTCCAACTTGGGAGTTAACGACTATCGATGATTCAGATGATTGGGTGGGTTATACAAATAAAATTGTGACAGATGCTAATAACAACTATATTGTAATTTATTCGAATTACGATACCACAGCTTTAAATATGGCTAAATCACTAGATTATGGTCATACTTGGACGATAACCGAGATCGATGATTCTACCTATAATGACTGGGGACCTTTGGGTTTTATAATTGACGACAATGGTGATTACCTTTTGACTTATGCAGATGAAGATAATTCTTTACAGTTTGCACGTTCTGTAGATGCAGGAGTAACTTGGAATAAAACACAAGTTGATATATATGAGGGTTTAGAATCAGGCTCTTGTGGTGGTAGCTCAAGCTTAAGTATTGATAAAGAAGGTAATTATATAGTTTTCTACAATTATTATTATTCATCTGGAGGTTTAATATTTATTTCTCCAAATCCGTTATCAAGAACTCCTTTAGGACTTACAACATATTACAGAGATGTAAAATATGCAATTTCAAGTGATCAAGGACAAACATGGGATACCTACTATCTTGAAGTTGATGGTAGCCAATTGAATAGATCTTTAGAAAGTGCTTCCATTTATTATGATAATAATAATAATTATTATGTTTATATTTCTAGTTATACTGGAGGGCAATTGCAAATCCCAACATATTCTGTTAATTTCATTTATTCAAATGATCAAGGATTGACTTGGACAGAGAATTTCTCATATGAAAATGAATACTCTGCTACAGAAGCAAATTTTCAGATAGATAAGAATAATGATTTTGTAGCTTTTGTGAAAAGTCAACATGCCTATTTGTATCCAAATGGACTGATAAAAAAATCAAATGATAACGGACAAACCTGGGTTGATACTGAATTGTCAGAAGAATTATCAACATTTTATTCATTAGCTATTGATAATAATAACAATTATTTACTAGTAGATGAAGGTTATGATGCAGGACTAATTCTACATAAATCTGAAGATGAAGGGGCTACCTGGACTTCAGAAATAATTGATGCCACTTCTTATGTATATAATCCATATCTTACAATCGATAATTATGGTGATTACATTATTACTTACGAAGATGATAATACTGGTCATTTGAAATTCGCACGTTTAGTTACTGATACTACTGACCCGGTAATAGCTTTGGATACAGTTACGCCAGATCCAACTGGAGATGAGACTCCCAGTATTACGGGAACTGTCACCGATTCACATCCACTTTCTAGTGTACAGTTTCAAGTTGATATTACTTCTGGAAGTTGGAGTAATTGTGTCGCCGATGATGGGGTTTTTGACGAAGTTAGTGAAACCTTCGGTTGTACTCCAGCAACAGCCCTTAATGAAGGTGAACATACGGTTTACGTTAGAGGTAGTGATGACGTTGGAAATACAACCGGTTCTGGAAGTGAATCTGAAGAGACATTTACAGTAGATCTGTCAGGACCCAGTGGTGGAAGCATTGTTATTAATGGTGATGCTGCTTATACAAATACAACCAGTGTAACATTGACCTTGTCAGCAACAGACCTTGTGAGTGGAGTCTCAGAAATGATCTTATCCGAAAGCTCTAGTTTCACCGGAGAGACATGGGAGACTTACAATACCACAAAAGTGTTTACCCTTTCTACGACAGAAGGAACGAAGACAGTGTATGTGAAGTTTAGAGATAGCTTGGATAACGAATCAGCTTCTATTTCGGATAGTATTATCCTGGATACCTCTACTCCCACTGGTGAAAGTACTACTGATAGTGGGGTAGAATATGAAGGAACTACCTATTCGAACGAAGAAACCGTAAATCTTGTTTTGGAAGGATTCGATTCTCTGGCAGGGGTAGTAGAAGTTATGATTTCTGAAGATCCGAACTTCTCAGACGGAATCTGGGTCACATATGCGGAAAACATGACTTGGGATCTTTCCAATGGTGATGGAATCAAAGTTATCTATGTGAAATACCGTGATGCCGCATCTAATGAAAGTGAGATTTATACGGTTACTTTGTTTCTCGATACAACAACTACAATTTCTCTTGAATCAATCGATAATGGTGAATTTAATGACGATCTGACCGATTGGAATACCAACAACATGAAACCGGTATTTATAGGTACAGGAGAAGCTGATTCTACGGTGACGGTGACGATCAATTCAGATCCCATTACTGGGCAAACAATCGTCGGAGATGATGGCAGTTGGACATTTACACCAGACATTAATATTCCAGTTGGAGCACACACTGTAACTATTGATTCAGAAGATATTGCTGGGAATACCGATACTTTACAATTTTCTTTAACCATTAACGCTCCAGCAGAGCTACCCGAAACCGGAGTC
This sequence comes from candidate division CPR3 bacterium GWF2_35_18, assembly GCA_001771135.1. GTDB lineage: Bacteria > Patescibacteriota > CPR3 > CPR3 > GWF2-35-18 > GWF2-35-18. The sequence continues at coordinate 112,131 of MESW01000003.1, read as the reverse complement.
ACAATTTCCACTTTAATGATTTACGGAGGTTCAACGGTTATTATTTTAATTATTCCGATAGCTATTTTCTATTCTTTACGGAAAAAGAAATCAGCTATATAATTCTTCCCATGAAAATACAGCATAAATATCAATATGTCCTTTTTGATTGGGATGGATGCCTGGCAGACACTCTTTCTATCTGGATGGAAGCTTATCTTCATTTTTATCACGAGTATGGAGTCACAGTGACTGAAGCTGATGTGATGAGTAAATCTTGGGGAAATTGGGAAAAGGGTCCGCTTAACCTGGGAGTAAAAGATAATATCGGTTTTATCAATAAGATATCAAAAAGAGTAATCGATAGGCGTCTAGAAGTGAAGCTGCATGAAGGTGTGAAGCCGGTTTTAAACAAACTATTTGAATCCGGAAAGAAAATGGCTATTGTTTCTTCTTCGATGCGGATTCAGGTTGTAGATCCTTTGAAAAAACTCGGCTTGGAAAAGTTTTTCCCTATAGTTTTATCCGCCGAAGATGTCGTAAATTATAAACCACATCCTGAGGTAGTTGAAAAAGCGATGAGTCGTTTGGGAGCTACAAACTCGGAAACAATTATAATAGGGGATTCCGGTAGCGATGTGAAGGCGGGGAAAGCGGCCTATATCAAAACGGCAATCTTTTATCCAGAAATAAATCACCGATTTTATAGTAAAGAAGACTTAAAAGCCTTAAATCCGGATTATTTTATTCTTAATTTTGCCGATATACTAGGTTAGAATTAAATTATTCCCTATTAGCAGTCTCAATATACGATTGACAATATTATTTTCCTCTGATACAGTAAAACCGTTACTTTTTGCCTAGATTTAATTTATAATAAATACTATGACTGATATATTATCTTCCCTCAAAAAGAAAAATTTTAACGAATATCCGTTGATACCTTTACGGAATGTGATTATCTTTCCGAAAGTGCTTTTTCCCTTAACTTTGGGAAGGAATTACTCCGTGAACGCTTTGACTGAAGCCCAAAAGCATGGTGGATATATTGTCTTTTCCGCTCAACAGGATGCCAGTGTCGAAAATCCGACCAATAAACAGATTTACCAGGTGGGAACTCTAGCCGTCGTCCGACAGGTTTTCAATGAAACTAAAGAAACCCGAATTCTTGTCGAAGGTCTTAAACGTGTCAAAATTCACAAATTCACCCAAACTAAACCATTTTATAAAGTTGAAGTTGAAAATGTTGAAGAAGTAATCCAGTATTCGCAGGAAATTGAAGCGCTCAAAGCCGCGGTACTTTCGCAGTTCAAAAAAGCCGTTACTTTAGGAAAATCCGTGCCCATGGAAGCTTTGATTAATATCCTTTCTGTTGACGATACTCATTCTTTGGCGGATCTAATTGCGGGAAGCCTTGATCTCAAGCTCATTGATAAACAGAAAATCTTGGAACAGGTCGAAACCAAAGTGAAGCTAGATATCATTAACGACATTTTGGGTAAAGAGCTTTCAGTGTTGCGTTTGGGCAAGAAACTAGAAAGTAAAGCGCATCAAGAGCTTTCCAAGATGCAAAAAGAGGTGATTTTGCGCGAACAGATGAAAACCATTCAAAAAGAGCTGGGAGACGAGGAAGATGAAAACGAGGTTGAAACTCTGCGCAAAAAAATCAGTGCTTTGAAAATGCCTGAAGAAGCCAAGGAAAAGGTTGTCAAAGACCTAAATCGTTTTGAAAAGATGTCTTCAATGAATCCAGAGTCTTCCTATTTACGCGCTTATTTGGAAACTATTGTTGATCTGCCTTGGAGCAAAAAGACCAAAGATCAGATTGATTTGAAAAAAGCTGAAGCGATTCTGGATGAAGATCATTATGGATTAGAAAGGGTGAAAGAAAGAATTCTAGAATATTTAGCTGTAAATAAACTGGTGGGAAAAATGCGCGGTTCGATTCTTTGTTTTGTCGGTCCTCCGGGTACTGGGAAAACTTCAATCGGAAAATCAATTGCCAAAGCCCTTAATCGCAAATTTGTGAAGATGTCTTTGGGTGGAATCAAAGATGAGGCTGAAATCCGCGGTCACAGAAGGACATATGTCGGCGCTTTGCCAGGAAGAATTATTCAAAGCATTCAACAGGTCAAAAGCAGCAATCCGGTCTTTATGCTTGATGAAATCGACAAGGTTGGTAATGATTATCGTGGCGATCCCTCTTCCGCATTACTGGAAGCTCTTGATCCTGAACAGAATCATGCTTTTTCTGATCATTATCTAGAAGTGCCATTTGATCTCTCAGACGTGATGTTTATAACAACGGCAAATATCCTAGATACGATTCCTCCAGCTCTGCGAGACCGAATGGAAGTGATTCGTTATTCGGGTTACACAGAGGAAGAAAAGTATCATATTGCCAAAAAATATCTTTTACCTCGACTATTAAAGTCGCATGGACTCAATAAACGCAAGATCAAGATTGAGGAAAAAGCTCTACGTAGAATCATTCGTAATTATACCCGCGAAGCTGGGGTGCGTAACTTTGAGAGAGAACTATCTTCAATTCTTAGAAAATTGGCGCGGAAGATTGCAGAAAACAAAAAAATTAGCCCTACGGTTAATGAAAAACAAATCGAAGAGATCTTGGGTCCACGGAAGTTTTCCGCCTGGCTCAAAGAAGAAGCAGATGAAACCGGTGTCGCTACCGGACTTGCCTGGACTGAAGCCGGTGGAGATATCCTGGCGATCGAATCGACCTATTATCCGGGAAAAGGTGGGCTTATTATTACCGGACAGCTGGGTGATGTGATGAAAGAATCCGCACAAGCCGCTCTTTCTTACGTCAAATCAAAGAGTAAAGAGCTAAAGATCGATCCTAAACTCTTCAAAGTTAATGATCTCCATATTCATGTTCCGGAGGGCGCGATTCCCAAAGACGGTCCTTCAGCCGGGGTAACGATGACAACCAGTCTCGTTTCTCTATATACCGGGAAAAAAGTTCGTAAAGATATCGGCATGACTGGAGAAATTACGCTACGTGGGAAGGTGCTCGAAATCGGCGGAGTGAAAGAAAAAGTTCTGGCTGCTCATCGTGCGGGTTTAAAGAAAATCATTATGCCGGCGGATAATCAGAAAGACCTGGAGAAAGACGTTCCAGCCGAAGTCCGCAAACAGCTCAAATTCGTTTTTGTGAAGCGGGTTGATGAGGTTCTCAAGGAAGCGTTAGTGTAAAACTAATAATGGACAAGTTAACTTATAAAAGAGCCACTAGAAAAGACATTTCAAAACTGGTTGAATTAGACAAGAAATGTTTTAATCGTGATTTTGACAATAGCTTCACGGAAAAAGAGTTCGAAACTTGTCTTACACAATCAGGAGATACCGGGTTTATTTATCTCAATAAAACGATTATCGGATTTTACTCGTGGGTAGATATTGATAATGAAGAATCGGAAATAGTCGGAATTGCAATCTTACCCGAATATCAAAAACATGGTTATGGAACTACAGGAGTGAAGATGATGTTGGATAGCTTAAAGGACAAAAAGAAAATCAAAATCGTCACACATCCGAAGAATACGATTGCTTTGAAGATGTACAAAAACTTGGGATTTGTTGTTTCTGGGTTTAGCAAGGATCATTATGGCCCCAATCAACCACGAGTTGTTCTATATAAGATTAAATAAGTCGATGAAGTTTTCAAAGAAGCGCTAGTTTAAAAATGATACATGGTCTTGCAAATAAGAGTTATTTCCGTGTATAATTCCGTTTGTCCTTAGTTAATAGTTTGTGGCCCCGTCGTCTAGCGGCCTAGGACACTGGGTTTTCATCCCAAAAATCGAGGGTTCGAATCCCTCCGGGGTCACCAAATGTTTTTTAAAATAGCCGTAGGCAGTTGCCTCGGCTTTTTTACTTTTGAAATCATCTTGTGTATACTTAACAACATTTTTGCAAACTTAAGGAGGTTGAGTATATAATCAAACATAATGAATATTTTTATACTTTTTATCCTGATTCTTTTAAATGGCATGTTTTCAATGGCAGAGATTGCGATCATTTCTGCTAGACGCACCAAACTACAGCATCGAGCCAAAGATGGTGATCGTAGCGCGCAGCTGGTTCTAGATATGGCCAAATCTCCTAACCAATTTCTCTCCTCAATCCAGATCAGCATCACTTTAATCGGAATTCTGACCGGAGTATTGGGAGGTGCGGAAATCACCGATTCCCTAGCGGTATCGTTAGCACGAATTTCATTTTTAACTCCATACAGTAGCACTATCGCCTTATGGATTGTAGTGATTATCATTACCTATTTTACGATTGTTTTGGGAGAACTAGTTCCTAAAAGATTAGCCCTCAACTTTCCGGATCAAATTGCTCGTTTTGTGGCTCTTCCGCTGCATTTTATCATTAGAATTTTTTCTCCAATTGCGACTTTTTTAAGTTCGTCCACTGATCTTATTCTGCAGATATTTCAGCTCAAAAAAGATCAGAATCAGCTTATCAGTGAAGATGAAATAAAGATCCTCATTTCCGAAGGCACCAAAACAGGCGTTTTCAATCCCACCGAAAAAGATATTGTGGAGAGGACTTTCAAAGTAGGTGATAAAAAAGTTAAAGGTTTGATGACTCCGCGTAGCGAAATTATCTGGATTGATATAAATAATTCGGAAAAAATAATCCGTGACAAAATTATCAAGAACCCTTTAGCCTATTACCCGGTTTGTCGTGGCTCGATTGATAAAGTTAAAGGAGTCATTCGCGCCGAGGACGTTTTGACTGGTTATTTAGTGAATGAAAAGATTGAACTAGAAAAAATTTTGCATGAGCCTTTATTGGTATCGGAAAATATGAAGGCTTTGGATGTGATTGATCTCTATAAAAAATCCGGAATTCATACCGCGCTGGTCCTGGATGAATTTGGCAGTGTAGAAGGGCTAATTTCTTTAACTGATATTCTTGAAGCCATTGTCGGATCTGTTCCTTCAATTGATGAGCTTGAGGAACAAGAGGTAGTGCGAAGGAAAGACGGTTCTTTCCTTGTGGACGGGCTTTTATCTATCGATGAATTCAAAGAACAGCTGCACATCAAACACATTCCTGGTGAATACTCAGGGGATTTTAACACTATCGGCGGGTATGTTTTCAATAAAATCATGAATAAACAGAATGAAATTCCAAAGACCGGTAATCGTTATGAAGATGAAAGTGTTTCTCTAGAAATTGTGGATATGGATGGAAATCGAATCGATAAACTACTGGTGATCAAAAAATAATTCTAAATTACTGTAATAATTGATTTAATATTTAGTTTTAATATATAGAATTTAATTTTTTAAAGGAGATAAAGATGAAAACAAAAACGAAAATTATACTATCTTTTCTGATTACTGTTGTAGTCGTTATTGCTTTGATACCAGTTATATTACCAGCTTCAACAAAAGCTGGAGGTGATAAAGTTCGAGGTGAGGAAGTAAATGGTGAAGCCGAAGCAAATAGACTGATGGAACCAGAAAAACCAGCAGGATGGTAATAAATAAGTTTTGTAATTATATTTTTTAGAGTCATTTACAAATATTAAATTAAAGAGTAGAATAATTTAATTGATAATAATTTTGGAGAATGACCGTTCAACAACTTTCAACAAGTCGAAAAATATATTCAATCCTTTATCTTTCCGCGTGAAAACTATCAGTATTTGCGTCTTGAACGTATCAGCTTTTTCTTATCTCTACTCAATAATCCGCATCAAAAACTTAAATATATTCATGTCGGTGGAACAGCCGGAAAGGGTTCGACCTCATTTATTACCGCTAGTATTCTAGAAGCGGTTGGTTATAAGGTAGGGTTAACGATCTCCCCGCACTTGCAAAAGATTACCGAGCGAATTCTGCTTAATCGTACTCCAATTTCCGATGATCAGTTTATTTATTATGTTAATCGTTTAAAACCAGTAATTGAAAGAGTAAAAATCGAGGGCAAATGGGGTTATCCTTCCTATTTTGAAATCCTGATCGCTTTAAGCTTCATGTATTTCTATGAAAATAAGGTGGATATTGCCGTGATCGAAGTAGGCTTGGGTGGAAATCTGGACGCTACGAATGTCATAAAACCCGAGGTGTCGATTGTCACTAATATCGGATGGGATCATATGGATTGGCTAGGCAATTCGCTGGTAAAGATCGCGACCGAAAAAGCCGGAATCATTAAACCATCTAAAATTGCTGTAACCGGCGTAACACAAAAAAATATTAAAAGAGTTATCATGGATAAAGCGAAAGAATTAAACGCTGATCTTCTTGTATTAGGAAAAGATTTCAAAGTCAAAAAACATCAAAATTCCTTTGATTACTTTTTCAAAAATACTCAGATTAAAAACCTGAAACTGAGCTTGCAGGGTGATTTTCAGATTACAAATACCGTTTTGGCAATCACTGCCATAAAGAGTTTATCTAGTTTTAATGTCTCAGATGATACGATAAGAAAAGCTTTATTAAAACTCCATTTTCCCGGAAGACTGGAGAGCGTGAATATTCGCGACAAGACTTTTATAATTGACGGAGCCCATAACCCTATGAAAATGAAAGCCCTGGTGAGTTCATTAAAAAAGATTTTTCCAAATCAAAAATTTCCTATTGTTATTTCAATCAAAAAAGATAAAGATTATCGTAAGATACTCGATTTGTTATTACCGATTGCTTCAGAGTTTATCGTCACTGAGTTTGAAAAGGTGACTGATACTGGAGTAAAATTAGCTCGGAAAAGTAAAGAGATAATTTCATATATTAATAAAATTGATTCCAATATAAAAGTAACCACCACCAAAAACGCCATGGACACTTTTCACGCGATGCAGAGAATTATTGATAATCACATTCTAGTGACCGGTTCGTTATATCTAGTGGGAGAAATTCGGGAAGTTTTAGGTTTAAAATGGGATATTAGATGATTAACAAAATTCAACAAGAAAAGGAAAATTTACGTAAAGACATTCAGATGAAACGAGTGAGATTTAACAGCTTCAAAAAGCAGAGAGCGCATGAACGAATTCAGAAACATCTGTATAGTTTAGATCTTTTCCAAAAATCAAAAATGATCTGCTTCTATATTTCCACTAAAGAAGAGGTTGATACCAAAGAGATAATTATCAAAGAGTTATTTTTGAACGAGAGAGAAATTGTCGTTCCAAAAATTCATAAAGGGAGTTTGAAGTTATACAAAATTAATAAATGGATTGATTTGGAGATCGGAAAATACGGAATTGAAGAGCCAAAAAAAGGGATGCTTGAAGTTGATATTGAAAAGATCGATCTTTTTATTGTCCCTGGGGTGGCTTTTGATAAAAATTGTGTTCGCTTGGGACATGGTGGAGGTTATTATGACAAGTTATTACAAAAAACCCGTGCAATGAAAATCGGATTGGGGTATTATTTCCAAATACTCCCAAAAATTCCTTATGAAGAGCATGATGAACGTTTAGATTATATTATTAGCGAAAGAGGGATTATCAAAATGGTGTAGTAAAGTTAATATAAGTCGAATAAGGTTTTAGATTTTTTAAAGGAGTTATTTAATGAATATTTTACAATCAAAAATTCTACAAAAACAAGATCCTGAATTATATAAATATATCCAAAATGAAAAGAAAAGACAGATGGAGGGTTTGGAGCTCATTCCTTCAGAAAATTATGTTTCTGAGGCGGTTCTTTCGGTTATGGGTTCAATTCTGACTAATAAGTATTCGGAAGGTTTTCCTCACAAACGTTATTATGGTGGAAACACCAATATTGATGATATTGAGCAGCTAGCAATTGATCGGGCAAAAAAGCTTTTTAAAGTAGAACATGTTAATGTCCAACCATACTCTGGTTCTCCAGCTAACTTTGCAGTTTACTTGGCTCTTCTTGAACCGGGTGACCCAATTTCCGGTATGAATCTTTTGGATGGTGGACATCTCACTCACGGTTGGAAAGTGAGTGCGACCGCGAAATTTTTCAAAAGCTATCCTTATCATTTAAAACCTGACGGCCGAGTAGATTTTGACGAACTTTGGAAGATTGCCAAAGAATATAAACCAAAATTGATCTGGTGTGGTGCTACCGCTTATCCTCGGGAAATAGAGTTCGAAAAGTTTGCCGAGATTGCCGATTCGATTGGGGCTTATCTGTCGGCTGACATCGCTCATGTGGCTGGTCTTATTGTCGGTGGAGTTCACAAAAGTCCAGTTGACTATGTTCATGTAGTGACTACAACGACTCACAAAACTTTGCGTGGTCCACGTGGTGGCATGATTATGGTGACCAAAAAGGGAATCAAAAAAGATCAGGATCTTCCCCAAAAAATCGATAAAGCAATTTTCCCTGGATCTCAAGGTGGACCACATAATCATATTACCGGTGGAATTGCTGTAGCTCTAAATGAAGCTGCAAAACCGGAATTCAAAAAATATGCCGCTCAGATTGTAAAAAACTCCAAAGCTATGGCCTCAGAATTCAAAAAAGCCGGTGTTAAGATGATCTCTGACGGTACGGATAATCACCTTATTCTTCTTGATCTTTCACAGTACGGAGGTCTGGGCGCGCAGCTCGAATTTGCTCTGGATATTGCTCATATGACAGCCAATAAAAATACCATTCCCGCGGATCCGGCTTCACCTTATTATCCTTCTGGTTTACGTCTAGGAACTCCAGCTCTTACCTCTCGTGGAATGAAAGAAAAGGAGATGAAACAGATTGCCAAATGGATTACCGAAATTATTAACTATATAAAAGATTATAAGTTGCCCCAGGAAAAGGAAAATCGCCAAAAGTTTATCGCTGATTTTAAGGCGAAAATGAAGAATGATAAATTTTTAATAGGTATGGGAGAAAAGGTTAAAAAGATGACTCGGAATTTTCCCGTGCCTGGAATTAGGAAATAATTTAATTATTAATAATATTATTGGAGGTTTTTAACTATGTCCGATCCGTATCAAAATGCAATGAAGCAGATTGACAAAATTGCCAAGATTATCAATCTTGATCCTGATATCAAAGAGAGATTATCAGAACCAGATAGAGTTTTAACTGTTGCTATACCCGTGAAAATGGATAATGGAAAGATCAAGGTTTTTACAGGATTTCGTAGTCAATATAACAACGCTCGCGGTCCTTATAAAGGTGGAATTCGTTATCACCAAAATGTTTCCTTGTCTGAAGTCAAAGCGCTTTCAGCTTGGATGACTTGGAAATGTAGTGTGGCCGGAATTCCCTACGGTGGTGGAAAAGGGGGAATTATTGTGAATCCTAAAGAGCTTTCAATTGGTGAACTTGAACGACTTTCCCGTGGTTATATTCGCGCGATCTGGCAATTTATCGGTTCTGATGTAGATGTTCCGGCTCCTGATGTGAATACGACTTCCCAAATTATGGCTTGGATGGTAGACGAATACGCAAAACTGACTGGAAAGCTCGATCTAGCGGTGATTACTGCAAAACCTTTGGAAATAGGTGGATCACAAGGAAGAACTGAAGCTACCGGTCAAGGTGGAGTCTATGTCCTAGAAGCTTTGGCAAAAGAATTCAAATTAAAACCAAGTGCGACCAAGATTGCTGTTCAAGGATTCGGAAATGTCGGATACTACTTTGCACTTTTAGCACAAAAAGCCGGATTCAAAATAGTCGCTCTTTCTGATTCTAGGGGTGGTATTTATTCAGAAAAGGGGTTTGATGTGGAAACAGTGAAAAAATATAAAAAAGAAACCGGTAAAATTCAAGATTTCAAAGGTGCGAAAAACATTACCAATGATGAGCTCCTTGAATTACCAGTAACGATTTTAGTTCCTGCAGCACTAGAAAGTGTAATTACCAAAGATAATGCGCCAAAAATAAAGACGAAACTGATTATCGAGATGGCAAACGGTCCGATTACTCCGGAAGCAGATGTGATTCTGCATGATAAAAAAGTCCTATTTGTCCCTGATGTGCTTTCCAATTCCGGTGGCGTAACTGTTTCCTATTTTGAATGGGTCCAAAATCGAATGGGTTATTATTGGACGAAGGAAGAGGTTTTTAATAAATTAAAGCCGATTATGGTAAATGCTTTTAAAGAAGGATTGACTGCTGCCAGAAAATATAATATTGATATGCGTATGGGTGTATACTCTTTGGCTGTTCAGAAGGTAGCTGATGCAATGAAATTGAAGGGAATCTAAGTAAAGCACGCTTTGAATTGCAAAAATAATTATGTTAAAGGAGATAATTAGGTGAGTATTATTGATGGAAGAGCTGTAGCTAAAAAAATCCGAGGTGACGTAAAATCAAAAATAGCAGGTCTTGGTTTTCAGCCAGGATTGGCTGTAATCCTGATTGGAGATAATTGGGAATCAAAGCTGTATATCGAACAGAAAGAAATTGCCTGCAAAGAAGTCGGAATTCAGTTTTTTCTGCATGAATTTGTTAGCAGTGTGGAAATTAATGAAGTAATTTCTTTAATTCAAAAGTTAAATGCTGATAGAAAGGTACAGGGAATTCTGGTGCAATTACCAATTTCGGTATCGTTAGATCTTATCAAAATCCAAGAAGCAATTGATCCTTGGAAGGATGTTGACGGATTTAATCCCATAAACAGAGGTTTACTCTTTTCCATGGCTAAAAAAGCCTCTCTGGAAACAATGATTCCTTGTACCCCAGCGGGAGTGATGCGACTCCTCGAGGAGTATGAAGTAGATGTGAATGGCAAGAACGTGGTTGTAATTGGAAGAAGTAATATTATCGGTAAACCACTTTCTTATCTTCTACTGCAAAAAGGAGCTACTGTGACAATCTGCCATTCACAGACAAAAGATCTAAAATTTCACACGCAAAATGCGGATATTCTAGTTTGTGCGGCTGGACAGGAAGCTCTTGTAACCGCCGAGATGGTTAAAAAAGGAGCCGTCGTTATTGACGTTGCTTTAAACCGAGTTACGGATCAGAGTAAAAAGGGTTATCATATTGTTGGTGATACTGATTTTGAAAAAGTTAAATCCAAAGCCAGTTTGATCACACCGGTTCCGGGTGGCGTTGGGCCAATGACGGTAGCGATGCTTTTACAGAATATCCTAAAAGCGTCTTTGATAAAGTAAGCAGTCTTACATTTTTTTTATAAAAATTATTATAAAATATATTTTTGAGTTTTCAATATTAATAAATTAAAGTATAATTTGAAATATGAAAGATATTAAAGATAAACCACTATTTGTTTTATCGAACAAAGTGATCAAAGGTATTAGTCGCGGACGGAAATTAGGCTTTCCAACAGCAAATATTGATTATCCCAAAGGTAATGTATTTGCTTCCGATGGAGTTTATATTGTAACGATTGTTTTGGAAGGGAAAGAATATAAAGGTGTTGCTAATATTGGTGCTCCATTAACCTTTTTTGATAATAGACCACGCATTGATATCTATTTCTTTGATTTTTCAGAAAGTATCTATGGAAAGCTGATCACGGTTTCTTTTTGGAAAAAAATCCGAGAGATGCATAGGTTTCATTCCGAGCAAGAGCTGATTTGGCAAATTGAAGACGACATTAAAAAAGCAAAAATGTTTTTCGTAAAGTTTTAATAGTTATTCCCATCAAAATGTTTATTTATGAATCGTTATCTAATTAAATTCTTCCAGATCGTAATTGCCCTGATTGTTGTTTATTTTTTATGGAAAGGTGTTATTTGGATTTTTCACTATCCGACTTATATTTTACCTGCTCCTTCTCTTGTGTCGCAGAAGCTAGTATATCTTATACAGAGTGGAAAAATCTATCCACATCTTCAGATTACTTTGACTGAGATTTTTGCGGGATTTTTATTTGGATCAATTTTGGCGATGTTCTTCGGATATATTTTTGCCAAAAAAAGAATTTTGCATCTGACAATTACTCCTTACATTGTGGCTTTTCAATCAATACCTATTGTAGCTTTGGCCCCAATCTTTATTATCTGGTTTGGTTCAGGTATTACCTCTAAGATCGTGATCTGCTCGATTATCGTTTTTTTCCCGGTTATGGTGAATACCATCACAGCCATAAGTAATATTGAAGAAACCAAAAAAGAGTTGATGTGTACCCTTAATTCCTCATTTCTAGATAATTTACTTAGACTAGAAATCCCACACTCATTACCGTATATATTTTCGAGTATGAAAATCGGAATGGTTCTGGCGATCGTCGGAGCTATTGTCGGTGAATTTATGGGAGCAGATAAAGGTTTAGGATTTTTAATTAATTCCTCGTTAGGTTTATTTGATACTCCACAGCTTTTTGCTGTTATTTTTATTCTCGCTTTATTGGGAATTATTTTATATACTATCTCTTCCAGCTTAGAATCATTTTTTATTAAAAGAGGTCAAAAAATATGAAAGTAAAATTAATTACTTCAATCTTTATCCTTTTAATCTTAACGGGATTGATCATTTTTCTGAATCAAAAGTTTTTCCAAAAAACAGCAGAGGATCAAAATAGTAATCTGACAAAGGTTAAAATTGGTATGGGATATATTCCGAATATTCAATTTACTCCGTTCTATGTTGCGGACGAAAATGGATATTACGAAGATGAAGGCTTAGAAGTGGAGTTTGACTACTCAATGTCTACGGATCTTCTGAAACTTTTGGGGCAAAATGAACTAGATTTCGTGATTGCCAATGGGGATGAAGTAGTTTTGGCAGAAGATAAGGATATTCCGGTCAAATATATAATGACCTATTATTCAAAATTTCCCATCGCCATAGTTTCTTTGAAAGATAAGGAAATTGTTAACCCTGGTGATTTAAAAGGAAAAAACATTGGTTTGCCTGGTTTCTATGGTAGCTCTTACATCGGCCTTCAAGCCTTTTTACAAGATCAAAATATTAATGAGAACGAAGTTACTTTATCTCCAGTTGGTTATACCCAAGTTCAATCTCTAACTGAGAATAAGGTAGATGCGGTCGTGGTTTTTTCCATGAATGAACCAATTCAACTTAAAAAATTGGGATATGAAGTAAATGTAATTGAACTTTCGGACTATCTGAATTTTGCTTCCGCTGGAATTGTTGCTAGCGACAGTGTCATTAAAGATAAGAATGATGTGGCGAAGGCTTTTGTCAGAGCCACGTGGAAAGGAATTGAAAAAACCTGGAATGATCACCAGAGCGCTTTTGCAATTACATCAAATGAATTACAACTTGAGGATAGTGTCAAAGATACCCAACTTTTGATTCTACAAAAGTGTTTGGAGTTTTGGAACAGTCCAAAAATAAGTGAAGAAACTTTTTTGGAAACGATAAACACTTTAGAATCGTTTAAACTGATTGATAACAAAAAGACTCTTATAGACTATACTGATAATCAATTTGTAGAGTCTCTATAGTTTCCTCTCAAATTACGGATTCAAAAAAGGGGAGGAGTGATAAATATCACTCCTCCCCTTTCCAATAAGATCACTTTATGTTTATGAAAATGCTTTTTCTAGTGGTGGAACAATATCTTTTTTTCGAGACATTACGTTTTTGAGATAGACAGAATTCTCGGCAACTTTTTTGTGAAAAGCTTTTTCAATAATTTCCGTTTCTCCGACACAAAGAAGAGTAGTTCCCATTTCAATAATATTTGTTGCCATAAAAGCAATTAAAGATAGATTTTTAGCTTCTTTTATTTTTTGGAGTTCAGTAAGAATCTCTTTTTTGCGGCTTTCAAATTCGGAATTTTCAACAATCTCAATCTGTCCGATAGCAACTTTTTTATCTTTGAAATTAAATTCTTTTAGATCAGAGTTAATAAGGTCGGTAGCGCTTTTGCCAAAGAGAGAAGCTTTTTGTTTTTTAAGTTCTATTCCGAACTTTTCCAAGTCAGTGATATTAGCGATCTTGGCGAGTGTTTTTGCAATTTCAACATCCGAAACCGTCGTGGTTGGACCTTTGAAAACGATAGTGTCCGAAAGAATTGCCGAGAGTAAAATTCCAGCTACGTTTTTTGTTAATGCGACCTTAGCTTCAAGATATTTTTCATAGACTAAGGTTGCGGTGCATCCTACCGGTTTACTAAAAAAAATAAGTGGTTTACTGTTATTAAAATTAATTTTATGATGATCTAGAACTTCAACTATTTCTGCCTCTTCAATGCCATTTGGGGATTGATTTGATTCATTATGATCGATAAGAACGATACTTTTTTCTTTGACATCTTCAACTAATTCTGGAGATTGGTATCCGAACTTTTCCAAGGCAAAATTCGTTTCTTCATTAGTTTCACCACAACGCATCGGAATGGCATTAATTCCTAAACTACGCTTTAACTCCGCATAGGCTATCGCCGAGCAGATTGAATCTGTATCTGGATTTTTATGACCAGTAATATATATTTGATCAGACATAAACTAATCTCCGTTAATTACTTTAAATTAAATACTAGAAGAACTTTAGTATATATGTTACCATAATTTCAGGCTGTTTTAAAAGATTATATTCATTTATTACAAGGAGCTTATATGCCTAATATTACGGTTGAAGAGATAAAAAACACTCCCGTTGAAGAACAAGTAACTGAACTTGTAGAGAGAAAAGGAGTGGGACATCCTGACTCTATTTGTGATGGAATTGGAGATGCTATTTCCGTAGCTCTTTGTAGTGAATATAAAAAAAGAGTGGGGAAAATTCTACACCATAATATTGACAAAAGTCTTTTAGTCGCAGGTCAATCAAAGGCAAAGATTGGTGGTGGAAAAATTATTGTCCCCATGAAGTTAGTTTTGGGAGATAGAGCGTTGAATAAATACGGGAATGTTGAAATTCCTGTTAATGATATCGCAATTACAACCGCAAGAAAATGGCTCAAGGATCATTTGCGAAACATTAACCCGGAAAAACATTTTATCTTCCAAAATGAGATTCAACCTGGGTCAGCCGATCTTGTTGACAACTTTGAAAGAGAAAAAATCGGTGCCAATGATACCTCGGCTGCGGTTGGATATGCTCCCTTAACTGAAACCGAACAGATTGTTTATGATCTCGAACATTTTTTAAACCTTGATGAAACAAAGAATGTCTTTCCCTCAATCGGTGAAGATATTAAAATCATGGGATTTCGTCGCGGCGATGAACTTAAAATCACGGTTGCGATGGCTTTTATAGATCGATATATTGAAAGCCAAAAACAATATTTTACTCAAAAAGAGAGTATCAAAGAGATGATTTTAGATTATGTTGCTGAGAAGAAACACCGAATCAATAAAGTTTCCATTGATATCAATACTCTTGATGATCAAACACGAGGTGAATCTGGAATGTACTTAACCGTAGTTGGAACTTCTGCAGAAAACGGAGACTGCGGACAGGTGGGTAGAGGTAATCGTGTCAACGGTCTTATTGCCTTGAATCGTCCTATGAGTACTGAAGCAGCTGCAGGGAAAAATCCAGTTGCACATGTGGGAAAGATATACAATCTTTTATCTCATCACATTGCGGCGCACATTTATGCTGGAACCCCCGGACTGAAAGAAGTATATGTTTGGTTATGCTCCCAAATAGGACATCCTATTGAAGATCCGATGATTGCCTCGGCTCAACTTATTATGAAAGATGGTTATAAGGTAGCTGATGTACGGGATCAGGTTAATAAGATTATTGAATCAGAACTTCAAGATATCTACAACTTTTCTGACAAATTGGCGCGTGGTGAGTTTATGGTTTGGTAAGACCGGAAGATAATTTCAATGAATCTAATTAAATCTCAAAACGGTAAAGTGGTTATAATTGTAGCAATTCTAGTATTCATCGCTATTATAATCTTAGTAATCGGTGCTTACTTCGCAAATTATTACGCTCGGCTTTTTGATTAAAATTTTCAATAAAAGTTGTGTGAATTGATTATAATGTAGTAGAATACCGATAAATAATTATAGCTGGAGATTTAATATGTCAGATTTTGTCAGAGATTATATCAAATCAGGATGCGGGTTATTACTAGTTCTAGCATTTGGCCTTTCTGGACTTTTTTTTAGTCTGTTATTTATTTTTATTCAATAAATCCTATGTTAAAAGTAGATATTATTACTCTTTTTCCCAAGATGTTTGAGGGGCCTTTTTCGGAGTCTATTATAAAAAGAGCTCAAGATAAAAGGTTGACTAATATTCAGATTAATAATTTACGTCATTGGGCTACTGATCGGCATCAAACAGTTGATGATAAACCGTTTGGGGGAGGGCCAGGGATGCTTTTGATACCGGAAATCTTGTTTGAATGTATTGAAGACTTAAAATCTAAAAATTCGGATTCACATGTTATTTATCTCTCTCCTCAAGGAAAAATCTTTAAACAGAATAAAGCCAGGCAGTTGTCAAAAAAACAACATTTAATTCTTCTTTGCGGCCACTATGAAGGTGTTGACCAAAGAGTTATTGATACTTTAGTCGATGAAGAGATTTCCATCGGTGACTATGTTTTGACTGGAGGAGAGCTTCCGGCGATAGTTATTGTTGATACTATAGTTAGGTTAATTCCTGGAGTTATAGAAGGAGAAGGTGGCACAGAAGATGAGTCATTTTCTAATAATTCTCTTGAATATCCTCAATATACACGTCCGGCCGAATTTCGTGGTTTAAAAGTTCCTTCGGTTTTGCTCTCCGGTAACCATGCTGAAATAAAAAAATGGAAAAATGAACAGCGGTTAAAAGTAACTAAAAAAAAGAGAAAAGACCTACTTTAAAAAGTCAAGTTTTTGACTTTTTTCCAATAATTTTTCTAGGCATTCTAAAATTTGAGTTTTAGATAATTTCGAGTATATAATTAGTACACATTATTTTTAAGAAAGGATATATTATGCCAGGTTACATAGCTTTATTCATTACTTTAATTTTCCTTATACTTATTTCCCTGAAACAGATCAATCAGTATGAAAGAGCGGTTCTATTTACCATGGGAAAATTTTCTAATGTACTGGGTCCGGGTTGGAGAATTGTAATCCCTGTTTTTCAAAAGATTATGATTGTTGATATGCGTGTCAAAGCGGTCGCCGAACCAGATCAGGAAGCAATCACCAAAGATAATGTTTCGACTCGAATCTCGGTAGTTATTTATTACAAAATTAATGATGCTTCAAAAGCGATTCTCGAAGTTGAAAATTTCCGTTGGGCGATTTCACAGCTTGCACAAACCACCATGCGTGATGTTATTGGTGATGTGACTCTTGATGAGCTTCTTTCTAAACGTGATGATGTGGCGGCGAAAATTCGTCAAATTGTTGATACTACAACCGAGATGTGGGGTGTTGTCGTACAAAGCGTGGCGCTAAAAGACGTAATGCTTCCCGAGAATATGAAGAGAACTATGGCAAAACAAGCTGAGGCTGAACGAGAACGAAGAGCGACGATTATCAATTCTGAAGGAGAAGTTATTGCCGCCGAAAACTTGGCTAAGGCGGCTACTTTAATGGCCAATACTCCTGGCGCTTTACACCTGCGAACTTTAAATTCTATAAACGATATTTCTTCTGATCAATCCAATACAATAGTTTTTGCGGTTCCATTGGAGGTTCTAAGAGGTTTTGAAAGTTTTACAAAATTTCTAGATAATAAAAAATCCTAAGTATTAATAATAGGAGTATAGGAGAAACACTCAGCTAGTGATTCTATTTTTATATTATGAAAACAGTTAACCCTCACATTAACAAAGTTAATCCTCATATTTTTCGTGGCTATGATTTACGCGGTATTGTTCCAGATGATCTGAATGAAAAAACAGTACGTCTTATTATGAAGGGTTTTGTGACTATGCTTTTTGAAAAACAGATCAAAGAGGTTGTGGTAGGACGTGACAATAGAAATAGTAGTGAAGAGATTGAAAAGTATGTTATTGATGAATTACTAAAAAACGGAGTTGACGTTTATTCAATCGGAAAAAGTTTGAGTCAGATTGTTTATTGGTCTCAATATCACTTTCTTTCAAAAGCCTGTATTATGGTTACCGCTTCTCATAACCCCAAAGATTACAATGGCTTTAAGCTTGGACGTAGCTTTTCCGACACTCTGGAAAGTGAGGAAATTAAAAAGCTGCGGAGTTATGTAGAAAAAGGTAACTTTAAAAAATATGATCGTCAAGCGCAATTCGTAAAAAAAGATATCTTCGAAGATTACAAAAACGATTTGTTAAAAAGAGTTACTATCGATAAAAAATTTAAAGTAGTTGTCGAAGGCTCAAATACTTATTCTGGTGAATTTGTTTCACAAATTTTGGAAGATACAGGTTGTTCTGTAATTCGTCAAAATTGTGAGCCGAATGGTAATTTTCCTCTAGGAACCCCAGATCCTACTGAAAATGATGTTTTGGAACGACTCAGTAAAAGGGTTTTAAAAGAAAAAGCTGACTTGGGTTTTACCTATGATGCTGACGGTGATCGAGTCGGAATAGTTGACGATAAAGGTCAAAGTATTTGGAATGATAACCTCGTTTCTATCTTTGCCCAAGATGTTTTGTATTATGAACCTGGCGGAACAATTGTTTATAACACTCTTTGTTCCAAACAAACTGCGGATGTCATTAGAAGCAGTGGGGGAAATCCGCTGATGTGGTTGACAGGACACTCTTTTATCAAGGCAAAACTGAAACAGGAAAAAGCCGCTTTTGGGGGAGAGCTATCCGGTCATATGTTTTTTGTCGATAACTTTTATGGTCATGATGACGGTGCTTTTGCCTCCTTACGCTTATTACAGTATTTATCACGCACGAATCAAACTCTTTCTGAAACTGTTGCAAAAATGCCAAAATACGTCTCTTCTCCGGAGATCAAATTCGGTTGTGCCGACGAAATTAAATTCGATTTTATCAAAACTAAAATAACCAAAGAATTCAAAAATCTCTTTGGAAAAACGGCTTCGTACATTGATATTGACGGAATTAGAGCAGATACCAAAGATGAAATGGTTATTATTAGAGCGTCGCAAAACGGTCCTTACCTAACTGTAAAATTCGAAGGTAAAACACAGAAAAAGTATAATGATCTTAAGAAAAAAATTAAAGCCATATTAAAGAAATACAAAGAGGTTGATTTCAGCTCTGGTGTTAATAAAGATGCTTTAGATTAGGAATAAACATGAAAATTGGTATATTTTCTGACTCTCATGATCAGGTAGAAAAGTTAATCGAAGTTAAAAAAGTATTTGAAGAAAACAAGGTCGAAATAGTCATTTTTTGTGGTGACCTAGTTTCTTCATTTAACTTTTTAAAACTGAAGCAGATTAATTGGAATATTCCAATTAAAGCGGTGTTTGGGAATAATGAAGGTGATAGAATTGGAATCAAAAGAAAAGCGGAAAAGTATGGTGTTAATATTGAATATCCTAAGCATGGGTTAACCTGGGATTTAGAATGTGACAGTTGTAAAATAGCGGTATTTCATGGTCATGATAAAGTAATTACCGAAGCTTTGTTAAATTCTCAAAAATATGACCTTCTTTGTACTGGACATACTCATGTTTCTCATCTTAAAAAAGTTGGAAAGACTATTTGGATAAATCCGGGAAGCCTTATTACATTCTCAGAAGAAAAGGTTAATGGTTCAAACTCTTCTATTGCAATTTTTGATACTGATAATTTGCAAGGAGAAATTATAAACTTATGATGACGACTTCGGAACTGAAAAAAACACTCAGTTTTACTGAAAATCTGGCGCAGAAAGTTGGTGAATACCTTCTTGATAACCAAAAAAAGGTTACGGTGCTTAATTACAAAAATCGACAGGATATTTTGACCAATATTGATGTGGGAGCAGAAAAAATTATCATAGAAGCAATTGAAAAAAAATTTCCAAACCACTCAATTTACTCTGAAGAAAAAGGACATATAGACAAAGATTCTGATTATCAATGGGTCCTTGATCCACTTGATGGAACAAAGTACTATGTTCGCGATCTTCCTATTTATAATACGGCCATTAATTTATTATATAGAGGAAAATCAATTCTAGCAGTTTCATATCGTCCTGTAGAAAAACAGCTTTATAGTGCCATTAAAAAAGGTGGTTTTTATTATAATGGAAATAGATATACAGTTTCTCAGACCGAAGATATTTATAAATCTTTTCTTTTTGTAGGACTTCCCAATAGTCAGTTGGAGAAAAACGATTACGAAAGAAAAATGGAGCAATTCAAAAAAGTAAATTGGGCTAGTTACAGAGTCCGATGTCTCGCTGATTCGATGCTGGGAATGGGAGCCACGGCTAGAGGGGCTTTCGATGCTTTTGTAGACCTTTATGGAAAAGAAAAGATCTGGGATGTAATTGCCGGTATTCTTTTTGTGACTGAGGCAGGTGGAGTTGTGACTGATTTAAACGGTGATCAGATTCAGAATAATGACACTTCAAAGGGAATTTTGGCGACAAACGGTAAAATACATAACGAATTACTTAGCTTATTGAAATTATAAAAACACAAAAGGAGTTTTTTATGGATCCAGAATATTATGCACCACGTACTCATGAAAAAATGAAAGATGTTTTGATGAATCCGGAAGCAAAAGGACCGGACATTCATTATTATATGATTCGGGGTGGTAAAGAAAGAAAAAATATTACTCTATGGCAGACAGGAACAGTTGATCATGAATATATCAAAACCTACGGGCACTATCATGTGGGGAATCTCGATGAAACATATTGGATTATTTTTGGTGAAGGAATAGCTTTACTTCAAAAAAGAGCTTTAGATAAGAAAGGTCAACCCCTTGATGACGAGATTGAAGATTTTAAGGCTATTAAAGTCAACGCTGGTGATGAAATTTATATGCCGGCTGGATACGCCCATCTTCTTGTAAATACAGGTAAAACCTATTTTGTGACTGCAGATAATTCTCCGGTAGAGTTTTTAGATTCTGTTTCTCAAGGTGGTAATGAAGCTTCGATGCCGGGACATGCTGATTACGAAGCAGTGAAGAAGATGCAAGGATTTGCCTACTATGTTATTGAAAAGGAAGGAAAACCGGTTTTAGTAAAAAATCCTAAATATAAAAAAGTACCAGATGTGCAATTAAAATAATTTATAATGAAGCCTAACATCATAATTATATATCGACAAGATGAAGGATTTTATATATCATTGAAAACGAATCAATCTGATATTAACAAAATCTGAAACTAAAAAAGACTTTTGACTTTTTAAAGAATGAAGTTTAGAGAACATTTTATGCCTCTGAAAATTAAAATCTTATATTTATTTAAAAGAATAATCATAATTCTGATAATCTTTACAATTTCTTTTACTCAAAAGTTCTATCTTTTTAATAATTTTACAAATAGCTTAGCGCAGGCAACTCCATATACTTTTTATATCTCTTCAAATTCAAGCTACTATACTTATATTGATAATACCAATAATCTTGTTTACATTGGTACTGGTGATGTTGGTGTTTACGTGATAAATACTCACAATACGAATAATTTAGAAGATGATTCAATAGTAATTAATTATAATACTACTTCAACTCCAGCTCTAAGCTCAAATTCAATAAAGTTTATCGATAAAATAGGAAATTTAATATATATTGGTACCTCTGGAGGATTAGATGTGATCGATAACAATGGGACAGTTGTTGCAACTGATGACACTATAAATGCTACTTATTCTACAACTTCCACTCCCGTCGCAATCGGAAATAACAATGTTTATGCTAGTTATTTGGATACGATAAACAAATTATTATATATATCTACTTATGGAGGAGGAGTTTCAGTAATTGATACTCAAGGAACAGTAACGATCTCTGATGATACACTTTTGATTACTTATACAACAACCTCAACTCCAGCAATTCCTCATAATAATAATCAAGCTCAAGTATATTTTGACTCTGATAACAATTATCTGTATATCGGAACTTGGGGAGGAGGGATGAGAGTTTTTAATACTCAAGGCACCAAGACTCCTGCTGATGATACTGTTGTAACGAATTATTCAACTTCGACAACTCCTCATCTTGCTCATAATAATATTGAAAAGATCGGGCTTGATAGTGGTAATAAGCTTTTATATCTACCTTCTCAAGGAAGTTCATCTGATGGAGTCTTATCGGTTGTTAATCTAAATGATAATACCTCTTTTGCTTATCGGACTACGGGAGTCTGGAATACTACCGATAGTTCTACTGGTGTATTGTTATCTTCAAATCCAGCCCTACAAAGCGCAGGAGGAGTAAAGTCAGTATATGTTGAAGGTAATTTACTTTATATTACTCACTACAACCTAGTTTCTTCTATGACTGTAATTAATACTCAAGGAACAGTTGATCCGAGTGATGATACACTGCAAGGAAGCTATGGTATTACAAGCTCTATTGAAATTAGTAGTAATTATGGAACATTTGGGACTTTAGATACCACGAATCATTTAATTTATATCTCAACTAATAATCGCGGCACAATTGTGGTTGATACTAAAAATACGGCTTCTTTAAACGATGATGTTTATCTAGGTCGGTATGGAATTGATTATTACTACCCTGAAAACAGCGATGGTTTTTTACAGCAAAGTATCATTGGTGATCCAGCTGCTTCTTTTGGGGCAGGTCAAGGTCACAGCTTACAAAAAGGTGATCTTAATAACGATGGGTATATTGATCTTGCAGTAGGGCAAGACTATTCCATTTCAAGTACTGGAGAGGTGCATCTTTACCAAGGCACATCTTCAGAAATTCCTACTGAAAGAACTAGTTTTATTCTAGGAGAGAAAGTAAACGATCGTTTTGGATATAGCATTTTTATTAGTGATCTTAATCAAGATAATTACGATGATTTGATTGTAAATGCTGTGGGTTCTCCAAGCAGTCTAACTGGAAGAGTATACATATTTTGGGGAAGAGCTGATTTTTTTGAAACTATTGATAGTTATAGTGATGCTGCTATTGTAATTGATGCTGAACAAGCTGGTTCCCGTTTTGGAGGATTAGATCTTATGGCCGTTAGTGATTTTAATAATGATGATTGGCCGGATTTAGCCTTGGGAGCATATAAATATGATTATGATGGAAAGACTGATGCTGGGAAAACATATGTTTTTTTTGGTGGAGAACATGCTTGGGATTTGAACTTAAACGCTGGGACTGATGCAGATTTTACTGTTAAAGGCGATACAGCCAATTATTACACTGGTCAAGGTCATTACAGTGCCGATATAAACAGTGATAATATTGATGATCTTATCATATCTAGTTATCGTTATGATCAAAACTATATTGGCTCGGTAGGAATCTTTTTGGGACCTTTAACTACTGCTAACAAACTTTTTTCTGAAGCGGATTTAATTATTGAAGGAAGCACATCATATCAGTATTTAGGCGGCTATCAAAATTTTATTGTTGCCGATATTGATAATGATAATTTACAAGATATCATCATAGGATTAAGTGGATATGGAGTATCTTATAGAGGAGGAGTAATGATATTTTTAGGAAAATCGAATTACTTATCTCAAACTATTCTTCATCCTGAAGACGCGGATATTATTTTGTATTCTAATATTCCGTATCATATGTTTGGAGTGTCGGTTGTTGTTAATGACTGGAATAACGATGGAAATTTAGATCTGGCTGTTGGGGGTTATTATTACGGATATTATACTTTTAATACTAATAAAGATTTTAAAGGAGGAGTATATATTTACTATGGAAATAATTTAATAAATATGTCCGGAGAAGTTGAAGCTATTGAAAACGCAGATCTTTTTATAACTGCTCCTCATTATTTAACGCGCTCTTTATCTTATGGTAGAGCTATGATTGTCGGTAACTTTGATTATGATGAGTATGAGGACTTAGCTATCCTTGGACATGGAGGAGGCACGGGAAAATTAGATATCTGGGAGATTGGAAATGATGAAGCTAGTATTTCTCTCGACACTATCTCTCCATATTATACAGCTACCGTTTCTTTATCTGGAGAAGCAAATAATCCCATCCAAGATAAGGTAATTGACAAAACCACTACTTTATTAGATCTAGGTAGAGCAGATTATGAACATGGAACTGTTTACGATTGGGATTACTACCATACGGGATATGCTCCTTCAGTAATAAAAGATGGAACAACCTATAAGATGTGGTATTCCGGATCGAATAATACTAACTGGCGAATCGGTTACGCAACATCTACAGATGGTATAAATTGGACAAAATATGATGGGAATAATTGTGGTAGTACAACTGGAGATGGTTGCATTTTTGACCTAAGTGCAAATGGTAATTGGGATGATCTTCATCTCTATGGTATCAGTGTCATAAAAGAGGGGGAAACATATAAGATGTGGTATAGCGGACATGATGGAAGTACGATGCGAATCGGTTATGCAACATCTACAGATGGTATAACTTGGACAAGAAATTCTGGGAATAATTGCTTGGGAACATTAGGAGATGGATGTCTTTTTACAAAAGCAGTTAACGGTAACTGGGATGATGCTCATACTTATTATCCTTATGTGATCAAGGACGAGACAATATATAAAATGTGGTATACTGGGCATGATGGCAGTAATGTGAGAATTGGTTATGCAACTTCGAATGATGGTTTAACCTGGACTCGAAATTCTGGGAACAACTGTAGTGGGACTATTGGGGATGGTTGTGTTATTCCCTTGGGATCTTCTGGAGAAACAGATGATGTTCATGCTTTTTCAGGTTATGTAATCAAAGATAATGAAACCTATAAAATGTGGTATACCGGATATGATGGATTAAGATATCAAATTCATTATACGACTTCTCCGGATGGAGCTATTTGGACTAAATCTGATAATAATCCAGTTTTATCTCAAAGTAATACATATTCAATTGATAAAGGAAGCGTTTACTTTGGAAGCTTAATAAAAGAAAATGGAATCTATAAGATGTGGTATACCGGGCATGATGGGACAAATGGGAGATTGGCTTACGCAACTTCATCTGATGGTGTCTCTTGGACAAAAAATACGTATGCGGAATCAAATAGTCAATCTGTTTTTCTAAAAAATATCCAGGGAAAGATTGATGGGGGTATATGGTTTGATTGTACTGCTTCTGATGGTGCCTTTGATGAAATATCAGAAAATTATTCTTGTACTTCCCCGAGTTCTTTAAGTGAAGGAACTCATACATTAACCGTTCGTTCCATTGATCAAAATGAAGTGTATTTACCTGAAATCTTGTATCAATCTACAAATTTTAATGTAGACGATACTTTACCGACAGGAAGTATAACTATCAATGAAGGAGCTGAAAACACTAATAGTAGAGAAGTTATTCTTACTTTATCGGCTATCGATAATCCTTCCGGAATAAGTCAGATGATTCTTTCTGAAAATGAATCTTTTACTGGATCAAGTTGGGAATCATATGACACCTCTAAAACGTTTACTCTCTCTAGTAATAATGGTACAAAAACAGTTTATGCCAAGTACAAAGATGTGGCCGGTAATGAATCAACTATCTATAGTGATACTATTATTTTGGATACTAAATCTCCTGAAGGACCAATTGAAATTGTGAGTCCCAGTAATAACGAATATACTAACGAAAAAACAATTACCTTAATTCTTCCGGGAACGGATGATTTAACCGAAGTTGTGGAAATGATTATCTCTGAAAATCCTAATTTTATTGGAGTAGAGTGGGAGTCTTACTCTAAAACAAAAGTATGGACATTATCAGAAGGAGATGGTATTAAGACAATTTATATCAAATATCGTGATGGTGCGGGGAATGAATCTTTGATTTACAGCGCCAGTATCATTCTCGATACTACAACCACTATCAACTTAGTTAAATTAGGAGGAGTTACCTTTAATAAAGACTTAACCCAGTGGGAGTTAAATAACAGTAAACCAGTTTTTGAAGGGACAGGAGAAAAAGAAGCGATCGTTAATATTACCATCAATTCAGAACCTATTATTGGAAATACAACAATTGATGATACGGGTAATTGGAGTTATACTCCTGAAATTAATATTCCTCTTGGACTTCATGAAGTCACTATTATATCTACTGATCAAGCTGGTAATAAAGATACCATTAACTTTAGTATCTTCGTCCGGAGCAGTATCTTTCAACTTCCAGACACTGGTTTTTTAGGAGGTACAATTATTTTTTTACTAACTGGATTGATTAGTACGGTAATATTTATTACCAAATTACGTCGATGAGTAAATATAACTTTTCATATAGTATTAAACTGCTTGTTATTTATTTTTAATCAAGATAATATGAAAACATATTATCTTATTAATTATTGAAAGGAATAGATTATGGCTAAACTGCCCAAATTTTGTCTCTGGTTTAATGAAGTCGGAAAAGGTGATGTCGGAATCGTCGGTGGAAAAGGTGCAAACTTGGGAGAAATGACAAACGCTGGTGTTCCAGTTCCCAACGGATTTATAGTGACCGCTCAAGCTTACTTTTATTTCTTAGATAAAACCAATCTACGTGATAAAATCCGCCAAAAACTAACCGGCTTAAACGTTGATGATTCTAAAAAACTTCAGTCAGTATCCGAGGAAATTAAAACTTTGATTGAAAAAACTCCAGTTCCGCAGGAGATTTCCGATTTAATCATTAAATATTATAAAGAAATTGAAAGAACTCCTCCCTATGTGGCGGTTCGTTCCTCAGCCACTGCCGAAGATCTTCCTGATGCTTCTTTTGCCGGTCAACAGAGAACCTTTCTAAATATTAAGGGTGATAAAGATGTTCTCATTGCTGTAAGCGGTTGTTGGGCTTCTTTATTTGAAGCACGAGCAATTTTCTATCGAGTTTCACAAGGTTACGATCATTTCAAAGTCGGAATTGCGGTTCCAGTACAAAAGATGGTGCAATCAGAAACCTCGGGAATTTCTTTTACATTGGATCCAATTACCAACGATCGTACTAAAATCGTAATTGAAGCGGTTTATGGACTTGGAGAAGCAATTGTTTCCGGATCTTTAACTCCAGATCAATATCTCATTGATAAAGAAAATCTACAAATTATTAGTAAACATATTGTGAAACAGGATTGGCAATTTATTAGAAGAGATAAAAAGCAAAAGATAAAAAAGGTAAAAGGTGAAGAAACAGATGAATTTAATGTCAAACTTCCAATTTCTCCGGCTTATCAAAAAGCCCAAAAACTTCCTGATGCCGAAATTCTTAAACTTGCAAAAATAGTAAGAACTATCGAATCACATTATAACTGGCCTCAGGATAGTGAATGGGCATATGAAAAAGGAAAGTTATATATTGTTCAAACAAGACCAGTAACTACTGTAAAAATTAAAGAAGAAAATCCAGCAATAAATGTTGTAAGCAGTACTGAAAAGCAAACTACACAAGAACCAATAAAAGGTCGAAAAACTCTTAATCTTGAAAAAGTGTTATTGCTTGAAGGACTCGGAGCAAGTCCAGGAATTGGTAGCGGTTCTGTTAAAGTAATTCATTCCCCCAAAGATATAAATAAAATTAAAGAAGGGGATATTTTAGTTACCGAGATGACTACTCCAGATTTTGTTCCGGCGATGAAACGTGCGGCAGGAATTGTTACTGATCGTGGTGGTCGCACTTGTCATGCAGCGATTGTTTCTCGAGAACTCGGTGTTCCTTGTGTCGTTGGGACTGAACAAGCAACTCAAATGTTAAAAACAGGTGAAAGCGTTACTGTTAATGGAACTGAAGGTAAGGTTTATGAGGGAATTTTAATGGATAAAGATTTTACGGTAGTGGAAGAAACGGTTACTAATACTGAAATTCGGACCGCCACTAAGGTTTATGTAAATTCTGGAGAACCGGATATGGCTGAAAAATTGGCCGAGAGAAAGGTTGATGGTATTGGGCTACTGCGTGCAGAATTTATGATTGCAAATATAGGTACTCATCCAAAAGCTTTGATTAGAAGTGGAAAACAAGAATATTTTGTGGACAAGTTAACCGAAGGAATTATGAGATTTGCTAAAGCTTTTGATCCTCGTCCCGTTGTTTATCGCGCTACTGATTTTAAAACAAATGAATACCGAAATCTAAAAGGAGGAGAGAAATACGAACCTGATAACGAAGATAATCCAATGATTGGTTATCGAGGTTGTTATCGTTATATCACTGATCCTGAGGTTTTTAAATTAGAACTTGAAGCGATTAAACGAGTACATCGTTATCATAAGAATCTTTGGATTATGATTCCCTTTGTTCGAACTCCTGAAGAGCTTATTGAAGCGAAGAAAATTATGAATGAAGTTGGTTTATATAGAACTTCCAGTTTCAAATTAATTTTAATGGTAGAGATTCCTTCAAATGTTATCATATTGGAAAAATTCATTGGGGTTGGAATTGACGGAATTTCTATAGGTTCCAATGATCTCACCCAGTTAACTTTGGGACTGGATCGAGATAATGCAAAAGTTGCCAAAGAATTTGATGAAAGAAATCCAGCCGTAATGTGGATGATCGAACAAGCTGTTAAAAAATCCGCCAAACATGGAATTATGGCATCAATCTGTGGAGAAGCTCCGTCCGTATATCCGGAAATAACAGAAAAACTCGTTGAATGGGGAATAACTAGTGTTTCTGTAGAGCAAGATATGATTGAAAAAACTAGAAAAGTTGTTTACGAAGCAGAGAAAAAAAGAGTGGGATTGAAATAAGCTTAAGATCTAGATCTATATAAAAAATACCACGGATTTTAGCCGTGGTATTTTTGTTACTATCAATTTTCAAAAAGTTTAATCTTCAAAGAAATTATTGATTTCTTGTACTATTTCTGATGGTGTGTGAGAAGATTTGATAAAATATCCTTTAGCTCCAAGATCAAGGCCTTGTTTAACAACAGAATCCTGTCCAATATTCGTAAGTAGAATAAATTTGGCACCCTTAGTTCCATCTTTTTCTTTAAAATCTTTCAACATATCTAATCCATTCTTACCTGGAAGCATAATGTCAACTAAAACAAGATCATATTTATTTTTCCTGATTTTTTTTGTTCCATCTTCAGCATTATCAGTAAAATCCGTTTCATATCCTTCTTTTTGAAGTTCGCGACAATACATCTCTCTGATAAACTGATCGTCTTCAATAACTAATATTTTTCTTGCTTTTGACATAACTAGTTCTCCATAGATAAATAATATATTTGAATTAAGTTTGAGTATATTGTAAAGTAATAAGGTAGTGAAAACAATATTAATATAAATTAGAGGTTTTTTATATGTTATACATTCAAGAAGTCAAAGGACGAGAGATTTTAGAATCACGTGGTTTACCGACAATTGAGGTTGAAGTAACTTTGTCGAATGGAGTAAAGGTTTATTCTTCTTCAGCTTCAGGGACTAGTTACGGTATTGAAGATAATGTTGAAATTAGAGATAAAGACATGAGTCGATATCATGGCTATGGAGTGACTCGTGCGGTTACCAATGTGAACAAAACCATTGCTCCACGTTTGTATAAAAAAGATCCCCAAGATCAATTTGATATTGATGAGCTTCTTGCTGATCTAGACGGGACTCCGAATAAGGCTCATTTAGGTAGTAATACCATCTTATCAACGTCTATGGCCGTGGCTAAAGCTGGAGCTGCCAGTCGTAATCAATCTTTGTTTGAATATCTGCATTATTTATATGAAAAGCAATATAATCATTTATTTAAATCTGAAGGTGATACTATCAATTTAGAAACCGTTCAAAACATAGAACCAATGAAAAAAATGGCTATTCCAGAGCCAATTTTTAATATGATAAATGGTCGTGAGTCCCAAAAGAGTAAATTAGACTTTCAGGATTTTATGGTAATACTAAAAGGTATTCCTAATTATTGTGATAAATTACGATACGCTTCGGAAATTGATCATCAGATTCAAAAGGACTTGATGGGTAGTGATTATGAATATACATCTCTTTCGAATGAAGGTGGATTTATGCCTTCTCTTGATAGTGATACAAAGGCTTTAGAGATTATTATGCAAGCAATTTCCAAACTGGAAACTAGACTGGAATCTTCAGTCTATTTTGGTTTAGATATTGCGGCTACAGGTATTTATGACCATATAAATCGATTGTATACTGTTTCTCAAGGAAAGAAGAAATTTACACCAGAAGAGATGGTAGAATATCTTTTAAAATTTGCGAAAGATTTCCCTATTATCTTTTTCGAAGATCCTCTTTCTGCTGATGATTATAAACATTGGGTTGAATTCAAGCATAAAGTTCCTAATTTTATAGGAGTCGTGGGAGATGATCTTTTTAATGGTAATATGGAAAAAATTAACCAAAATCGAAAAGAACATTGGGCAAACGCAATTTCTATAAAACCCAATCAAATTGGTTCAGTTTTGGATCTTTTGAATGTTGTAATTACTGCTCAACAGCAAAAATTAAAAATTGTCTTTTCCCATCGTTCTGGTGAAACAAATGACGATTTTTTGGCAGATTTTTCTGTGGCAGTTGGAGCTGAATATTTCAAATCAGGAGCTCCCCGTAAAGGTGAAAGAGTTTCTAAGTATAATCGCCTTATGAAAATAGAAGAAGAACTTAAAATTCTGGAGAAAATCTAAAAAGGAAATACTTTTATGGATAATTCTGTTAGTGCTCCAAAACCAGTTGTGCTTGTGATATTAGACGGATTTGGTATTGCTCCCCAAAAAGATCTTGAAAGTGATGCGACTCTTTTGGCTTCAATGCCTAACTATCATAAATTGTGGTTAAATAACCCACATACACATCTTCAAGCTTCGGGAAAATCCGTAGGACTACCTGATGCTCAAGATGGAAGTTCTCAAGTGGGACACTTAAATATTGGTGCTGGAAGAGTTGTTTATCAAGATTTGCAACGAATAAACCAATCAATTATTGACGGTACTTTCATCCGTAATGAAGCTTTTGTAAAAGCTGTAGAACACGTCAATCGTAATGATTCAGCTCTTCACTTGGTCGGAATTATTCAACCGTCTGCTGTACATGCCTCTACCGATCATCTTAATAGTTTGTTATGGTTAGCTAAAGAGTACGATGTAAAACGAGTTTTCCTACATGTATTTACTGATGGTCGTGATGACCCTCCACATGAAGGCATTACCTTTGTTGTTGAGGTTGAAAATCGAATGAAAGAAACTGGAGTGGGAAAGATCGCGACCATTACTGGACGTTACTATGCTATGGATCGTGATAATCGTTGGGATCGAACAGAAGTATGTTATAACTGTTTAACTCAAGGAACCGGAATCAAAGAAAAAGATGCTCAAAAGGCGCTCATTCACTCTTACGAACAAGGGATAACTGATGAATTTATTAAACCGATAAACATCGTAGACGAAAATAATAATCCCATTGGTCTTATTCACGATAACGATGCGGTAATTTTCTTCAATCATCGAGTCGATCGCCCGAGACAGCTAACAAAAGCATTTGTGTTACCTAATTTTGAATACGTGGAAGTTCGAAAAGATATTTTTAAAGAAGAACTTCCTTTGAAAAAAAGAGTCCAAATTCATAAAATTACCACTTTCAGTAGACCTAACTTCATCCAAAATCTTTTTTTTGTGACGATGACTCAATATGAAGAAGGTTTACCTGTTTCGGCAATTGCTTTTCCTCGTCGTTCAATTAAACAGACAATATCTGAAGTTCTTTCTGATCATCAAAAAAGACAGCTGCACATCTCTGAGACCGAAAAAGAACGTTTTGTTACCTATTATTTTAATGGTTTACGTGAAGATCCCTTTCCAGGTGAAGACCGTATTATTATTCCCTCTCCATCTATTCCTACATATGATTTGAAACCTGAAATGTCGAGTTTCGAATTAACGGATGTTTTGGTACAAAAGATTAAACAAAATATTTATGATTTTATTGTAATCAATTTTGCTAATCCTGATATGGTAGGTCATACTGGTAAAATTGCAGCCGGAATTAAAGCTTGTGAAGCTATTGATATCTGTTTGGGGAAATTAGCACCAGTTGTAAAAGGCATGGGAGGAGTGATGATAGTTACAGCTGATCATGGGAATGTCGAGGAGATGTTTAATCGTGAACTGAATGAACCCGACACAGAACATTCCAACTTTCCAGTCCCTTTTATCTACATTGGTCCTGTTCCCACTGGTTTGAAGACATTACAACCAGGAATATTGGGAGACGTAGCTCCTACGATTCTAAAAGTGATGGGATTACCAATACCGCAGGAAATGACGGGAAGAATACTAATTAGATAAGTATTAAATAATAAATGTAAAGTTAGTACTATTTATACTAATTCGGAGAATGTTGCTGCTTCAACTTCTTCATAAATTTCTGTAAACGATTTTCCTTGAGACCTTTGTTGATTAACCATCTCATCAAATTCAGCTAATTTTTCGGGATTTCCTTTACAATTAATTGTACGTAGTCCTAATAATCCTTGGGCTGCTTTTTTTTCTGGATCAAATTTTTCTTCAGTTGTTTCAGTGTTCCAAAAGGCATCTGCAATTGTTTTGGTTGGTGCTTCTCCTAGTTTTAATCCTGCCATATATAACTCCTTTCATTTTTCTATTGCACAAAGTTTTTAAACCTTCTACAATAAAATATATAGTATTTATTATTTTCAATCAAGCATTTACACAAGGAGTCAACAATGACACTTTCTTCCTATCTTCAAGGTAATAATCAATCTAAAGATTTTATTGACATGATTCAAGTTATAGTAGATCAAATAAAGCCTATAAAGACGGAATTTTTAGGTGGAGACAAAAAAGCTGGTACTTATAATCTCTATGGCGAAGAACAAATCAAACTGGATAAAAGAGCTAACGAAATACTCCTTACTGCTTTCAAATCATCTGGTCTTGTAAAACAGGCCGGCAGTGAAGAAGAAGCTGATGTGATTCATATGGAAAGTACGCGGGGACATTTTGGAGTGACAATTGATCCTTTAGATGGTTCTTCTCTCATTCCAACCAATCTTGCGGTAGGGATTATTGTTTCCATTTATGAAAACGGGGAAATTATGAGTGGGTTATCCAATATCAAATCTGCTTTTTATATTTTGCTTGGACCACTTACTCTCATGGTATTTGCTGATCAATCCGGAGTTTCTCAATTTGTTCTTAATGATGAAGGTGTTTTTGACCTCGTAAAAGAAGATATGAAACTATCTGAAGACGGGAAACTCTATTCTCCGGGTGGATTATACACAAAATGGACGGAAAAACATAAACAGCTGATTAAATCATATGAAGAAGCAGGTTTGAAGCTTCGTTACAGCGGTTCTTTTGTTCCAGATTTTCACCAAATTTTAACGTATGGCGGAATCTTTAGCTATCCAGCGTTAATCGAAAAACCAGAAGGTAAGTTAAGAGTTCTTTTTGAAGTCGGACCAATGTCTTTTATCGCTGAGGCTGCGGGTGGAGCAGCTTCAGATGGAGTGAAAAGAACTTTAGAAATAGTTCCCAATAAAGTGGATCATCGTACCCCAGTTTATATTGGATCCAAAAATTTAGTTTCTGAAGCAATCGAAAAATTAAAATGACATTAAAGTTATCCCATACTTGATACGGGATCCAGTAATAATTATTTAAAATAATAGATTCCGGATCAAGTCCGGAATGACAGGAAAAAAAGGAGTTTCTATGTCAGAAAATATTGATACATTAATTTATACCGCGACTTTTGGAGTAGATGCAGAAAAAGAAAATGCACGTAAGTCGATTTATGAGACGGCATTATCCATGGGAATTTATCCTGCTTCTATTCATGATTTTTATATGGCGAGAGGAAAACATCAATTTGAAGGTTTCTCAGTACCGGCTATCAATGTTCGGATGATGAGCTATAATATGGCACGTGCTATCTTTCAAGCTGCAAATAATTTGAAAGTTGGAGCATTAATATTCGAAATTGCTAGATCTGAAATCGGTTATACAGACCAACGTCCGGCAGAATTTACGACCTCAATTTTGGCGGCAGCGATTAAAGAAAACTTTGTCGGTCCGATATTTCTTCAAGGCGATCACTATCAATTCAAGCTCAAAAAATTTTTAGTAGAACCCCAGAAGGAGGCTCAAGCGATTAAAGATCTAATTCGAGAATCTTTGGAGGCGCATTTTTATAATATTGACATCGATGCCTCTACTTTGGTAGATCTTACAAAAACCACGATTTCAGAACAACAAAAGAATAATTACGAACAAACGGCTGATTTAACAGTTTACATTCGTAATCTTGAAAAAGAGCTTAATTTGGGTCCCACGGTATCAGTTGGTGGAGAAATAGGTGAAGTCGGAGGTAAAAATAGCTCTCCCGAAGAGCTACAAGCTTATTTGGAAGGTTATCAAGCTTTATTACAGGCAAAAGGAAACTTCGTGGGGTTATCAAAGGTGAGCGTTCAAACTGGAACAACCCATGGTGGCGTTGTTTTACCAGATGGCACTCTAGCCAAAGTAAAAATTGATTTTGACACTTTAGGAATAATGTCTAAAGAGTGTCAAACATATGGGCTAGGTGGTGCTGTTCAACATGGAGCTTCAACACTACCAGAAGAAGCTTTTGATAATTTTCCCAAGAAAGGAACTCTTGAAGTCCATCTTGCAACTGAATTTCAAAATATGACTTATGATCATCCTGCTTTCCCCAAAGAACTCAAAGATAAAGTTCATGAATATGTGAAAGCAAACTGTGCTGATGAGAAAAAAGATGGTCAAACTGAGGAACAGTTTCTGTATAAAACTAGAAAAAAGGCTATTGGTCCTTTCAAAAAAGATTGTTGGGATTTGTCTCCGGAAATTCAAACGGAGATCAGGAATAAGTTGGTAGAAAAATTTACGACATTATTCAATAAATTGAATGTTGTAAATACTAAGGAAATAATCGCTCAAGTTATTCATAAGTAAACATATATGAATGATTTTCTAAGCCCCCAGTCGATCGCAGTCATTGGTGCATCAAGAAATATAAAAAAGCTTGGTTCGGCCATTGTTCGAAACATTATTGATTATGGGTTTCAAGGTCGCGTGTACCCTATCAATCCAAAGGCAAAGAAAATATTTCATCTTCGTTGCTATCCTTCTGTCTTATCCGTTGAAGATAAAATTGATTTGGCTGTTATTGTTGTTCCAGCCTCATTTGTCGCTAAAATTATGGAAGAATGCGGACAAAAAGGTATCCGGAATATTGTCATTATCAGCGCTGGATTCAGAGAACAGGGGAAAAAGGGTTTAGATCTGGAAAACGATATCTTAAGATTAAAAGGTGAATATAAATTCCGAATTTTAGGACCAAACTGTTTGGGTTTTATAAATACTCTCCAAAACCTAAATGCTACCTTTGCTGCGAACCTTCCTAACAAAGGTAACGTGGCTTTTATGAGTCAGTCTGGAGCCATTGCAACTTCTATTCTCGATATGGCCGAAGAGGTTAATTTGGGTTTTTCTTACTTTGTAAGTTTAGGTAATAAACTCGATCTTAACGAATCTGATTTTCTTGATATTTGGGCTTCCGATAAAAAACTAAAAAGTATCTTTGCGTATCTTGAAGATGTTCGATCAGGTAAGCATTTCTTACAAAAAGCTCGTGAAGTAGGATATGAAAAACCCATAATAGTGCTAAAACCAGGTGAAACTGCGGAAGGGAAAAAAGCAATTTCATCACACACCGGTTCACTGGCTCAAGATCAGAAAATAATCAATACTGGATTTGAACAGAATGGACTGATTCATGTTGATTCGATCCAAGAATTCTTCAATCTGATGTTGATTTTTAATAACTTCCCCGTGCCTTTTGGTGATCGGATTGCTATTATCACAAATGCTGGAGGTCCAGCGGTCATTGCAACCGAAAGTTTGATAAAACAACAGCTACAATTGGCAAAATTTTCGCAAGTAACGATAAAGAATTTAGGTGAAAATTTACCTTCAACTATCAACATTAGAGATCCTTTAGATGTAATTGGAGATGCTCTTTCGGATCGTTATGAATGGGCGTTACATAACCTAGTTAACGATAAGAATATCGATACAATTCTAGTCCTTCTGACTCCTCAGTTTATGACTGAGATCAAAAAAACTGCTAACGTGATTGTAAAATATGCCAAGCAGAAGAAAAAACTAATTCTCACTTCCTTTATTGGCGGTGTTAACGTTGAAAAAGGTATTGATATCTTACAAAAGAACAAAGTCGCTCAGTTTAAATATCCTTCAGAGGCAATTAAAGCGCTTTCAAAACTCATAAAATATGAGAAGTGGAAGGTTCAAAATGCTCGAAGAAATAAATTTTATCAATTTACAGCTATTCCGATACATCACAAACTGAAAGTTGAGGAAATTTTTAGACATAAGCAGAATGAATATTTAAAGGATGCGGAAGCTTTTAAAATTCTCAATTTATATGATGTTCCGACTGCACAAGTATATGTTGCCAAAAATAAACAAACAGCCAAAAATTACCTTGAACTTCTAAAATATCCTGTTGTAATGAAGCTATCCTCATCAAAACTGATTCATAAAACTGATTACAGTGGAGTTATTTTAAATGTAAAGAATGAGAAAGAATTACTTAAAAACTTTGATGATTTGGTTAAAAAGGCCAGAAAATATGTTCTCGAAAAATATATTGAAGGGGTTTTAATCCAGGAAATGCTTCCAGAAGGACTAGAAATTATTATTGGCGTAAAAAAAGACCCAAATTTCGGACATCTACTAATGTTTGGATCAGGAGGAATCTATACTGAAGTTTATAAGGATGTTGCATTTCGAATAATCCCCACCGATAAAATCTCAATAGACAAGATGATTACTGAAACTAAAATAAATAAAATATTACAAGGGTTAAGAGGTAAAAGCTACGATGTTTCTGCTATCAAGGATATTCTAATAAAAATTCAACAATTAGTAATCGATTTTCCTCAGATTTCAGAATTAGACTTGAATCCCTTAATTATTGGTCAAGATTTTACGAAAGTAGTTGACGTAAAGATCAAAATTGAATAGACTAAGGCTGAATCTTTTTCTTTTTACCTGTTTTTACAGGTAAATCTGCCCAAATACCTTTTATATATTTATTATGACTGAAATTCCCGAACAATACGATTTGAATTCCAAATTTGAAAAATTACTTAACGTTTACGAATCCGAAACTCAAGTCAAACAAACTCAAAAAAGATCAGAAACAATTAAAGTAAACTTTGTGATTTCTGCTGCTGCATCTTTTTATGAAATGATTCGAAACGCGGTAGAATATCGCGAACAACACCTACTGCGTCGTGCCGCGATCGAAAGGATGTTAAAACGTCTTATCTATCTTCAAAATACTAGTGAAGAAACCGCCGAAGGATTAATCCGTGAGCTGATTTGGGCTCGCTATTTAGAAAATGAGAAGATTCCTGAATCCAAAATTAAAGAGGTTTCGATCATAATTGATAATTATCTTGAACTTTGGAAAGAGTTTAACCATTTAAAGCTCGAGGTCAAAGGAACAAAGGGTAATTTTGAATTTTTATTATCACTGGCTTCTTGTGAAATTGAAGAAAATCTTTCTTCCGCAGTAAAAAGAGAAGCAATGTTTGACTATACTTACAAAACTTTATTTCCTCATGTGAATTTTGAAACCGATAAGTATAATGAGGAAGAAAAGATTTATATTTTTAGAGTGGCATTACGAAAAGCCTTACTAAAGGCAGATCGTGCTTTACTATCATTTGATCTTTTCAAAAAGTATTTTCCAAGTTGGGATAAAAGTAACAGAGAATATAAAAATATTGCCAGGGATCTAATCTTAGTTAGAAGAAAAATAAACGAAATTATTACAAGTAAAATTACCGAGAAGCTTTTTTATTATTGTCGTAATAACATCTCTCCGTTTTTAATTCTACAAGATGCTTTGGAGAAAAATCCTTTTGATGTAAGACAAAAAGTAAAAAATACAACCTTTTTAAACCAATTAATCAAAAAAATTACTGAAGAAAAATATAGCCGAATTAGAAGTAAATTGACGGTAGCAACTACAAGATCGATTATCTATATTTTCTTAACAAAAATGTTACTAGCGATACTGATTGAATTTCCGTTTGAAAAAATTGTCCTAAAAGAAATTAATTATTTTACTTTAGCAATTAATCTAATTGTTCCCCCAGCAATTATGTTTTTGGTTACTTTGACGATACGAGTTCCAGGAGAGAAAAATACAATCGCAATTCAAGATTATATTCGAAGTATTATTTATGATTCTATTCCGGATGAGATTATAGACTATAAAGAAAGAAAAAAATTAAGTAAAAGTAAAAGATTAATTTTTGGTGTGCTATATTCGATAGGGTTTGTCTTTACGTTCGGAGCAATAGTTTACTTTTTAGTTAAAATGAATTTCAATATTATTGGTGGAGGGATATTTATTTTATTCCTCACTTTGGTGAGTTTTTTCGGATATATGATACGACAACAGGTGAGAGATATTAATTTGATTCGTAGCTCACAGAACGGAATTTCAACCTTAACAGACATTTTTGCCTTTCCGATAATTCGTACTGGATCAATACTTTCCGGTCAATTCGCTAAACTCAATTTACCAGTCTATGTTTTTGATTTATTCATTGAGGCGCCATTTAAGACGATAATTAATCTTTTTGAAGAATGGTTTTCATTTGTTAGAGACCGTAAAGACGAAATAGTTTAAAATTATTACATTTGTGTATGACCGAATACGTTGATATTTTAAAACCTCCTTCATTTCAAAAATCCGGGGTCAAAAAACCTCTAAATGAAGCCTGGAGAGATGAAGATTGGTTGGGAACTTTTAATCTTTGGGTAATTAAAAATAAACCATTTCCGGCAATTGTTTATCAAATTCGAAGTCAAAAAAGCGCCTGGGCTCCAGGAAAACTGGACGTTTCTGCTGGCGGACATTATAACGCTGGAGAAACTATTTCTGACGGACTACGTGAAGTTCAGGAAGAGCTAGGTAAAGAATATAAATTTGAGGAACTGAAATATCTGGGACGAAAAATGAGCATTAGTGCAGATATTAATGAAAATATACGTCATAACATCGTCGATATCTTTATGATTATAGATAACTCTCCGCTTGTTTCATACAAATTACAGAAGAGTGAAGTTCAGGCTATCTGTGAATCTCCTTTAGCTGATTTATTAAAAGTTCATGTTCAAAAATCCTATAAATTTACAACTGAAATATTAGATAATACTGGTCATAAAAGTAAAATTACGGTCAATAGAGATTCATTTCCAATTGGTTGGGATAATTATCACTATAAAATTGCCCTACTTACTGAGAGATTTTTGAAAGGCGAGAAAAATTTAATTTATTAGAAAATATAAACCCCGTATTCTTTGAGAGAGAATTAAAATTTATTATAAAGGCTGTCTAACCTATAGACGGTCTTTTTTGTAAAATTTCATTATCATTCTGAATTTGATTCGGAGTTTATATTGTATGAATTTCGTATCAAATACAGAATATTATTTGCACCTACAAACTTAGTCAACCCGGCTAAAAAGCCGATAAAAAACCCTTTGTTCCCCCATTTTGAAAGGAGGTGTTTTGTGAATCGAAAGCGCAATTCCGATGAAGTCCTCAAAGACAGAGCTACAATTTTACATCACGTCTTACTCTGTCCAGGACAAACCACTAGAGGTATTGCGTCTAGTTATGCTTCACAAGTGCGGTCAACTTCTCAAACTCGAGACGACCTCCAGTTTTTGGAGAAAATTGGACTCGTTTCGAGTAATCGTTTGGATTCTGGAGTTTTTTGGTGTCCGGTAAACTCAGGAGTTCAACGATCTCTTTTTGGAGGTGCTTCTGTTATTCCTTACGGAAATAGAAAAAGTAATGGTAATATTCCATCCATTCGAGAACTCCGACAAAAAATTATTTCTCTAACGGAAAAAGATCTTCGTAGAGAGTGGTGGGTTTCCAAAGCCAAGCGTGAATTTCAGTGTGATCTCGAAAGCGCCGGTGGTAGAGTTTCTTGGCAAGAAGCTGACGATGTTTTAACTCATTGGCGTGGTGGTTGGAAACCCGCGCAAATGAAGCTTTTTCAAGGTCGAGGAACTATAACTAACTGGGGCTGTGGTTGTCGTCGAATCATTCCTTGGAATGGTAAGACAGCTTGGTTTGATTGTCCTCAGGACGGCGCCTGCGAACGTGCTGTTGCCTATGATCGGGCTTGTGGAAAGAACATTAAGCATAAAAACGGTCAAAAAGGTAACGGTTACCGTCGATTTGAGCAAACGTTAGCTATTCCTGTTTTGCTTCAACTGCGTAAGCCGATGAATCCAAAAACTCCAATCTCTATTGATTCTTGTTGGCGTGTTGATTTGCACCCTCCAAAATCATGTGATGTTGGAGAATTTTACTCCGCTCCTTGTGGCTGTCAATTCCATGTGTCACAGTCAACTGATGGCGCTTTGATGGGAGTAATCCGTTTTGACAGAGGCTTAGTCTGTTCTAGACATGCAGAGGAGGTTGCTGTTTCACAAGAATAAAATCTTCCAACCAAAAAAGGGCGCCTAGCATCGCGATTACATCATCGCGCCCTTTTAAAAATCCTTAGTTGATGAAGAAAGGAAAGGAGAAAAAAGGTGTTGTCCCATCATATAACCATACCCTATATGACACTTCATGAGGAGCTCAGATATCTTGAGACTCTAATTTTGCATGTCAATGCTATGTTTGTCGCAAATAACGAGGTGAGTGGATGTCACTCATCCGGTTGCGTATTTTGGGCTGAACAATACCGTGTTGTTGCAATACGAATTGAAAAGATTCGAAGCTTGTTATCACTTCAAATGCCACATATGTATTCTTTTAGTTGTTTCAGGTCTAGCTGTATGCATTGGGTAGAGATGACAAATTCTGCTTGGCCAACTCGGTCATTGCAATTAGCCAAAACTAATAAATCATATTTCTATGTACCAGATGGTTGGGACGAAATAATAGAAGATAATGTCACGCCTCTTTGGCAAAAACTTAGACCTGAAGAAAATGGTTTCTTTCATTTGGATGGTTTTTCATGAATTGAAGGAGAGAGATGTTTTACAAAAAGGTACGGTGCTTTACAGCATCTGCATTATTATGCACC
Source organism: candidate division CPR3 bacterium GWF2_35_18 (assembly GCA_001771135.1). Taxonomy (GTDB): domain Bacteria; phylum Patescibacteriota; class CPR3; order CPR3; family GWF2-35-18; genus GWF2-35-18. The sequence continues at coordinate 71,136 of MESW01000003.1, read as the reverse complement.
GTACCTTTCTCCTCTTTTTATGAAACTTCAAAAAGTAACACTATTTCGCCTTTAATACTTTTCTTTTCAAAATATTCTGTCACTTCAGACACTTTTCCTTTTTTTATTTCTTCATACATCTTCGTTAATTCTCGACATACACATACCTCAATATCTCCTAATACTTGTTTCATGTCTTTTAGGCTTGAGATTATTCGATGAGGTGATTCAAAAGCGATCACCGTGATGTGTTTAAATGGTTTTGGATGAAGATTTTTAAATAAATTTTGACGTTGTCCAGACTTGCGTGGTAGATATCCAATGAACATAAATTTATCTGGCGGAAAAGAGGAAAGAGTTAAAGCTGTAAGTACTGAAGATGATCCAGGAATTGATTCTACTTTGATATTTTTGGAAAAACAATCTCGAACTAGTTTATAACCCGGGTCAGAAATGAGGGGAGTTCCGGCGTCAGTTACAAGACCAACATTCTTACCAGTTTGCAGCCAATCTAAAATTTGCGGATTCATTCGTTCCTCATTATGATCATGATAGGAAATTAGTTTTGGATTATAATTTTCGTATTGAGGAAATTTTTCTTTATATTGATGTACCAGATTGCCTGTAACTCTGCTATCTTCACAAAGTAAAATATCTACTTTGAAAATTGTTTCTAAACCCCGTAAGGTGATATCGTTTAAATTTCCAATTGGAGTGGAAATCAAATAAAGACTGCTGTTTGATTTGTTCATACTGGTATAATACCATAGTTAAGAAATTCTAAGTACTAAAAATGCCAATTATTCATAAACCTACCCGAACCTTATCGGGAGTAACTCCAATTACAATACTTACAAAACCTTTCCCTTGTCCGGGAAAATGCTCTTTTTGTCCTACAGAGGTAGATATGCCTAAAAGTTATTTGAGTAAAGAACCGGCGGCGGCAAGAGCTAAAGCATCTCACTTTTCTCCCGAAAAACAGATTAATTACCGATTACAACAATATTTTGATAACAATCATCCTACTGACAAAATTGAGCTTATTATTTTAGGTGGAACCTGGTCATATTATCCTAAACGCTATCAATCTTGGTTTATCAAAAACTGTTTTGATACCCTAAACAGGAAAAAATCAAAAACTTTAAAAGAAGCACAGAGGCTTAATGAAACAGCTAAACACCGAATTATCGGTCTCACAATAGAAACCAGACCTGATTATATCTTTCCACTTGAAGTAAAACGACTTCGAAATTTTGGCGTTACACGAGTCGAACTAGGAGTTCAAACCGTTTACGAAGATGTTCTAAAGATGAATTTACGTGGTCATACATTGAAAGAAACTGTTAAAGCTACAGAGTTATTAAAGGAATCCGGTTTTAAAATAAACTACCATGTTATGCCGAACTTACCCGGAAGTACCAAGGAAAAAGATATTCAAATGTTCGAAACTCTTTTTCAAAATCCAGATTTCCAACCCGATATGTTAAAAGTTTATCCTTGTGTACTGCTCAGAAATACTTTAGCTTATAAATGGTACCAACAAAACAAGTATTTTCCGTATACGAATAAAGAGCTTATGGATATCGGTATAGAAATAAAAAAACGGATTCCTCCATATGTACGTATTATGCGATTTTATCGAGACATTCCCAAAGAGTACATTCTCGCCGGATCAATCAATTCGAATATCCGGGAGATGCTGGAAAAAGAAATGCTAAAAAAGAAAATAAAATGTCAATGTATTCGTTGCCGGGAAATTAGGAATCAGAATCAGGAAAAAGATTTGAATTTTAGAATAACTAAATATGAGGCCAGTAAAGGAACAGAACTATTTCTCGAATATATTGATAGTAAAGGAAATCTATACGGATTTTTACGGTTGCGAATAAACAATCCTAAAATGAAAATGGCATTTAAATGTCTAAAAAACACAGCTATTATTCGAGAGCTTCACATTTATGGTCAAAGTACACCCATAAATAGTAAGGGAAAAGTCCAACATAAAGGACTTGGCACAAAACTTCTGGAAAGAGCTGAGGAAATTGCCAAAAAAGAGTATCGACTTTCAAAAATTGCCGTTATCTCTGGAGTGGGTGTGCGTGAATACTATCGTAAGTTTGGTTATACACTCCAAAACACCTATATGGTGAAATCACTTTAATTAACCCTTAATCTCCACAATTTTTTTCCTGCACTTCCAACCGATAATGATATTTATCTGATTCAGATGAACTTTAAATAATCTTGCGAGTAATCTTATCATTTCGGCGTTAGCTTTTCCCTCTGTCGCTGGATTTTTTACCCAAACCTTATAACAATTGTCATTTAGTTGATCAATTCGTTGTTCCCTAGCATTTGATTTTATAGTTACTTCAATTTTTTTCATGCGCTTTTAACCTTTGACTTGACTCTTAAGTTTATAAACTCTACTATGAATATGAGTAGATTTTACTCATCAAAGTTCAGTAAGTCAAAGGAGATTATCATGGGAAGCGAAAAAAACGAATCTAAATGGACCGAGCTTAAAAACGCCGAATCCTTACTTCATGAAATTAAAAAAAGCGAATCTTCATTACTAAAAATACCTGATCAAATAAGGGTAAAACATACTTCTGGATTTTTCTTTGGGCTTCTTATGGGAGTCGGATTCTGTATCGGATTTTTAGTCTCATTCATGATCCTGCTTGGCATTGTTTCTTTTTACGTTTATTCACGATTCCCGCAGCTTTTTGGATAACAAAATTCTTTTTTCACCATGAAAATTGTAAATTTCGTCATAAAATATAGTGTCTTAATGTTTTTAGTGACTACCTGTTGTTTTTTAGTAATTAGAGGTTTGAACTTAATTAAAGATACTGTAAATATTGGAGCTACATATGCTGAATCTTTACCTCAACCTCGCATTGAAGAACGATCCGGAGAGCCTTCTAAAATCTATGATCGAAATGGTAATTTTCTCTATGAAATACATGGTAATATTCGTCAAAAAAATGTTAATCTTAGTGAAGTTCCGTTATATGTCCAGCAAGCCTTTATTGCCGCTGAAGACCATGAATTTTATACTCATTCCGGAGTTTCTTTAAAGAATATTATTGCATCCATAAAAGAAAACCTGTCAAACGAAGAAGTTGAACGTGGTGCTTCTACAATTCCAATGCAGTTATCCCGAAACCTTGTTTTAACAAACGATAAAACAATTGAGAGAAAACTGAAAGAGATTATTATTGCTATTTTAATCAATACTCGATATTCAAAAGATCAGATTCTAGAACGTTATTTAAATGAGGTTCCCGTAGGTGGAAATTTAGTGGGTATCGCTACTGCGGCTGAGGTATATTTTCAAAAAGAAGTTAAAGATCTGTCTTTGGCAGAAGGTACAACAATTGCTGCTTTAATTAACGCTCCTTCACGTCTTTCTCCTTATAATGCTGAAACCAACCTGAAAGAAAGAACCGATATTATTCTGGATCAGATGGTAGATTTAGACTATATAACTAAATCTTCTTCTGATGAAGCAAAAAGGCAAAAATTAACTTTTGCTGCAGATATTGAAACTATTAAATATCCTCATTTTATAATGTACGTCAAAAAGCTGTTAGAAGATAAATATGGTAAGGAAAAAATCGAATACGGTGGATATAAAATTTACACCACAATTGACCCAGATTTGCAAAATCTAGCGGAACAAAAGATTAAAGAAGCTAAAGATATAAACACAAATAAGTGGTTAGCACGTGATGCTGGGATAGTGGTCATGGATCCTAAAACCGGTCAAATTCTCGCAATGGTTGGTAGTTATGATTATTTTGAAACTCAAGTCAATATTATTACGTCCAAACGCCAACCAGGATCTTCTTTTAAGCCGTTCGTCTATCTGACTGCCTTTGAAAATGGTTATTCTGATAAAACTATAGTCTTGGATTCCGTACGTGATTTTGGCGGAGGATATAAACCTGAAGATTATGGTGGAGGAGCAACTGGACAATGGTTAACAATTCGTCAAACTTTAATTAGATCTTTGAATATTCCCGCTGTAGCGACTCTAAATAAAATTGGAGTCACTGAAACAACTCAAAGGATAAAAGATCTGGGTTTTATGAGTCTTGATCCAAATGTGTATTATGGTCTTTCTATGGCCTTAGGATCAGTAGAAGTCACTCCTTTAGAAATGGTCACTGGAGCTTCTTTATTAGCTACAGGAGGAAAAGAAGTTATTCCTGTGTCTATTCTAAAGATAGAGAAGGAGGATGGAAACTTGTTAATGAGTAATGAATGGATAAAAAGTGAAAAGCAGATTGCTGACAGCAACGCCGTTGCTCTTGTAAATAATATTCTTTCTGATTATCAGACCAAACAAGCTTTTTACAATAGCTCTTGGTTTAGAAATTATTCTCTGTCAGATAGACCGGCAGCGGCTAAAACAGGAACCACTTCAGGGCCTAAAGACGTTTGGTTAATGGGTTATACTCCAAATCTAGCTTCTGTAGTTTGGTCCGGAAATAATGATGGAAGTTTACTGAAAAACGATGCTGATGGGATTAATGTTGCCGCTCCAATTTGGGATTCCTTTATGGAAGAAGCCGTTAAAAAGTACCCAATTGAAGAATTTACTAAACCAATAGAAGTTACCCTTAATAACGATCACAAATACATCGGATTGTAGATTTATATTTTATCTTCAAGACTTCTAAGAACCTCATAACCAATTTGTCTTATCGAAACTAATTCTCCTCCAGATATTAAGATTTCTGTATTTTTATTAATCTGAAACATTTTCAAGTTTTTTTTACTTAATAAAGCAAAATTGTTGTCTAAGTTCAAATCCACATGAGCACCACCTTCTTTATCGCAGATATTTAGAATTAAATCCTTTCTGGAAAAAGTATTCCCAGATTCATCTTTTATTACAATATTTTTTGACCACCAAGTTTCAAATTGAATTTTTGGGTTAATATATCTAATAGGGACACCTTCGCTTAATGGAGCTTTATACCTTGATTCATTTGGTAAACTACTTAATTGAATTTCTACAAGTAAAATCTGTCTCGTGAGACTATTAGGGTTATAACTTATAGCCGTATCATAGAACAATAGATCTTCTTTTATACCCAATAAAGTTAATAGTGATTTCTGTCTTTGTGTATCATGAAGTAATACTCTAATACTAGTAGCAATTCTAATCCCTTCGTCAAAATTACCTTTGTCGAAAGTATCAAAAGATCTTTTCAAAAATATAATTTGTTGATTAAGATTATCCTTTAATTCTTTATCTGATTTTTTATATTTCATATGTTTTAATTCTAGTTACTTTATTATTCCAGAAGCAACAATTAAATCTTTATCATATAAAACTCCGATTTGTCCTGGAGCGACAGCAAAATAGGGTTTTTGTAGAATCAACTTCAGATTATTTTTTTGTTTTTTAATTGTTGCTTTTATAATACTGCTGTGATAGCGAAGTTGGACGTCATATATTTTGGTTTCATCTAAACTATCTGATACCAGAATATTCAAATTGGAGATTCCTAATTTATTTTTCCAAAGCGCTTTATGATCTTGTCCTTTGACTACATATACTATATTTTTTAACGCATCTTTATCAGCTACGTAATATGGTAATCCGGCTCCTCCAATCTTCAGTCCTTCTCTTTGACCGAGGGTAAAAAACCAATGTCCTTGATGATTTCCAATAACTTGTTTTGAATCTAAGTCGATAATATCTCCATTTTTTATCCCCACATACTTTTCTAAAAATTGTTTAAAATTAACCTTTCCTAAAAAACATAAACCTTGTGAATCAGGTCTACTATGAGTAGCTAAATTAGCTTCTTTGGCGATTTTACGTACTTCGGTTTTTAATAAATCGCCTACAGGGAACATACAACGGGAAAGTTGTCTTTTTGTCATTTGAGACAAAAAGTAAGCCTGATCTTTACTGGGATCTTTTGCTTTAGCTAAGTATGCTTTATCATCGTTAATTATTCTTGCGTAATGCCCCGTAGCAACCTTATCAAAGTCTTTTCCGTATTTTTCGTAAAAAAGTCCAAACTTAATAAAGGTATTACAAAAGACATCTGGATTTGGAGTTCTTCCAATCCGAACTTCATTTAGTGTATATTTAATTATCTTATCCCAATATTCCTTTTGCATTGAAACAACATTTAGTTTTACTTTCAACTTCTTCGTCACTTTTTTCACATACTCAAGATCTTCTTTCCAAGGACAATCAAAAAAATCATCTTCCATCCAGATTTTGATATAAAAGGCTTCCGGTTTAAAACCCTGTTGTTGTAAAAGATATAATGAAGTTGAACTATCAACTCCTCCGGAAACTAAACAAGCAATTTTCATTGTATTAGAAGTAACTTTGGAGAAAGTATATCACAAAAACCAAACTTTAATCCTTTGGTTCTTTTTTTGACTTTATTATTTCGACAATGATTGGAATTATGGAGATGAGGATAATTAAAATAACCGTGTAATGAAAATTATTTTTGATAAAAGGGATATTTCCTAGAAAAAATCCACCCAGCAAAAATAAAGAAACCCAGAGAAAACCACCAATTAAATTATAAAGTAAAAATTTGGGATAACTCATTACTCCTATTCCAGCTACAAATGGAGCAAACGTTCTCACAATAGGAACAAATCGAGCCAGAATGATAGCCTTTCCTCCGTGTTTTTCGTAGAAATCTTGGGCCTTATGTAAATATTTTTTCTTGAAAATCTTTGAGTTAGATCTGAAAGCTTCTGAACCTATCTTCTTTCCAATCCAGTAGTTAATAGTGTCTCCTAAAAAAGCTGCTAATAATAAACTAAAATACAAAACGTATATATTCAATATATTTTTCGCTGCCAAAGCTCCAGCGGCAAAGAGTAAAGAATCACCAGGGAGAAAAGGAGTAATAACAAAACCGGTTTCGGCAAAAATAACCAGAAATAGAATCAGGTAAGTTAATGACCCCGTGGCGTCTATAATTTGGGCGAGATATCTATCTAAATGAATAAATAGATCAATTATGAATTTAATCGTCTGCATAGTGTTTTTACAATGAAAAGATCACAGATTACTATCTTAACATAATTAGTAGGAAGAAGGGAATATAAATAAATACTTTTAGTGAAATCTTCGGATTACTCCAACAACCTTGCCTTGTATTTGGACATCATTACTGTATATCGGTTTCATCTTTGCATTTGCCGGTTCTAAGCGAATCCGGGTTGCTTCACGATAATATCTTTTTAAGGTCGCAAATTCGTTTTCTAATAAAGCGACCACAATATCTCCATTATTGGCCGTATTTTGCTGTTCAATTACCACATAATCCCCATCAAGGATTCCTTCTTCAATCATTGATTCACCTTTGACTTGGAGTACAAATCCACGTTTTTTACCGGTCAACATTGATGGTGAAACAGAGATTGTTTGCGTATGATCTTCAATGGCTTCAATTGGTTTGCCAGCCGCAATATATCCAATTAGAGGGAGTTCAATTCCTTGTAAATTATCACTAATCTTTTCTTCCAAAATCTGAATTCCGCGAACTGCACCTTGAAATCTTTTGATCAAACCTTTTTTCTCTAATGTTTCCAGATGTTCGTGTACGGTTGCAAGTGATCTTACACCCATCGCGTCAGCAATTTCACTTAAAGTAGGGGAGCTTCCATATTTTTGAATGTATTGTTTTATGTAATCGACAATTAGCCTCTGTTTTTTATAAATAGTTACTGGTGACATTTTGTACTCCTTGACTTGAAATAAATATTCGGGTATTCTTTGGATATATGTTACCCGAATAAAAACCGAATGTCAAGAGTATCATTATGTTAGATTCTGTATATAAAAAACTTCAAATTTTAGGGCCTTCAGCAAAATATGATACTTGTGGTCCCAAAGAAGGAATTGACCAAAAAATTCCGGGAGTGTATTTTGCAAAAACAGGTAATGGATATTGTCGACTTTTTAAAGTTTTACAAACTAATTCTTGTATCAAACACTGCCGTTACTGTGTTAATCAGGCTTGTATGAATACCCCTCGTGTTGTTTTAAGTCCTGATGATATGGCTAGAACTTTTATGGAGCTTATAGGAAAAAGACTTGTTGATGGCTTATTTCTTTCATCCGGAATTTTGGGAAATTCCCAAACAGCGATGTCAAAGATTTTGGAAACGGCAACGATTATCCGTCAGAGATATCATTATCATGGGTATATTCATCTTAAAATTATGCCTGGAGTTACTGATATTTATTTAGAAGAAGCACTAAAATTAAGTAACCGTGTTTCTCTCAACCTTGAAGCTCCTAATTCTGAGAGGTTAAAGGAAATTTCTCCCGACAAAAATTATGAAAACGAGGTATTAAAAACAGTCATTCGTCTGAATACAATCCGTCAAAAATATAATCTTAAATATAAAAGAAATATTTCTCAAACCACGCAGTTTGTAGTTGGAGCAACTCGAGATAGTGATGCTGAAATTCTAGATACAATGCAGTTATTATATAGACAGCTTAAATTGACGCGGATTTTTTATTCTTCTTTTTCGCCAGTTTCCGGATCGCCACTTCAGGATGTAACCGCTTCAACTACAAAACGAGGTCATCGATTATATCAAGCAGATTTTCTCTTGCGGTTTTATGGTTTTCAGAAAAACGACATAGTTCTCGGGAAAAATAAAATGTTGAGCCTACAAAAAGATCCAAAGCTTGCTTTTGCGGAAAGCCATCCTGAATTATATCCAATAGAAATTAACACCTCACCTAGAAATAACTTATTAAAAATACCGGGAATTGGACCTGATAATGTCGATAAAATAATACAAAGAAGGATAAAATATGGAAAGATCAATTCACATTTTGAGTTAAAAAAGATGGGAATTTCAATAAGAAGAGCCTCTCAATTTATCACCGTAAATGGAAAATATGAAGCTCAATTAAATCTTTTTTGATAATATGCTTTTAATTTTTTTGGTGTTGCGAATCAATCTAAAGGTAAATACTCCCGAAAGCGTTGTTAAAATCATAATAAATAGATATAGATACTGCCACTTCAACTCAAGTAGCTTTTTCGGTTGCATTTTGTAATCTTCAATTTCTTTCTTTTCTACCTCAAATGGTAAATATGACAAGATTTTTTTAATATAGCTACGAATAAACTTGACGAAATTAAGATCATTAAAAATCGGAATTATTCTGGTAATCATCTTATATTTCTGTTTTTGATCGCGAATCTTTTTGTATTCAATGGTTCTTTTATAAGCAGCAACCATTTTTTCGGAAACAATATTCCAATCTAAGTGAGAGATCTTTGAGCGTGCGTTTTCAGAAAGAATCAAATAGTCCTTTTCCGATAATTTACAGATCCTTTCTACCTCTTTTGCAAAATGCATAGGGGTGGTATTTTGAGGCAATTTTGAACCGGTATCACTATCAATAAGTTCGTTGATTGTATCGTTTGATAATCCAACCACTGGAGTTCCTGAAGCAAGTGACTCCAGAATTACTAAGCTTTGCAACTCCATAATAGAGGCTGAGACAAACACGTGCGTATTTTTTAAGTATTTTGTAACTATGTCATGTGGCAATTTATTTTTAATAGTAATCTTTTTATCTAAATTGTTTTCATGAATATAGTGTAACATCTCCTTTTTGAAACTTTGATTTATAGAATCTCCAATCAAAGTAAGATGATAATTTTGAGGAAGATACTTCATAACATTAATTAAGTACTCTTGATTTTTTCTTTTGGAAAGGAACCCGACAAAAAGAAGCTCTTTTTTAGTTGCTTTAATATCTGTTTTTTTCGTCTTTTGATAATTTTCTAATCTAATTCCGTTTGGAATTATAAAGGTATTTCCTTGATAACCAAAGCTACGGACGTTGTCCTCCACAGATTGATTTAAGGTAATTAGAGCGTCGCAGTTATCAAAATAATTCATGACATAACTTCCAAAAAACTTTGAAGCATAGAATTTCGAGAATGTTTTTGAGGCTTCCGAAATTCCAAATTCGCTTCGTTTTCCTGGAAAAATGTGAATAGTATGGAAAAAAGCAACATTATGAACGATCGCCCAGATCTGACAGATTAGAGAAATAGGATCAAAGTCCTGGGAATGTATCACATCCGGTTTGAAATCAGATAGCGTTTTAAATATATGAAAAACATTAGGAACACTTAAGAAAGGAATTGAAATTTCTCTGTTTGTTTCACTAGATATATAAGCAACTTTTAGGTTTTTGTTAACTTTTTTTAGACTATTTTTTCGTCCCGGACAGATAAAAAGCACTTCATGATTCTTGGAAAAAACTTGTGGCAGTTCATGTGTTATGACTCCCGGTCCACCGCCCATTGATGGCTTTTCATAAAAAGAGGTAAAAACAATACGCATATAACTATTTTTTTAAAATCTCATTTACAATTATTTTTAACGTCGAAGTTTTCTGAAAAATTTTACAACTAGTTGAAACTTTTTTTAAATTCTCATTACTTAATAACAATGGTATATCATTATAAAGATCTTTAATATTATCATAATATTTAGCTACTTTATTATTCTCTAAATATTCAATATTTTCAAGCTCTTGTATTCCAAGTCCTGCTATAAAAACTAAAATTTTACCCGCAGCAATTATTTCAGTAGAGGTTATTCCTCCTGCTTTGGTTATTACTAATTCGCATTTTTCTAATACCTCAGACATATTCTCGACTAATCCATAAACTTTTATTTTTTTATTATTCTGACAAATTTTCTCATATTTTTTCTTCAGTGATTCACTTTTTCCACAAACTATATTAAGACTATAATCCGGTTTATACTTATTAAATAGTTTAATAAATTTATCTAACTTTTTAGTTATTTTTAAATTTTCTAAATCATACCTATTCGAACCGATAATAAAAAGTACTTCTTTATTATCTTTGAATTTTTGATGATAGTAAAGTTCATAAAACTTCTTAGAAACTGGAATTCCGGATATCGTTATCGGATCTTTAACATTTTGTAATATTAAAGAATCTCTATATTCTTTATTTGGAACAAAATATTCAGTAACGTTTTTAAGCGGCCAGGTTTTATGTGACACATAATCAGTTGCTACAATAAAAAATTTCGTATTTTTTATACTTCGATTTTCTATTAAGTTTGAAATTATATTTGCAGGAAAAGCATGAGTACATATAATAATATCTGGCTTTATTTGTTTAATGAATTCTAGAACGTCACTTTTGGCGCTATCGATAAATAATTCATTAAAATAAGAAATACTTTTTTTTCTTCTTAAAGTAAACCGTAACATTTTAGTGTTAATTATGGAAAAACTGTACAAAGTTCTATATAACAAATTGAGGTCTGGGAGAGCTTTTACAATAAAAGAACTAATAATCGAAAGCACATTAATATTTAATATTTCTATATTATCTATCTTTGATAGTTCTTTCTCTAACACATCAGCGGCCTTTTTATGACCCATACCCATAGACGCATATAAAAGTAGTATTCGTTTTTTCTCGATATTCTTTTGAAGACTCATGTTTTATATTTTTTCAAAATTATACGTTATCTAAGTTAACATTTTCTTCAAATCAAATCCAGCCATTTTTATTTTATCATTACTCTTTATATATATTTTCGGATCATCAATTTGATCATAGTCCGCGTGCCAAAGAAGACCGTCAAATGGCTTTCTGACTTTAATTGCTCTGTTTATGTCTTGCTGACGGATATTTTGGACAAAGTTCCTTATTTGTTTTGGTGAAAAAGGCGCAATTAAAGAATCTTTAGTTACTCTAACATAATCAAATAAACCAATAGAATCAAAAAGGGGGACACCACAACCGATCAAAATAGCTTTGGGTGCAACTTTTCTTACATTTAAATAAAATTTCCTATATATTTTTAAAATGTCTAAATAATTTTCATTCTGCCAAAATAAAAAGATATTAAAATCAAATTTAAATAAACGTATTCCTAAATCATATAAATATTTAATTCTATTTAGAAGTAACTCTTGATATTCAAAGTCGTGTATGGACATTAAATATAATGGTATTATCTTATTTGAATTACAAGCAACCGTTCTTAAAAATAACTTTTTAAATTTGGATTTAATATGAGTATTATGTTCAAACTTATGGATTGAAGTAAAAGGATTTATCCAAATACCAGATATTAATCCTTGGGAATTAATATCTTCTATTGATTTGTATATCCACTGATTGTTGTTAGTTATAAGATCTCCAACATTACTATAGCCAAAATCAATGAGAAAATATTTAAAATCTTTATCCAGATTCTCTTTAATTATTTTGGCATAACTGATTTGAGTCTTAATTTTTTCTGGAGAAATGTATTGAAAATAAGTATTCCAAGAACACCAACCCTTTAAGGGAATAACTTGTTTTAATTTGAAGTTATGAAAACAGTGAGAAACAAAATTATCAATTCTTTTTGCATATGTCTCTCCCTGAATCTTTATTAGATTAGCATTTTTATCTAGTTCATGATAATCAAAAATATCTTGAGAATGTGGATTAGTTCTGCAATATAAAATATGACCATCATCGATGTATCCATACGAACGTATCCTAAAATTGTTTGTATACCAAGGAGAAAAACGGTTTAAAATATCTATTCTAGTATGTGCATCACTACAATTACCCCAAGAACCATAACCATTAATATACATTATTAATTATTCCATAAATATCTAAAATCTTCGTACAAAACTTTGTATGCAAATAAGAATAAACCTGAACTCCATGCAAAAGGAGATTCAGATTTATAGAACAATCTTTTTAAGGGTTTACCATTCCTTTCATAAACTTCGTAAACATCATTATATTCTACTATTTTCTCTGCGACAACTCTCAAAATTTTCTGTGATTCCTTCAATTTCCCTATATTTTTTAACGCCACGCTATAGAAACAAATTGATTGCAGCCATTTTAAACCATTACAGTAATCGCCAACACCGAGTAAATAATTATAAAAGGGAATTCTCCAAAATGGATACTTGGGATAACTTGTTTCGAGGGCAAAATCATTTGATTTATAGTTTTTATCAAGATAATGAATAATAGTATGTTGATATTTTTTATCAATCACATCAAATATTACCGCAAGAAGATTATAATTAGGATTGAAGATATGATTATTTTTAAAATCTATCCAATCGTCGAAATAATCATCATTCCAAAATTTTATAATAAAATCTTCATATAGTTTAGCTTTTATTTCGAAGGATTCATTTTTTAATGACAAATCATTTTGTATTGAAGCAAGATCAGAAAAATCTTTCAAAAATCTTAAATAGAGAACATTTAAATATAAACTATATCCTGATTTGTATACGGCATCGTACCATTCGCATAACAAATCTTGTTTTAACAAATCATTCTTACGATATTTATTATAGAAATAAAAGATATTTTTAATTGTTTGCCAGTGCTGGTTTAGAAATTTAAGATCCTTAGTTTTTTGAATGTAATAATTTAATGAAATAACTAACAAAAGACCTCCATCAACTATCTTTCCTCCAGTTTGTAATGATCGATAATTTGCTTTTGGTGAATCAAGATAAGTAGGTTTGCCTAAATACTTCATCAAGTTTATTGAGCTTAATAAAATCCTATATGGAACATGCCCGTTTTTATTTGTATATGATAAAAAGGTTTGAAGATTAAGTTTCAAAGTTTTGTAGTCATCCGTTCCAAGTAAAGCAAAAAAGCTATCTCTAGCCCAAATATCAACAAAATGATGTTTTCCTGCTGATACTCCATAATCGTTATAACAAGATTTTAAAGATTTTTCAGCTATAGAATAAGCTTTGTTTATGATTGAACGATCAGTTTCCATTATAAAAATTATTATTTTTTCTTGCTAATTCCCTTTGGGGCTACGATATATTCTATTTTTTTATTCATCATTAACCGTGTGTGAGCGTCCAACCCAGGTAAAGCTGTCGCAAAGAGTGAAATAATAGGCATTAAAACCCATTGTAACAGTGACAGAATTTTGTCCTTAAAAGTTTCATTTTGAGTTTCGCGTGGTCGGGCCATTCGGTCAAGAACAATGAAGAAAATTGTGAAGAAAAAGGAAAGACCCAAGATTGTCCCGGAGATTCTAGAGAAATTATATCCCAATACGGTTTCTTTTAAGGCAGGATTGATAATCGTTGGAAGATTGATTCCAAGAGTTAGGAGAAACCATGAAGTTGGCCACAAAAAATGTACCTCGTAAATTCTAAATAAAACATATAATTTTTTAAGAAATCGTTCTTTCGGTTGTCTCATAAATTCTTTAATAAAATAGGGGATATCCGTGACTCCCCAAGCATGACGGCGATTTTGGATATATCTATTTTTGAGAGCGTCAATGAAGTTTATTCCTTCGATGGCATCACCATGAATAGTCATGTTAATCGCTTCGGTTTTGATCTCTCCTTTTTTGTGAAAAAACGCTTTCATATACATATGCCAATCTTCGGGAATTACATTTACATCCCAATATCCAGCTTCATGAATAAGTTTCAAACTGCTACTGTAGGTTGAATAAGGTATAAAGAAATCTCCTTGGAGAGAGTAACCCATACGCAGGACTGAATTCATACTACACATAAGCTTAATAGGCAGAATGACTCTTTTGAAGTTCGAATATTCTGTCAGATGACCTTGCCAGAAACGGCTATATCGATCTTCATTTTTTAGGAATTTATAAGAAAGACAGCTAAAATATTCTTTTGGAAACAGCGAATCAGCATCACAAGAAGTAATCGTGGTGTAATCCAAATTCCATCCCAGTTTATCAATAAAATATTCCTTCGCTTTTTTTCCTGCCCATGCCTGATTGGAAGATTTTCCGGCAACTTCACCCACGATCTCAGGATGAAAAGTGGCAATCATATCTCCAAACTTTGACTTATATTTTTCAATTAAATGTCGGGCCTTTTCTCTCCCTTTTTCTGCTTCTCTTTCTTCCATAGCCAGCACAATACCAATTTTAAGCGGAGAAATAGTTTGACTTAAGATATGATTTATGGTGATTTCTAGCTTATCTTCAAGCTCTTTATAGTTTGGAAGCAAAATAATATGCCGGAGTTTTTGATAATCCTTTTCATTTTTAACTAGCTCAATCCATTTTATACGGCTATCTTTATAAATTCGGTAAAATCCAAAAATCGCCGCAAAAGCATAGTTTAAACTCTTCCAAAACCAATAAAAAGTCATTAATAATATAAATATCGCGATAATGTTCGGAAAGAAATATGAAGCCCAAATTGGAGAAGTAATCGCCAACCAGGTAATTACTCCAATAGTAATCTCTACTCCTCGACCAATCGGTTTTTCTAGTCTTTCAATAGTTTTATTCATAACATGTATTGTAAAGCGTATCTAAAGAAACTTCAAATTAGGTGAAAATTAGAGTAAAATACAAAGGATAATCCGAAATACTATGAAATTTAAATTACAATCTCAATTTAAACCTACCGGTGATCAACCTCAAGCCATTGATAATTTAATTTATGGTCTTGATAATGGCGTTAAAGATCAAGTTCTACTTGGCGTAACAGGTAGTGGAAAAACCTTTACTATGGCGAATGTAATTGCAAAAACCCAGCGACCGACACTGGTAATCTCTCATAATAAAACTTTAGCCGCTCAACTTGCTCAGGAATTTAAAGAGTTCTTTCCCGATAATGCCGTGGAATATTTTGTTTCTTATTATGACTATTATCAACCAGAAGCGTATATTCCCCAAACCGATACTTATATTGACAAAGAGTCTGATATTAACGATATGATTGAAAAATTGAGATTATCAACTACAGCCTCTCTGCTTACTCGTAAAGATGTGATCGTCGTTGCTTCAGTTTCTTGTATCTATAATATTGGTTCTCCCATTGAATTTGGGAAAAGTATAATTACCTTAAAAATAGGGAAGCATTATCCGCAGAAAAAATTAATTACAGAACTTCTGAAGTTATATTACGAACGTAATGATTTTGATTTCCGCCGTAGCACTTTCCGTATCCGTGGTGGTTCATTTGACATTTATCCTTCTTGGGAAGACAGCCCTACTCGCGTAGAATTTACTGAAAATGAAATAATTAAACAGATTTATGCTTTTGATCCAATCAATGGGAAGAAAAAATTTGAATATCCTATCTTTCAAGTTTTTTCCGCTCGACACTATATTGCCGGAGAAGATAATCGGGAAAAGATTTTACAGGAAATAGAGTCGGATATGGAAAAAGAGGTAAAATTGTTTTTGAGTCACGGACATCATCTTGAAGCCGAAAGGTTAAAACAACGAGTTAAATATGATCTGGAAATGATTCGGGAGCTTGGTTTTTGCTCTGGAATAGAAAACTACTCTCGCTATTTTGATGGTCGAAAGATCAATGATCCTCCCTATACCTTACTAGACTATTTCCGATTATTTGATTCTAAATTGAAGAATAAACAACAGCCAGAAAATAATAACTGGCTTCTGATGATTGATGAATCACATATGACTGTACCCCAAATCGGGGGAATGTATGCCGGTGATCGTTCCCGTAAACAGACCCTGATTGATTACGGTTTCCGTCTCAAAGCCGCTTTTGATAATCGCCCTTTGAACTTTGATGAATTCCAGGCCAGAATGCCCCAAACCGTTTATGTTTCCGCCACACCTTCAGAGTGGGAGTTAACTAGAAGTAAAGCGCAAAAGTTCAAATTTAAAAAGACCTGGTCGCCAATCACGCAACAACTGATTCGACCTACCGGACTTATTGATCCAGAGATTTCCATACGACCTACTGAAGGTCAGATTCCGGATTTACTGAAAGAGATTAACAAAAGGATAGACAAAGGTCAACGAGTTTTAATTACCACTTTAACGAAGAAAATGTCCGAAGATCTATCTACCTACCTCAAAGAGAAAAAAATAAAATCAATGTATCTTCATTCTGATGTGGATACTTTGGAGCGTACCGATATTTTAGCTGATTTACGTAATGGTAAGTATGATGTACTTGTAGGAATTAACCTTTTGCGAGAAGGACTTGATCTTCCGGAAGTCTCTTTGGTCGCGATTCTAGATGCTGATAAGGAATCTTTTTTACGCTCCGCTACCAGCCTCATCCAAACTATGGGTAGAGCGGCTCGTCATGAAAACGGTTACGTCATTATGTATGCAGATAATATGACAAAATCAATGAAAGCAGCTATTAATGAGGTAAATAGGCGTCGACTTATTCAAAATAGATATAATAAAGAGCATCACATTGTTCCCAAATCGATAAAAAAACAGATTCGTCCCAAACTGATAGAACTTACTGAAGAGATTGCTGAAGATCTAAAACGGAAATCTCAGTTATCAAAAAAAGAGATTTATATTGATATCTCCGATCTCATTGAAATAGAGGAGTCTTGGCCGGAAATGCTTCCCGATCAAAAGAAACAGGCTTTAAATAGACTCCAAAGATTGATGCGCAATTCCGCCAAAAATTTAGATTTCGAACGTGCCGCTCAGATTCGAGATGTCATCAAAAAACTTTCCGTATAATTTATGTAAATATCTTTTTTTGCTTATTCTCTTTTTCTTGTTTTTTCTCTTGACAAAATAACCTGTAGTATGTTAGAGTATCGCAGAATAACTTATACCAAGAAGAGGTCAATGTTAATTACAATTAAGACTGAAGAAATAAGAATTATAACCTTTTACCTCTTTTTAAACTTGCTGAAGAAATCTTAAAAGAGAATAATTTGGGAAAGATTAAAAAATATGGACAATAAATCCATATTTTTTTCGCTTAATTTTACTCTTTTGCGGTTTCTTTTTTTAAATTTTAGACTGCCATTTGCCCTTGTTGGAGAGAGCAAAATTGTATATTTCATGTTTGCAGCTACGTCAACCGTGGGGCAATTTTTAGTTATTTTTTGAAGTATACATCTATAATACATCGCACTTAAAAATTAATAGCAATAGACATGCAGATAAACCCTTTGTAATAAGGACCTCCAGGGAAAATAATTCCTTGGGCATGGGAGCGAAGAACATAATGTTATTATACTTCGATGAGGTTTTAACCGATAGAGAAGTACCTAATAATTTGTATTTTTCCCTCCCAAGCCCAAAAGGGTAAAGGAAATTTTATTAAATCCACCTGCGTAAGCACGTGGAAAATCACAATCGTTTCGATTAGCAAAGGAGGCTGTATCGAAAAATCACTTTCAGTTTAGTAGAGCATCAAAATTGTCAGTTTAACCTTCCAAAATTTCACCCATTCACGTTCATTTTCCTCTAGGAGAAAAACTCATGTCTGTAAATTTGACCCTCAAGACCGTTCGTTCAGACTTTGAAAATGCCGCCGGCAAAATGCGCACTTTGTTCGGCATTCACCGCGCCATCGTTACCGATCCAAACCAGACAGGCCTGTTCAGCGCCGATTTCGAAGAACAGTTTGGCGAAGCCAATGGCGAGCAACGCCGCCTCCAGGACGTTTTGAAATTCGCCGATGAAGCATTCCTAGACGTGGTCGCCGATGAAGTCCGCATCTTCTGCAACAATGTCCAACGTCTCTGGAACATGTTCAGCGATTGTCAGTGGAATTGGGCTCTCGATCAGGCGGAAGCCGGCCAGAAGGAACTGGGCGTCCTGATGGCGAATCCCATCTTCAAGGCACTGGTTCGGTTCGTTGACCCAGATTTCCGCGATCGCTCCATGAGTCTGTCAGCCACCTTCGGTCGGGTCCTCAAGGCCCACCGTGCGCAATATCGGAATCAGGAGAATCCCGAGCGGGGATTCTACAGTCCGAAAGCTGTCGCCCAGATGGCCAAAGATGCTAAGGCTGATCTGATCAAGCTCAGCGAGAACTTTTACGCGATGACCGACCTGAAGCCCAGCCTGTTCTTCAGCAATGGCACCGGTGTCCACCTGGACGCAACCGGCCGCACGCTGGAAGAGATCATCACGATGACCGATGAACATCTCGCTGGCATCAACATGACGGCCGAAATGATTGCCGATTTCCGGCAGATCTTCCCTGCGCCGACCCCTGTCGCCGTCTGATTCACTTTTCGTTCAAGGAGAAAAACCTTCAACCACATGTTTAACAAACATACCTGAGGTCTTGGGTATTCGTACCCTTGATCCAAATTTCATAGGCTAACTGCCATCCGCCTGCGCGCTCCACACAATTCCAAAAAAGGGAGCCGCTTGGCTTGAAGTCCGCCGTCAGGCGACTCCCTTTCAGGAAGTGTCTTGAAAAAACATATACATCTAGCAATTATTCGCTTCATCTATATCTTTTTTACCACCCAAGACACTCTTTTTACCTTAAGAAAACAAAGTCATTTGTTTGCTTAAAGCAGAAAGTAATAGAAAATTTTAATAGTAAACGTTAATCCCCAACAACTTTACTATTATTTACCCCTTTTTGAGAGAGATAAAATTTAATATTAATCGAGAGAAACGACACCTAAAGTGCCGTTTTTTCGCGTAATTAATTATCTGAAATTAATTTTTTATCATTTTTAAAAAATTAGATTTAGGGGAATTAATAAATTAAATAGCACATTTCAAACCTAACTCGTTCAATCCGGCCATAGGCCGATAAAACTATGGAGGCGCCAAAAAGCCCCTCCGCCTATTCAGATTAAGGAGGCATCCGAACCAAATCTAAGATTAAGTTTGTCCTGATATCAAGTAAGATCAACTAAAAACTATGTTCAAGACTATCTCGAAAGGAGAATTCCGCTATGACTATCAATACAGCACCTGCTGCATTTCAGGCAATGCTCTATGGTGGTGCCATCTTGGGCGTTCTTACGGCACTTATCTGCTTAGTTGCAGCCCTCTGGTACACCATCCAGGCCAAGATGTCGTCAGATGACAAAATCAAGTCCGGAGCCAATAGCCACCTCAAAAACGTGGCTGTAACTATTGGCTGGATCGGTTTCGGCATCTTCATGCTCACCGACCTCATCAATCTGGCGGTCAACGGAGCCGGCCTCATCATGACGATTATCAACGCAGCTATCGCCTTGATTAACTGGTTGATCAGTCTCGCCAGCAACGGCATCAACCTCAACCAGTAACGCTAAGGAGCACGACTATGAAAAAAACTAAACTCGTGCTGCGCCTGTCCGGCGTCGTGCTCCTGTCAACTCTGTTGACCGGGTGCAGCGCTGCCGGCGAATTAATTGATCAAGTCGAAACATTCGTCAATGGAGTCATTGATTTTGAGAACAAAGCTTGGATCAATGTCAGTAGTATCCAGCAAATCTTTGACTCCAATCCTGTCTTGGTATGGGGAATGCTTGCAATTGGTCTAGGACTATTCCTGATTTTCTGCCTGAATGTAATTGTGTCGGCGGTAAAAAGGGAAAATGTTCCCGAAGCGATTGCTAAACGGCACTGGTTTTGGCTAGAGATGATGTTTGTCCTACCGGCACCATTTGTCACCTATACCATGGCGGATGAAATCGGCAAATTGCTATGGCAAGTATTCGGCATCGGCCCTGATCTTGCCCGGAGGGCAATGGGATTCACGGTTGACTGGCTCAGCCTCAACACGAGCGTCGACTTCATGTCGTTCGTGGGCATTCCACTAACGTACGGCTATCTCGCAGGCCATCTGGCGTACGAGATCCTCCTCGCAATTGCGCCGATTATCCTCATCCCAATGGCGATTTTCCGTAAAAGCCTGAAACCAATCATGGCTTGGTTTACTGCCTTTGGTCTCTTTCTTCTTATGGACTTGAGTTGGGGTCTCATGATGCAGTTGCTTGCTGCAAACATGAACCAGCCAGGTTCCACTTATGCCTTCCTTATGGGAGCTTTACTGATCTTCCCGATCATCGCCGGACTCACGGTCATCAAATCCATGCTGCCCGAAGATGAAGATGGACATGACCATAGCTGGTGGGACGACAAAGCGGAAACGCTTTGGGAAGGTTTCCAGACATGGATTTTATCCCGTCATAAGGATAAAGATCCTGATATCAAAGTCAGTAATCCCAACGCCCCAGCGCCTAAGCCAGGTCAGCGTCAGCTTCCAACTGGTCAAACCAATGGCGGTGGTAATGGTGGTCATGGCGGTAATGGAAAGACTCCATCTCCAAGCACCTCTGAGTCAGAGATCGTCGAAGGAGAATTCCGACCGGTAAACGACGGTAGCGATGGTAAACCCATCATCACTCCTGCTCCAACGACTGGAATTCCTACAGACGGTGATGACTCTCAAACTGGAAAAGAAACTCTTCCTAACGCTGATCCAAACGTCCTACCGGAAAATACTCCAGCACCTGAAGAGCGTTACTTTGCTTCAGAGGATATTGTTGGTCCTGATGGCACTGTTTATGCGCGAGCTGGAAGCCAGGTTTATCCGGAAATTTCTGGTGACGATGTATCGGTCAACGGCGTTCCTACGAAAGTCGAGCAACGAAACGTAAATGGAGAACTCCTTGGAGAAATCGGATATATAGCTGGAGCTACCGCCGCAACTGCTTTGGGTGCACCAGAAGCTGCTCCGATTGCTGGTTCTATTGCCGAAGAAGCTGTTGTTCATTATGTAGAGACACACACTTCAGGAGAAGAATCATGAAAAAACTGATGTATCTCCTTACAAATCAAGGTGAGAAGCCCACGGTGTTGACCATCCTGGTCATCATCACCCTGGCTTTTGTTATCGTTTTCAGCTGGATCATTGGACCCATGATCTTCCGGATCGGCTTGATTCAGTTGATTCTCATCGAAATGGGTATCTTCGGCTTGTATCTGATCGGAGTTGGATGCTGGCGACTGATCGCCTTTATTCGCTTCTCCGTGAAGCACAAACTCGAAAACCCTAAACCTCAGTAGAAAGAGAGGAACAACGAGACTACAATAAAGAATGATCCGTATAACGGACGCACAACACTCGTTGTACGGATCATTCCTCTCTCTCCTTTTGATTCTTTGTATTCTGGAAATAATTCTTATTAATCAAAGAGTCTAAAAGGAGGAAGAGACAGGCACATTTAAAAAAGCAAATAAAAATAAATATGTTGGTTATCTCGCTTACAAAAGCGAGTTTTGTAATAGCCGGGCGCTGTTCCGCCCCCGGTCCCATTCCGCAAGGAGAAAGGCATGAAAAATACAAACTTACCCTCCCTCTTTCAATTGCCACCACCATCGGTGTTGGCAGATGTTCGGGTAATGAGTCCGAACGGATATAATCATTTTGAACTTCGTCAAGCTGGATTGCTTACTATCAAAAGCGACACTCCTTTCTTCAAAGCTTCTCTACGTTTAGGTCTGGAAACTGTTGTGATTGGCCAAACCATCGGTAAATCTCAAATTCCAGGTCGAGAAGGAAAACGCCACGTTACTGCGCAAGGACCAGTTCCAGCCACAATAACGATCAAAGGTCGCGGCCACCCGGCTTTGACCCAAATTCTACACGCTAGCATGCCGTTCGCGCCAATGCCCATTGAAGATCTTGTGGCTGAAGCGGAAGCGCTTTATGGCTTTAAAGTGCAGTCTTATACTCCGGTAGGTGTTAATGGTCCTGTTGCCATTCTGATACCGATTGATTCAAATTCGGTAAATGATGGTCGATCAATGGTCGTTGGTGTTCATCAAACGCCACCGATGCTTGCTGACCATTTACTCGATCCATCTGGTCGCGGAGTCAATCCAATGTGGTGGAAAATGATTTCAATGAGTGTTCCACACGACAATAGAGCGTTTCATCAGTTAATCACAACCGCCACACGGCAGATGCCAGGAAATGCTCTCTGGGTAAATCTTCACCAGGAGCTAGAACGGTATTATGCGGCTGGTGCAAATGATCGTGGACGAATGCTTGTCATGACCGGACTGGCTAATCACTGTTTCAATCCCAAAATGGCGACTACCGCATTAGCGGGAGCTACACCTTTAAACCCATCACAATGGGCAAATCTGGCATATGCATTCCTCACTTCAGGGTCAACAACCCATGGTGACAATCCCATGCCAAAGCCAATTCTCGGAGCTTTGCCAGATCTTCGTTTTCATGAAGCCGATTATACTCATGGCGACAAACACGTTGCCCTTTGGCGAGTGTATCCGGCGACAAAAGAGGAATGGGAGGTGCTTTTCTCTCTCGATGTTCATGTTTGTATCGAGCAAGAGAACCTCTCTAGTCCGGAAATCTGGACATCGGTTTTGGTCATGGCGGCAGGTACGGAAATAGATCTAACTCAGACAGAAAATAGTCTGCCTTCTCGCCACGAACGCGTGATGGGTGTCGAAAACCAAGATCCGGATTATCTTCGCAGAACACTGTATAGTATGATTCCTGGATCGCCTTGGAAGATTGGAACCACTCCTATTCAACGTCAATACTCAAACAATCGGTTCTTCCGAATGACGGGAAAGGTCTGGGATTGGTTCCTCAATCTAATGGCGACTCCTGTAACTGCTTATCAAGCAAAACGCTTCGCCGTCCGGAAGTGGAGTGAAATGCTCAAGGTCGTTGCGGACAGCACCGAAGCTGTGGGCGTTTCTGGCGGAGCCTGGCCACTCGGTCGTCATCCGGTAACTCATCGTCTCGTCTCATGGGACAAAACCCCATCGGCGTTATTCTTAGGCCCATCAGGTTCGGGGAAAACGGTAATGGCAGTCATATCAGCCTACATGCGAACGAGGAACGTTATCGTTCTGCATGTTTCAGATACCCAAGAACCGTGGACCAGCGAGTTGGCGATTAAGCTTGGAGGCCAAGCACCGATCTACACCTTCGGTAATCCCGAAAGCCCTGAGCAGTTCAATCAAATGGCAGTTCAGCTTCGGAAAGAAGTTATGGCCAGCACCGAAATATTGGTGCAGCAAATCAAAAAGAATGGTCGGATTTTAGGCTTTCCTTGGGTGATTCGCAGAGAATCGGGAAATCAGTTTGTCTATCTGGAATACCTGAGACTAATTCAGGAAATCACGATTCCAGCAGTCGGAAAGCTGGCCTGCGATTTAGGTGAAGAGATGGTTGTCATCGTGGACGATATGGTTGCGGCGTCAGAAGCTGAGCGAGATTCCGTCATTGGAGATCAAGCTCCAGTGGTAACAAAAAACTTTCGCCGATCCTTCAGTATCGTGATGAACACCTGTCGGAAGTACAATACCGGTTTCTTCGGTATATTCCACAGCTTCGCCAGCATCGTGGAGAACTTTGGTCAGGCAATCTTAAACGATTTCCCTGTTGCCTTAGTCTTCAGTAATGAACCGAATCGCAAGCACCGGCTGGCCGAAGTGTTTTACCCTCCAAATGTAACCCTCTCAAATCTTTGGGAAGTAAAACCCCCTTCTGGTTATGAATCAATGGAACAACAGTTGGATGGGGTAGAAGGTCCTGAAGAAGCAAAGAAAAGAATGGGTCCACCTCCAGGATGGCGCGGTTGGTTCAATCCTCATCTCGAACGCAGTCTGTTGGACTTGCTCGGTGTGCCAAACTAACAAGGGAGGCCTACATGAGCAAAAAACGGTCGAGAAAGTTCTTCGAAAAACGTCTAGGCCGTTTTGCCTTTTTCCTGGTCTGCGGGGTGATAATCATGGGCTGTATTTTCTTTGCTGCCCTAGTGGCGGCTTGGCAAGTGCAGTCCATGATCCCCCGGACTTGGGATACAGCGGTATCTGAGCTACTGGACATTGACATGTCCGGATACCCTGTCCTCACGGAGGCTCAAGAAGAGCAATTAACGGCTCAAGGTTTAAACCCTGTGGATGTCGCTGGTTCCATCGAAGCTAGTCTCTGGATTAGTAACACTATTGAAGCATCTGCTGGAGATCCAGGTGTGTACATTATACTTGATCAACATGAGGGTCGTTCTGCCGCTTACGACGCAAAAACTGCGGCATGCTCAAACCCGAATGTTAACTGTGCCGTGGAAGTTGCAGCCCAAACCTGGCTTCTTAACCATTGGAAAGAAAACAATGTGACCGATGGTCACATCTACGATGGTTATACAGGTTATACAGGACATGCTTCGACTGGTGAACTTCCGGGTGGATTTATCGCCTCAACCGCAAAGCTAGTCTGCGAAAAAGGCCTTATTCCCTCCGGTGATCCGGTTCTCATGACCTGTAACTTCTGGAATGATCGCGTTCGCTGGCATGCTACAGCCTGGTATGTTTACGCTATCGGTTACCGGTCAGACCATTCTGTTGAACAACGCATTCAAGAACTGCGAGGTTGGAATCAAAGCGAAAGCTATCGAGTTCAACTTATCGCCGATGTTGATGCGATGGTCAATCTGTCTGAGGTTTATAACTCACGCATTGTATCCGGTCTCACCTTTGGAGATACCAATCTCGACGGTGATACTCTACGCACTTTTGCGTCAGTTATGAACTTCTTTGGGCTTCTGCCCAATGATCTCTATCGAAGTTTGGATACGCAGAGATCCTCTCTGCCATCAACTGGCACCGCTTCGGGCGAAATCATCAGTGTGGATATTCGATCTGGAAACATTCCGCACGATGGTCAGTCGGGAAACTTCATGATTTACACTCATAACGTTTCAACCGTTCGAATCGCCGCTGGCCAACAATGGAGTTTTTGCGCTTCTGTCAATGAGACGGGTTGGTCAGGTTATGTTTACGCGGCAGGTATCAACGCCGGTGGACTTTGTGCCAACGCCACTTTCATTGATTCCTGGGCACAACATACTCCAGGTCTTCAAATCCTGAACTCACCAGCTCATAGCGGTGGCTCATCATTTTTTACGGTGGCAATTAACTGCACCGGTGGTGAATCTCATGCTGGAGCTAGTGGCGGTATGGATTTGATTATCAAAAACACAACGAACTACACTATAATTGGTCAATGGGTGACTGTATCGGATAATCCGAACATGATCACCTTTCAAACAGTGGGAGAGGAGAACAACGAGACTACACCATAAGGATAGTCCTTTATGAATTTTTCTTGGCATCCGCCTTGAAACCTCTCATTTAGGACTATCCTCTCTCACTTTATAACTTAGATAATACTTTGTTTGCTTTCAGCTTCAATCTCTGAGCGTAAACAAAGAGTTATCTAAAAAATACTTTTAAAAAACTCTTTTGCACCTAAAAAATGAATCTTTCTAAGTTATTGCTTAGAAAATCTTCTTTTCAAATTTAAATTTGAAAGAACAATACTTTGTTAATTATCCCGGTTAATCGGGTTAATTTGTATTTCAGAAGCAATCCCTTTACTCCGAAGCGGTTGCGGATTTTTTCAAGAAAGGAAAGGTGAAAATGGAGAAACGTTTTGTTTTTTCAATTCATGACGCGAATTACCATGCGCGTCAAAATCCATTCTATGCTATCACTCCGCAGATGAATGGAAATTATCTTATTCAGGAAGACGAAATTCATATCTCCGACAAGCCTGATGATCAAAAAAAAGCTGAAGTTCTTGCTCTCAAAGAACGAACGGCGAAGTCTGGAATTCCTCTCTCCGACGCGGAAGTTACTCGTTGGGGACTCAGTGTCAACGAAGTAGTCTGGATTGATCCAGCTTCTGGTAGGATCTTGGCTGTTGAACGTTTCTGTTTCGTAGAAAAAAACACGTATCTTCTGGTTCCTGCAGGCGAGCTTCTACTCACGACTGAAGACAAGAAAGAATTCATGCGAAGAGTTCCTATATTAGATACCAAAGTCCTTGAAACATGGGATATTCGTATGGGTGACATCGTGAAGTATACCTTGCAAGGAAACCTGATTGTCATCCTGGCAGTTAATGGACGTGTTCAGAAAACTATGAGACCCAGTTTCATGAAGCATCTCGTCGGCCAACGCAAGCTGGCGCACTCGGTCAGAGAGCTTGAGTCAACAGTCAATGGCAATGTGACCATGAAGATTCTCCGCGCCAAAGCGCCTTTCGGTATCGGTGCTCTCAGCCTAATCCTTGGTCCATCGAAATCAGGTAAAACCTGGACGGCGCGTGCCTATCTCGATGCTGTCTTGGCTTGTACCGATCAAGAACTGGGTCTCAAAAAAGACAACACGGTGATCATTTGCCTAAGCGTTGGTGAAAGAGTAGGGGATGCCCGGAAAATGGCGGCTGGTTTGGCTAAATATCCACATCTTAATACGTTCTTCTTCACTGGAGCAACACCAGCTACAATTCTTCTCAACGCTGAACTGTCAAGATCGGTCGCCCAGACTTTCGTTACGGAAGGCTATGATGTGTTCTATTTCCTGGACTCGGCCATTGGCCTTGTTAAAGGATTGGGACAAATCAAATCTATCGCCGGTGAGGGCTTCGCAGGATCAGGTATTCCGACCGGTGCTTTGAGTTGGGTTGTCAATAACTATCTCTTCTTCGGCTCAGTGCCAGGAGGTGGTTCCTTGACACCGATTGTAACAAGCCTTTACGAAGGTGAGAAAACTTCATCGGGCACTGTGGCCCATGAAATCGGGAAACCAACTGCAACTTCTCTGATCATGCATTACACGGAGAAGAATCCGACCACCCCGCGTCCGTGGATTGACATGACCGAAACCGGTACTCGCGAGTTAGAAGATATGCTATCTCCTGATCGACTGCAAATTCATACTGACTTTGCGGTTAGAATGGAACGTGCTGCTGCCGGCGAAAAGGGATTTGATGCCCACAAAGCAATCCTCGCTTATCTGCGTCAGTTTTTGCTCACGATTCCTTTTGAAGAAGGAGCCATCAGAACGGCCTGGAAAGTCGAGGATGAAGAATGGGCTCATCGTGAAGTTGAAGAAGCCTATCGTCTCATCGCTACCGAAGCCGGTGCGAAACTACGTTCGGTTCCTAACAAAGCTGCGGCAACCTTCGCTATGTGGCGCACGGCCGGAATCCCAGTTCCTGAACAAGTTCTGGAGCAGCTTTTTGCTTCTTTACAACCAGACTCACGTCAACGAGCTTTCGTTTTAATCCAGCAAAGAGTGGGAACCATCTCGCCGGTAGATCAACTTCTTCAAGCGGCCCAAGCACTACAGGGTAAAGATGATGTTATTCCAACGATGCTTAAGGCGTTGAGAATGATGAGCATTGAGCCGTCAGAGCTAGTTCAAGTTGCTACTGATAATCCTGTCGTAGCTATGCTCGCAGTTTCGGAGCGCCTGGTTACCGAAGGCGGAAAAAGCTTCACCCGTAAAGTCGCGGAAAAGTTAGTTGAAGCTGGAATCACTCCTGAATCTGCATATGATCAACTCAAGGATGGTAAAACTTCGCCTTCCAAGCTGTACGGATCAAACGGATCTTCCTGATCCAACCTATTAATCCGCCAGCTTATGCTGACGGATTTGCTATTATCCCTTTTTTTATTCTTGTTATCGTTAAAGACCAAAATCGGTCTTTAAATCAAACTGGGCGGAAAAATTCCCCCCAGCATCATCCAATCAGGAGGCTCTATCGGAGGTTAAAGGCATGAAGATTTCAAGAATTGGAATTCCGCATCTTATCATCGGCATTTTGTTGGTGTTCGTTGCCTGGATTGGTTTACAGGCGCTGTCTTCGACACCTCAAAACGTAAACCCAGATACCTCGGAGTACTACGGTGATTTTATCCCGGCGCGTCTGGGCAACTATAATTATGTTTTTCTACCAATGGTATCAAAAGGAGAAAATGTCACTCCAGCTATTCCTGATACCACAACCCCAGTAGTAATTACTGTGGGAACCATCACCTACAATGATCCTTCCGGATCGGTACAATGCCACCTCACTCTGGCATATGAAACCTGGACTGATCCGAACACAATCGTCAGGTTGAATGTTGGAACGACGGTAACGATTTTGGGTGAAGATATTGCACCCACTATCTGGAATGGATCAAAAGATGTATACCTCGTCAGACTTGATGGCCAAAATCAAACTTGCTACCTCCGGCAGGAGCTTGTGCAAGTGCAAAATATTCAGCAATAGGAGATTGCTATGACAACTTCAACTTCCTCAATCGCTCAAAATCGCAAACGCCGCCCCTGGCTTTGGATCCTGCTCATTCCCATAATCTGTGTTGCTTGTTTTTGCGGTTTATGCAGGACCATTACTTTAGGCGGAAGTATCGACCCGGTTCGCGTTGCGGCTACGGTTACTCCCTGGAACACCGCGAAATGGCTAAAAGTCGCCGCCACCGATGGCTCTGGATCTGTTCAATGCCATTTGAACACTGATGAAGCAACTTGGTCAACACCCAGCCAGATCATCTCTCTGCCAAATGGGACAGAACTCGAAGTAATTGGATTCGGAACAGCCCCTGTTTCCTGGCAGAATAGCTCCAACAACCTGTACAGGGTCAAGGTTAATCAAACCGGCCAAATCTGCTACATCCGGATTGAACTGATTCTGAGCATTGACCGTCCGACTATACCAACTGCCAATCCGACCCAGGTTGTGATGAACCAGGCAACTGCAGTTCCGCAAAACACTCCAACACCTGCTCCAACTGCAACTCCGGCGAACCGCCAAGGCACTGTGACCTTCCAGGATGATGACGGCGTCAACTGCCATACTGATTTGAACGAAAGCACCTGGCAGACCTCGATCATCAAGCTTTCAACTGGCGATGTGATCATCATAATCGGAGAAGCAACCGCCCCGGTCTCCTGGAATGGCTCCAATGCTCTTTACCAGATTACGACCGCCGAAGGGCAGACCTGCTACATCCGCACGGAATTGGTCACGGTACAACCATGAAGAAAACACCTCCTGCAAATCCACAACCTTCTCCGTCCGGACGAGCGCGACTCCGTCGCCTGCCTGAACAGAATCGTAAGGATCTTATTGCCGACATTGTCGCCAATGCGAAAGAGGTCTGGATGCTCTTTCGTCACCCCAAGGTGCTCTTTCGGCACAAACTGATCTTCATAGGCACGATTCTTTACGTGATCGTACCAGTGGATATCTTCTTTGGACCCTTTGACGACGTGATCGTCTTGTATTTTGGATCCCAATGGTTTCTGGATTTAGCTCGCGCCGACATCGGTGTCCAACAATCTGATTCTGAGCCTCTTGGCTATGAAGAAGAAGTCGTGGAAGCCGAAGTCCAAGAAATCAAGTAACATCAATCTTCACCCTGCTTACGCGCGGTGATACAAACATCAGGAGAGAGACGAGGGTGGCTGCCTTCATGACATACATTACTGTATCGTCACCCACCCTCTCTTCTGATTCCTGGGATTAATAATCTTTAATTCTAGAAATTAGAAGAGAAAATTATAAGTACATTAAAACTAAATATTTCTTTTTTAACCTGCACGATGTGCAGCTTAATTCTGTTTGGTCCCCGTAAAATGCGGGTTGTTTTTCCATGGAGTGCGCCAAATGGCCCTCTCCACCAATTTCGAAAGGAGTATCTTGTTGAAAGGAGACCCCATGAGTATTTTCAAACTTGATTTCCGATCTATCCTAGCCGCCTGGATTCTCTATCTCCTCGCCGGCGCCACTCTTCTGGTTTTTACAACCAAAGGTTGGTTATTATGGGGGCTTTTGGCCCTTCTCATCATCTCATCACCAATGTTGATCCTGTTCTTCATTGGTCCAACTCGGTTGGTCAATTTTTTGAAGGAGGTCGTCCGAACATCATTCATGGCCATCCGCCGTTTCTATGTCTTCACGGTCGCGATCTTCAGTCCGGTATTCCGCTGGATGGACACCATGTACGAAAACCCTATCCAGTGGTGGTTCGAGAAAGATGATAGATGCCAGATCGTCATATTCGAAGACATTACTATCGTCATCGAAGACATGTTCAAAGCCATCGGTAAAGGTCTCCGTCAGGCGTATTGGGTTCTTTTTCTGGGCTTCACCGGAGGCTTAATAGTCGCAGTGGGACTAACCTTGCTCCCTGCCTACAATGCTCTGATGAATGGAACCTTAACAGAATGGTTGCTATCTGGTTACATCAATGTCGTCTGGCAACCATTGCTTCTGGGTATCCTGGCTGGAATGGCTATCTCACTGTTGTGGTGCCTATTTCCGGTCGTCAAGGCCTTTTTCATCGGCGAGTGGAATCGCACCCATGACGTCATGATCTGGTATCGCAAACAGATCATCTTTGTCAAAGTCACCGCGCCCGAAGGGATGCTGTTCATCTCTATCGCTAGCCCGACTGATTTCGGTCAGACTAAGATTTCATCTCCTGGCGAACCTGGTGGGAAGACTCCTGGTACAGGATTGGAAAGGTATTGGGATGGGTTCCTCCTAAACTGGAGCGGATTGGGCATTGGGCAGATGTTTTTCCCGGTCAAGGAATACGGTGGTTTTGACCGAAAGGACTTTGTCTACCAGGCTAATTTGCTGCTGCAAATCATTCGTCAACTGGCAAAACTCACCCAGGATGTCAAAGATGAAAAGGCCGGCATGGCTTATTCACTTAACCGAATCATCTATGATGTCACCCGAATCACTGAAGAACAAGGCTGGGGTGCTGAAGCAAGTAGAGAAGAAGACGTATCCACCCTGTTTGATGAATTCATCGCTCGTGCTGCTTCACTGGAAAAAATATCAGCAGATGCACTAAAAGCTCAAGTTCTCGCAGGAGCTAATATGGTTGATCTCTGGCAGATTGTTCACAATCCGCCCAATCTGTGGGATCGGGACACTGGTCTTCGAGTAAGACAGGTACAGCCATGAGCGCAAATCCACAACCACCCACGGTCATGCTCCGCATCAATGGAGTGCAATTTTTCGTGGACCCGGAACTGTTTAAAGAGGCTCTTCCTATGCAAATCGCAGCCAGCATGAGTTACATCATCAACCAATTTGGTTCATCTCTGCATCCTGATTTCGCAGTTCTCTTGGATGTTTGGGGTGTCCATTTGGTTGAAATCGTAGGAATATCTGATTACCAGATTAATTTGGACGATGGCAATTGGCCATGGGATGAGATCGGCTGCACACACTGCCCTCTTGTTTGCTACCATGGCGCGATCATGCGCTACCTGCTTTTAAAAGAGCAGCGCTGTAGTTAATCACTTCTACATCATCACCCGTATAACAAAGAGCTCACATTGCAGCACAAAATCTTTTCGAAAGGAGAACGGGTATGATGCACCCCACACGTATCGAGGAATTAGTTCACAAAATCCACTGGCTCGCCGAGGTAACTCGAGAGTTCTACTGGATAGCGTGGACGTTCTACCGAATCCGGGTCAAAGGATTACAGGGAGCGGTAATACTCCAAGAGGATAAACGTGATTACGAAGAAGTAATCCCCTCAGACGGAGATTTTCGTATCCCAGTCCTATACCTGGGTTTGGTCCAAAAAGGTGGACATATCAACCTGCGTCGTCAAATGCACAACGGCGATTATGGATGCAGATTCCACTAAAATCTATTTCAGGAGGGGTGCATCGCACTCCTTCTGAAGCAATCATCTCCAGCTTATGCTGGAAAAAGAAAAGAGAGAGACAATCTGAGGCAGAAAGCTTCCAAAACACAAATATTTTTATTATCGTGTTTTTAGCTTTCTGCCTCCGTCTCTTTTTAAAAATAGGTAATGCTTCGATTGCACTCAGCAATTAATTATCATATGAACGTAGTCGAAGATTTACCTTTATATATAACTAGCACCTTAAATCTAGTGTTCAAGGGAATAGAGGATAGGAATTAATAACTTTTTTCCTGTTTTCTCTTCCCTTGACCACAAAAGTGGAAAAGGTTTTACCAAACTCCGCTCGGCAAAAGCTGACTGGAGAACAAGTTCAAATTCAAGGAGGATTCCTATCTCAAACAACCTTTAGAATTCTTATCTTTTCAGGTCGTTTAATGACCCATCGTTAAAATTTAGCCACATGAATATCACACATTACACATTTGGAGACAGACTATGTATAGGATATATGTTTTCTTTCCGGGAAAAGGGTTTGGTTTTATTGAACATCCGGATTTTCAAGATGGCTTGTATTTTCACGTAACTGCGTTAACAAACCAACCAGAGTATGGAGCTAACTTGCGTGAATTGTATCTTGATAACGTTACTATTGGTCCAAACCCCAAAAAGTTTGGTCAAAAACAGGTTGTTTCTGCAACGCTTGTTGGTCAACCACCAAAAGGACAACGTTGCTTCGATCCTGAACCAAATCATCAAGATCAGTATCAACAGGTACGCACGCCAACTCGGACGCCGATTCAATCTTACGATCAACCATATCGCTCACACTTGGTTGAACCTCCTGCAGCTCCACGCCAATCCTTGACACCAAAAGTATCAAGTTCCATCCCGACAGCATCACCTGAATATAGTTTGGAAGTTTTACGTCAAGCTATTGCCGATTTTGAGGCAAATCCTACTGAGGTAAATGCGGAAAATCTCAAGGATGTACGGAAGAAAAAAGCTCGCAAGGGCAAAGGCGAGGAATGGGAAAAGTTGAACATGCAAGCCATGTGCTTGTATATCCCGTTCTTTGTAAACCTTGCTTTGAATCAAGGCGATCTGGCACGCGCCCGTAAGTACTATGCTGGCGGCTTGGACGTAGGCGTTGAATTCGAACCAAAAGTTGTTGCTCAATTCCAGGAGGATCAAAAGGGGGATTAGGGGAATCTGTCTCCACCACGTACGCACCGACCGTCAGGTTGATGCGTACACGCAATTATCTGTGGTTTTTTACCACAAAGAGAAAGAGAGAGACAAAAAGGGCTAGTAAAAATAGCGAATTTATTATTTTTCATATATAATTCTCATACTTATTACTAGCCCTGCTTTTTCTTTTGATGAAATCTTAGTAAAGAATGAACTTAGAGTTTATCAATCTCGCCGAAGGCGGATTTATAGGTAATGCTTCGATTGCACTCAGCAAATATTTAGTTTCTGAACGTAGTCGAAGAACTACCTAATATTTTTTGCACCTCATAATTTATCACTTGTAATCATCCCGGCTAAAAAGCCGATATGATCATTTTTAACCCGCTTTCCCCAATCGCGGGTCAATTCGAAAGGAGGAGACCGTGGAACTTTTCTGTCCTATTTCATAACGTCATTCGGAGAACCGATTGACGTCTCCAAGTCCTTCAAAAAGTCGTAATAGACTCCAATAACAATCAGCTTATTTTCGTTCTAAGGAGAACCATGTACATTATCTGCTCTACCCCCATTGGCAAGATTCTGGAAAACCTTCAAACTGCAGGAGAAGAAGGTATTCAGGTTCGTCAACGTGTCATTAACAAATCCACGAATCTGGGTTACCTGAAAAATGCTGGCTATATCACTATCGACGAAAACCGTATTGTTCGCATTACCAATACCGGTCGCCAGTATTTGATCACCCTTCAGCAATCCATTCCGGTTCTTGCCGTGGTAAATTAATAGGAGGTATCCGTGAGTCAACTCCTTATTATCAACCATGAACCGCTTCTGGGCTTTGATCTGCGAGCAGCTCAATTTGTCGATCCACGTTGGTTCGATCAGGTTACAACCCCAGAACTGCTCAAAGTCGTGAAAGCCATCCCTGGCTTTTCCAGCGGCGTAATTACTTGGCCGATGGTAATGTTATGGGTGAACAACCCCTCTGACAAAGACCTCTACCAGGCTTATGCTCTCCGCTGGCACCAGTTGGGTTGCTCTTTCTGCCCAAAAGCCGAACCTGACATCACTTGTCCACAGCTTTCAGCGTGGAGTCCATGTATGTGGCATGGAGCAGTACGTTTTCCCTCAGTCTGCGATTGGCAGTACGCGCTGAAACCTGGATTAGGTTCTCTAGAACCCTTGCAGATCGGTTTCATGGAGCTTGGACGCATGTATCATGGGGTTAAAGTGTTGAACTCCGCCGAATTTCCCGGTTACGATTTTGATCAATAGGAGGTTACCGACAACATAAAGTTTTGCACACCGAACATTTTGTTCCATCAATCCACCCGGTGTGTGTCGGCCCTCCTCTCGAGGCGCCACGCCCGGGAACATTCAACTTAGGAGTATAACCTGTGATTACTGATTTGATTCACGAATTGGAAGCCTTGCTGGAAAAGGCTGATCCGAAAAGCGTCCCTAGTCGAGCCGATGTGATCCTACAACAGCTCAAACCTGAACAATGGGTTCCAGTGTTATTGCCGTATGCTTTGAAGCATCTGACCACGAAAGCCAACGGCTTCAAAAACTGGCAAAAACCAGCCCCTGACACGGTTGTAGAGTGTTGTCCTGACGACCTCGATCTGGCAAGCGCT
This sequence comes from candidate division CPR3 bacterium GWF2_35_18, assembly GCA_001771135.1. Classification (GTDB taxonomy): domain Bacteria; phylum Patescibacteriota; class CPR3; order CPR3; family GWF2-35-18; genus GWF2-35-18. Next base: position 36,038 of record MESW01000003.1, on the reverse strand, counting down.
ACTGCTGAGTTCCAACGTCAAGCTGCTCTACTGGATCACGATCAAGCCTATGTCAAAGGAGTTCTGGACATCTTTGCTCGAATGGAAACCGGCCGTTGGGGTCGCTGCACCACGTATGGTTGTAAGAACTTTCTGTCACCGCACCGTGTGTTGAGAAATCCAGAGACCAACCTCTGCGACCGTTGTGGCAATTGCCACCCGTTCGTCATTGATGATGAAGAATAAAACAGTGTTTCCTTACTCCTCCTAAAGGAAAACTGACATCCCCGCCGTAAGGGAACTGAAGGCGCCCACGGCAAACCAAACAATTCCAGGTTCTCTGGAGGTTCCCACAAAAAGGGAATCTGGAATTGTTTTTTTCAAGCTCTACATTAATAGAGTTATATCCCGCCCGAGGATAACAGCAAGAGGTAACCCTCATCCAAAGGAATCTGATGGAGTAAATTTTAGTCGGGTTCAAAGACTTTTGTCTTTGCTGATTTTTAATACTTCAGATTCCAAAGGATTTATAATCGCGCCTGTAGCTCATCTGGTAGAGCGTTCGCTCTCGGAGCAAAAGGTACTGCGTTCAATTCGCAGCAGGCGCGCAGATGATGTGATGAGGCACATCATGAAAGTCTGGAGCCAAACGGTGTTAAGCATTCTGTCTCGAGTTTCCCAAGAATTCGTTTCTTGGAAGTTACTAGCTCGGGAAGATTAGCGCTTACCTCGATGGAACCGTGGAGGTACAGAGAATCCATAATCTAAGTTTCGACGGAAATTATGATTTTACTGTATCTAAACAGACTTTCGTTTTCATTAGGCGCTGTAAGGCAGTCTGGACGCCGTCAGGACTCATGATCCTGAAACCGTGGTTCAAATCCACGCAGCGCCACTTGGGAGGAAGCTCAACGGCTGAGCATGAGATTCACAATCTCAGGTTGTGGGTTCAAATCCCACCCTCCCAATTGAGGGTTGGTTCAGAACCAGAATTTCGTGCATCTGTACGAAGGTTCTGAACCTGCCTTCGCAGGAAGAAAAAAAGAGAGAAGGGGGAACGACCCAAAAATTATTCACCTTGACATGCTTGCATGTTAGCGTCAATATCTTTGGTTTCATCGTTCCCTTTTTCTTTCTCAAGAAGTTATCATTGTCCTAAAAGGACATTAATAAACACTAATAAACGATTCAATTCAGAGAGGAGAAGAGATGTTTGCTCAAAATCCAAATAATAAGTTTTGGTTCTGGCTCTGGTGGTTTGTAGCATATCTATTCGCGTTCATCTTCATGGTCACTGGCGAATCGATATTCGAATCATCCAACCTTTCCGGAATCGGCGGGTTCGTATTTATAGCACAATCGCTTTTTATTATCTGGCGATTTGGTTTTTATAATCGTCCCCGCCTTTCATAACGGCTTTTTTCAATTTAAAAGGATCTGACTGCTTCGCCGTCAGCTTGAGTTTTTTTACTCCAGATCCTTTTTTCTTTCTCTTAATTTCTAACTTCAATCTTCTCATCTTTTAATTTCCATTCTTTTACCTCTTACATTTTCTTGACAGTTATATACTCATCTTCCTACAATCTGCATCAAAAGTTGATGATTATTATCTATTTATTACATTTATTATTGTAAAAGTTATATAGATATTGTATACTAATAATTTCGGGTTATATTTGGTAATTATGCAAAACATTATTATCCGCGGCGCTCGCCAACACAATCTCAAGAATATAAATGTTGATATCCCACGTAATAAACTCGTGGTTTTTACCGGTTTATCAGGTTCCGGAAAGTCTTCTTTGGCAATTGATACGATCTATGCGGAGGGTCAACGCCGTTATGTCGAATCTCTTTCATCATACGCCCGTCAATTTTTGGGAGTTATGGATAAACCTGATGTCGATTCCATTGAAGGACTTTCTCCAGCAATCTCGATCACTCAAAAGACCACAAGCCACAATCCTCGTTCCACAGTGGGAACAATTACCGAGATTTATGATTATTTAAGAGTATTATATGCTCGCATTGGACACCCGCATTGTCCGAATTGCGGCCGCGAAATCAGTCATCAAACTATTCCCCAAATTGTAAATCAGATTTTTAAAATCGGTGATAATAATGACAAATTAGCGAAAAAACGGGGGATACGATTAATTTTTCTCGCTCCACTTATTAAAGATCGTAAAGGAGAATATTCCAAACTTTTTGACTCGCTACGTCAACGTGGATATTTTAACGTCCGAATTGACGGTGAATTTCGCAGTCTTCAAGAAGATTTTGTTTTAATAAAGACTAATAAACATAGTATTGATGTAGAAATTGGACGAATCGTTCTTGATAATAACCAAAATCCGGAAACTCTCCGGCAAAAAATTATTGAACTTACGGAGCAAGGACTGAAACTTGGGGAAAGTAATCTTATCGTCGCTGAAATTAAAGACGCTTCGTTTGAAGTTCCTACCTTTCCTAAAGTAACCGCAGATCATCTTTTTTCTGAAAGATTCGCTTGCCCAGAATGTAATATTTCATTACCAGAGCTTGAACCGCGAAATTTTTCCTTTAATACTCCACACGGAGCTTGTCCGACCTGTACTGGTATTGGGACTACTTTGAACGTGGATAAAAGCCTGATTTTAGCGCCGAATTTAACTATTGCAGAGGGAGCGATAATTCCTTATGCTCGCATGCTTTCTTATGATTCTTGGATGTTTCGACTCCTAGAAGAAGTTGCAAAATCCCACCAAATTGATCTCCAAAAACCGGTTATTCGCTTTTCTGAAAAAGAATTGAATCTAGTTCTGTATGGCACTGGAGACGAAAGTTATACCATTCTCGGTGATGACTCTACTCATAAAATCAAGCAGTATACCACGACTTTTGAAGGCATTATTCCCAATTTAGAAAGACGATATAAACAGACTGATTCTGATTTTATCCGTGGAGAGATTGAAAAATTTATGCGTCTTGATCCCTGTCCTACCTGTCAAGGAAAAAGACTGAAACCAGAATCTCTAGGCGTCACAATTTATGAGATTAATATTGCTCAAATTAGCGAATATGCTATTAGAAAACTGCACAAATGGTTGTCTGATTTAAGCGAAAACAATAACTCCTTACTATCAGAAAGAGAAACGATCATTGCGAAACCAATCCTAAAAGAAACTATGGCTCGCTTGCAGTTTTTAATTGACGTGGGCCTTGATTATCTGACTTTAAGCCGTAGTGCCAATACTTTAGCCGGAGGAGAGATGCAAAGAATCAGACTTGCTTCACAGATCGGTTCCGGATTAACTGGCGTTTTGTATATTCTGGACGAACCTACAATTGGACTACATCAAAGAGACAACACTCGACTTATAAATACGCTAAAACGTTTACGAGACCTCGGAAACACGGTTATTGTCGTTGAACATGACGCCGAGATGATCGAAAGCGCTGATTATGTAGTTGATTTTGGACCAGGGGCTGGAGAACATGGTGGACAGATCGTTAGTCAGGGAACTCCGGAGCATATTAAAAACGATAAAAATTCAGTTACCGGAAAATATTTGTCAAACCAAAAACAGATCAAACCTTATGTTTCAGAAGAATTTTTGCTTAAAAATAATCTCCATCAAAAATCAAAGAATACTCACAGTTTAGAGCTTATTGGAGCTACAGATCACAATCTCAAGAATCTCACGGTTTCCTTTCCGTTAGGCCAATTTATCTGTATTACCGGTGTTTCTGGATCCGGAAAATCGACCTTAATTCATGATACTCTATATTACGCTCTCAAAGAACAATTAAAAGAAGGAAATATTAAGCCCGGCTCTTACAAAAAAATAAAAGGCATGGAGTTTATCGACAAAGTTATTTTGATTGATCAGTCTCCAATTGGTCGTACACCACGCTCTAATCCGGCTACTTACACTGGAGTTTTTAATCATATTCGAGATCTTTTTACTGATACTCCGGAATCTCGCGCCCGTGGCTACCAGATGGGAAGATTTTCGTTCAATGTCAAAGGCGGTCGATGTGAAAACTGTGAAGGGGAAGGGATGATTAAAATTGAAATGCAGTTTTTACCTGATGTATATGTTACCTGTGAAGCTTGTAATGGTAAAAGATATAACCGTGATACTCTCGAAATTCATTATAAAGATAAAAATATCTCTGAAATTTTAAATATGACCGTTGAAGAGGGAATGAAATTCTTTACCAATATTCCTCGGATTGCATCGAAACTGGAAACTCTTTTTGACGTGGGATTATCATATATTCGCCTGGGTCAACCGGCTCCAACGCTCTCCGGTGGAGAAGCTCAACGTGTGAAATTGGCTTCAGAACTATCCAAAAAGCAAACGGGTAGAACTCTTTATCTTCTTGATGAACCCACAACCGGTCTTCATTTTGCCGATATTGAAAAGCTTCTTAATGTCTTGAAACGACTGGTTGCTCATGGTAACACAATAATTATTATCGAGCACAATCTTGATGTCATTAAAAATGCTGATTACGTAATTGATTTGGGTCCAGAAGGTGGAGATGAAGGAGGAAGAATTATTGCGATGGGTAAACCCGAAGAGATCGCGAATACTAAAGAATCTTATACCGGTCAATATCTACAAAAACTTATAACTCAAAACTCAAATATCAAAGGTTAACTCAAATTCTTAAAATGTTTCAATTTTAAGCTTGTAATTGTGGTTTTGATTTTTGCGATTTGTTTAGAATTTAGTTCTTAGATATTAGTATTTATTCCGAAGATTTGTTATCCTTGTAACCATGAAAAAGATTTTCACATTTTTTATTATCTTTTTTCTCAATATCTCTTACTTCCTTTTTCCTATTGTAACTTCAGCAGTAGATAAAGTGTTTGATATCGACAGTCAAACTGAATATTTGGTGAACGAGGCCGGCAAAACTTCGATTAACCAAAACCTAACTCTAAAGAATCTCACCAATGATCATTATGTTCCTGAGTATCAAATTACTTTAGAGCTAGGAAATATTGAAAATATCTGGGCCAAAACCGACAGTGGAAGAGATATTCCTTTCACAACAACCAAAGAAGATAAAAAACTGATTGTTGATTTTGATTTTAACGCTCTCGTTGTGGCTCCACAGACCTCTTTTACCTGGAATTTAGGTTACACTTCGGATGACATTACTGAGAAAAAAGGACAAATTTATGAAGTAACCATTCCCAAGATGGCGAATTTAGATCAGTTCAATTCATATAATCTAATTCTGAAAGTTTCTAATAAAATCGGTCAAAAAAGCTATGTTTCGCCAAATCCAGAGACAGAAACTACTGAAGGTGAATATTATATGTATACTTTTGCGAAAGAGGACTTAGTCAAAAATTCCGTAAACGCGGCGTTTGGAAAATACCAAAGCTTTGACTTTACTCTAAGATATCAACTCAATAACCCTACTAACGAAAAAGTCTATACTGAAATTGCCTTTCCATCTGACAAAAATAATCAAGAAGTATTTTTAGAGACTATTGACCCATCTCCAATAAACACCCGACTTGATAATGATGATAATATTTTGGGGTATTACGAACTTGAAGCTAACACCAAATTCCAGGTAGTCGTGTCTGGATATGCCAAAGTCTGGCTTCTGGAAAATGATTTAAGTAAATCCGGAAAACTATCTGATATTTCTAAAGATCTTGCTATCTATACCAAAGCTCTACCTTACTGGGAGGTAAATGATCCAGAGATCAAAAATATTGCCAATGAGATCACCAAAGATCAGGAGAAAGTAGCGGATAAAGCTAAATCTATCTTTAAATATGTCACCGAAAATCTTGTATATAACGATGCCAGACTTACTGAAAATCCTTATCGATTTGGAGCCAAAGAAGCTTTATCCAAAAAAGATCAAGCTGTCTGTATGGAGTTTGCTGATCTTTATATCGCCTTGGCTCGAAGTAGTGGAATTCCTGCTCGAGAAATTGATGGATATGCTTATAATGCAAAAGATAATATCGGTTATATCGATGCTTTGCATGCCTGGGTTGAAGTATATATTCCTCCGTTTGGATGGCTACCAATTGATCCTACATGGTCATCAACGGCTTCCAGTCTGGATTATTTTTCAAAGTTGGATACAAATCATCTTGCTCTAGTGACAAAAGGAATTTCCTCAGAAACACCATATCCTCCCGGAACTTATAAAAAAGATTCAGGTAAAGAGGGAAATATCATGGTTTCATTCTCTGATGTTCAGAGAGAGATCGCCGCAAATGTTTCCTTGGAATTATTTCCGATCTCAGGATTTTTAAAAAATCAAAAAGAGTTACAGATTTCCGGAATTATTCCTCAAAACGTGAAGCTTATTATTACCAATAACAGTGCTTTTACTATCTATAATGGTATAGTTGAATTAAAGTCGAATTCTTTAAAAATTCGCAACTCTGAAGTTTTAAAGAATTTGACAATCTCTCCTTATGGGAAAAAGGAACTGACAGTAAGTCTAATTAATCCCCAGTTTTGGAGTATGGATAAGGTGGATATGAATATTTCTTTTACCGCGAAAGATCTTTTGGGTAATGAATATACAAAAACAGCCACAAGTAGTCTGAAACTCTCCCCATTTTTGTGGAATCTTATTCCCATTCTGATCGGAATTTTGGGTGGTATTCTATTAATTGGAAGTATCTTCTTTGTTTTTTCCCTCCAAGAAAAAAGTCATAAAAGAGCAAAACGAAAGAAAAACAAGAGATGAATTTCACCCCAAAAAATTACAAAACTATACCTAATAAACCAGGAATCTATCAATTTTCTGATGAGACAAAAAGTTTGTTATATGTCGGGAAAGCTAAAGATCTTCAGAAAAGAGTTTCTAGTTATTTCAAAAAATCTTCAACTCTTTTACCAAAGACCAAACTCATGGTTTCCCAAATTAAAACTATAAAAACAATTATTGTTGAATCAGAGATTGAAGCACTACTTCTTGAAGCGGAACTAGTTAATAGCAAACAACCGAAATATAATCATCAACTCAAGGACGATAAATCGTTTTCTTTTATCCATTTTACCAAAGAAGAATTTCCAAGAATTTATGCGGAAAGAATGAACCAAATTCTGAAGTCTGAAAGGAAAGTCAGCTTTGGACCTTTTTTATCCTCAAAGATTGTTCGTTTAACCTTAGACGAAATTAGAAAAGTTTTCCCTTACCGTAGCTGTAATACAAATCGTTTTAATAAACATAAAGTTTGTCTTTATTATCATCTACATCTTTGCCAAGCACCCTGCGAAGATAAAATTAATTTTGTTGATTACCAAAAAGAGATTAACTATCTCAAATCTTTCCTGCAAAGAAAAACTAAAACACTCGCTTTGAATTTGAAGCGAGAGATGCAAAAACACTCAGAAACAGAAAGTTTTGAAAAAGCCGCACAAATCAGAGATCAAATCGAAAGACTAGAATATTTAACTACAAAATTCAGGTTACCTCAGGAATATCTTCAAGCTCCAAACTTACTCGAAGATCTTCGAACTCAAGTATTAATTAATTTGCAAAAAGTCCTGAAGTTGAAAACATTACCTACTCGTATTGAATGCTATGATATCTCGAATTTTCAAGGAAAACAGGCTACCGGAAGTATGGTTGTTTTTACAAACGCTGAAGCGGACAAAAAAGAATATCGCCGTTTTAAAATCAAATTCAAAGATACTCCAGATGACTATTTTATGTTATATGAAATGCTAAAAAGAAGATTCTCCCGATTGAATGATAAGTCACATTGGAAACTACCCGATTTAATTGTGATTGATGGGGGAGAAGGGCAGCTATCAAAAGCAATATCCATTCAAAGATTATTAAAACTTCAAGTTCCAATAATCTCTCTGGCAAAAAAGGAAGAAGAGATTTATATGGAAAATCAACCTAATTTACTTGAAGTATCTAAAGTAAACTTTCATAAGATTAAGCTTTCTAAAAAATCAAAAGAATTGCAGTTACTGCAACAAATCCGTGATGAAGCTCATCGCTTTGCAATCACTTACCACCGTAAATTACGTGAGATGAAGCTAAAAAAGGAATTTGATCTTTGATATTTTTGACTAAACCTCTAATTTTGTGCTAACTTTATTGATATGAAACGTATTTTTTTCAATGTGCTTCTCAACATGATTTCTATTGCCATCGTGGCCCATTTTATTCCGGGTCTTAATTATCAAGGTGGAATTGTTACTCTAGTTGAGATCGCGGTCATTTTGGCTATTGCCAACATCTTTGTCAAACCGATAATTAAGATCCTCACCTTACCCATAGAGCTTGTAACATTAGGACTTTTCGGAATCCTTATTAACGCTGCCATGCTTTATCTAACAGCTTATTTTGTGCCTCAGTTTTCGATTCAAGGATTTTATTTTACGGGAATTGAAACAAGTTGGTTTATAATTAATCCTTACCAAATACCCGTTTGGGGAACTGCTATTATTTCATCGGTAATTATTGGAGTAATAACCAGTGTAATCGGGTGGCTTATCGATTGAACCGATTCTGAACTATATTGAAGATAAACGAGGTTACAATTGTTGCAAATAAAAGAAGTTGTGTATATAATCTTGAAACGTATTAGGATTGGAAAGGAATATCATGGATTTAACTAAAATACTCACAATTACTCAGATAATCATTGCCGCACTTTTAGTATTACTTATTTTATCTCAGTCACAGGGAACTGGTTTAAGTCTTACTTTTGGTGGAGGGGGAAGTTTCTATCGTTCCAAAAGGGGGATTGAAAAAACTTTTTTCTACAGTACTATTATCTTAGGGATTCTTTTTGTCGCGAATGCACTTGTGTTGTTTTATCTGTAGTTTTATTATTTTTTAATTTATATTTGAGCATAAATCACTCGCCTAGCGAGAAATAGAAGATATCACGCACGTAAGTTCGTGATAATTCATTCCCATGCCAACACCCATTTCTCCTCTTAAGTTTATCAATGAAACTCGAGAAAGTATCAAAAAATCTCATTTTTCTTCAATCATAACGATTATTCTAGGTGTTACCATTGTCGCCGCAATTCTTTATTATCTAACTACGAACTATTCTTCCACTGTTTTTCATCAGAATGAACTTCGAGAGGGAATCATTGGTCAACCTCGATTTTTGAATCCTCTTTTCTCAGAAGAAAATGAGATCGATCGCACCGTCACAAGTTTAGTTTTTAATGGTCTCGTCAAATACGACTATGATACCAAAAGTTTTATCGGAGATATTGCTGAAAAATACGAAATCCAAGAGGACGGAAAGGTTTATCACTTTTATTTAAAAGACAATATTTATTTCCATGACGGCCAAAAACTCACCATTGATGACATTCTTTTTACTTATGAGGTCATTCAATCTGATAACTACCATGATTTTTGGAAGGATGCCTTTTCCGATGTTCAAATTGAAAAGATTAATGATAAAGAATTAAAGATGACCTTAAAAGCTCCATTGGCTTCTTTTATAGAACATAACACTGTGGGGATCTTACCAAAACATCTATTTAAAGATGTAAATGATGCTTTACGACCAGACCATATTTTTAATGTTAGCCCAGTTGGAACAGGAAAATTCAAATATTTTAAAAAGGAACTTTTTTCTGACGCCGCCCATAAAATTGAGAGTTTAATTCTTAATAATACAAACAACAACTCCGTAATCTCAAAAATACGCTTCAACTTCTACGATAATGAAGAAGCTCTACTTAATGCTTTTAAAATGGGCGAGATTGATTCATTTGGCTCGTTAAACTCAAATTTACAAAATACTTTGAAAGATTGGACCAAAAAGAAAGTTAATATAAAACCCTTAGAACAACGATATTACGGATTGTTCTTCAATTTGAAATCAGCTAAAAAAATTAATACTATAGAAGTACGTGAGGCTATCGCCCGTAGTATTAACCTTGATGAACTACTTAAAAGCGTTTTTCCCAATGAAGAAGTAATCAAGATGAACGGTCCGATTGAAACATCATCCTGGGCATATGATAAAGATATAAAAACTTATGCTTTTGATCTTGTTAAAGCAAAAGAATTAATTAAGGATATCCCTGAGGAAGAACTTCAATTTACATTAACCTACCCAAATACTGAAGTGAACTACGAAACCGCAACAATTCTAAAGAAACATCTGGAAGATATTGGACTAAAAATAGAACTAAATTCTGTGACCCTATACAATCTACGTGATACCGTAGTTGGACCACGTGACTTCGAAATATTACTCCTAGGACAAGAGGTATTTCATGATCCCGATCGCTACGCTTTGTGGCATTCTACGCAAACTGATTATCCAAATCTCAATATTTCCCAATTTAAAAGTCGTTTTGCCGATAGAGCATTAGAACAAGAGAGAAAAACGACCGATCAAGCAAAAAGAATCACTGCCTATAAAGATTTTCAAAGATACTTTCAGAGTGAAATTCCCGCCGTGATGCTTTATCAACCTAATTACTATTATTTTATTATTAATCGTTTTGCTGATAAAATGCCCATATCACAAATTTATACCCCAGAAGACAGATTTAATAGTTTATTGAAATAGACTGGTTTGCGGTGATGGCGGAATGGTATATTCGCTTTAGAATGCTGGAGTGTTGGAACTGGCAGACAAGCTAGTCTCAGAAGCTAGTGAGGGCAACCTCGTGTGGGTTCGAATCCCATCTCCAGCATAAATTTATGAATAAATTGCAGAAGCTTAAGTCTCATCTTTGAGATAAATCTAATCATTAACTTTACAAAAACTATTCATCATAAATATCTTTTTAAAATATCACTTCATTGTTGACATAGAATAATGTAATCTGTACTATACATGAATATGAGTTCATATAATTGTTGTAATTCTAATAAAAAGGAATTTCATAAGGCTTCTTCTATTTCCTCTTTACTTAAAATTATTGGTGAAGAGAGTCGCTTAAAGATTCTCTGTATTCTAAGGAATGGGACACATTGTGTTTGTGAACTAATAGAGCATGTAAATCTTTCTCAAAGTCTTGTTTCTCATCATCTCAAAGATCTTAAAGAAGCAGGTATAGTTCAAGATGAGAAAAGAGGATTATATGTCTATTACTCTCTTACTAAAAAAGGTAAAGAGATTACGAATCTACTATTTAACATAAATTAATTTATATATGAAAAAATTATCAATCGAGTGGAAACATTTTGATAAAGACGGTGCAACTTGTAAGCGTTGTTCTCAAACAGGCGATAATTTGAATGCAGTTATAAAAAAGCTTAAAGATGAATATGCATTAAAAGAGTTAGAAATTGAGTTTCAAGAAACAAAACTTCCCGATAGTCGTATGGCAGAGTCAAATCAGATACTAATTGATGGAATCCTTTTAGAAAATCTTATCCCGAATACAACTACCGGAGTTAATTATTGTGATTCGTGTTCGGATTTGATAGACGATCCCAAAGGTTGTAATTGCAGGACGGTAAATCAAGGAAAAAATGTTTATGAAGAAATTCCTACTAATCTTGTAAAACAAGCTATTATGAACAGACTCAGTAATATAGCTGATAATAATGTCAATGAAAGGAAAAAAATGAACATCCAAGTTATAGGTTCTGGTTGTCCAACCTGTAAAAAGCTTTATGAAATTACCCAAAAGGCGGTTGCAGAGATGAATATGGTAAATAATGTCGAATATATTTCAGGAGAATCTGGAATACAAAAAATTATCGAGTTAGGGGCAATGAGTAGTCCTTTATTAATTGTTAACGGAAAAATTGCCATGGAGGGATTCAATCCTGATATCGAAGAAATTAAGCAAGCGATTATTTCTGGAACTACAAAGACTGAAAAGGTTAAATGTAGCTGTGGAGGTAATTGTCAGTAATGGATATTTTTAAACCGATCCAAATCTTTTCAGATTTCATAACGTATGATGTTTTCCGCATCATACCTCATTCATATTGGGGAGACACAATTAATTTTTTTATTTATGATGTCATCAAAATTGGTTTACTTCTTGTAGTAATTAACTATGTAATGGCAATTATTCGGTATTATTTTCCCATGGAAAAGGTTCGGAATATTTTAACCAAACGACGGTGGTTCGGACTGGATTATCTTTTTGCGGCTTTGCTTGGAATGATTACTCCTTTTTGTTCCTGTTCATCAATCCCTCTTTTTATCGGGTTTATGGGAGCAGGAATACCTTTAGGTGTTACCTTTGCTTTCTTGATAAGCTCTCCGCTTATAAACGAATCCTCTTTGTATCTTTTTCCGGCTATGTTTGGAATGAAAGTTACCATTATCTACAATATATTAGGAATATCAATTGCCATGTTGGGGGGAATGTTGATTCAAAAATTGAGTGTCGAAAAATATGTAAAGCCAGAGCTTTTGAAATTCAAGTCTCGTCAACAAATTGAAGCTGAAAATGGTGGAAATTCTCTAACATGGAAAAAACTTATAAAATATTTTTGGAAAGACGGTATGGTTATAACGAAAAATGTGTTTCCATATGTTATCTTAGGAGTTAGCATTGGAGCACTTATTCATGGTTTTGTTCCTGCTTCACTGGTTGAAAAATATCTTTCTATGAAAACTTGGTGGACTATACCCTTGGCTACTTTATTAGGTTCGCCTCTTTATGCTAATTCTGTGAGCGTTATTCCAGTTATGGAAGCGTTAGTTGGAAAAGGTGTCCCACTTGGAACCGCATTATCATTTATGACAGCTATTGTAACGGTATCTATTCCAGAGCTAATGATTCTAAAAAAGGTGATGCGATGGCAATTGTTGGCAATATTTTTGGGAATTACTATTATCGGGATTATGATTATGGGTTATCTCTTTAATATAATTTTATAGTCAACATTGGAGAAAAAATGCTTAAAAGACTCATTATCCCTTCAATTATCGTTCTAATTTTTGGAGCTACAGTATATTCTGTCTATAAAAACAGTCGAAATTCTCAAGAGACCAAATTACAAAACAATATACAAGGCACATCTTCACTATCACAGAATGTAAAAGCTGACAAAATTGAGGTGGTTCATTTTCATACTACCCGTCAGTGCTACTCCTGTATTACGATTGGCAAATATGCCAAGAAAGTAGTTGAAGAAAAGTTGCTTGAAGAAAATAAATCAAACAAAGTGGTATTTTTAGATGTGAATATTGATTTAGAAGAGAATGAAGAGATTGTATCAAAGTTTCAGGCAAGAGGATCGTCTCTTTTTGTAAATGTTATTTATGACGATAAAAATCACATTCAGGAAGATACGTCAGTCTGGCGTTTAGTTTCTAATGAGAATCAATACCTAGAGTATTTTGAGAATAAATTAAAAGAATATTTATGAACTTTATAAATACAATAATTGATCAATACAATATACCATTATTAACTGCTTTTCTTTTGGGAATTCTAACTTCAATTAGTCCCTGTCCGTTAGCTACTAACATCACTGCGATTGCATTTATTTCCAAAGAAATCAAAACACTTAAGCACACCCTTTTTAACGCTTTTTTTTATATTTTAGGAAGAGGATTAACCTATACTCTTTTGGCAACATTAATTTATTTTGGCTGGTCTTCTTTTGATGTCTCTAATATCTTTCAAGGTTGGGGAGAAAAGATATTAGGTCCAATTTTAATCTTAATTAGTTTAATAATGTTTGGCGTTATTAAACTTAATCTCAAAGTTAAAAACGAGAAATTAGAAAAATTCAAATTAAGTTTAACTCAAAAAGGTTACTGGGGAACATTTTTACTTGGGGTAATTTTTGCGCTCGCCTTTTGTCCTTATAGTGGTGTGCTATTTTTTGGAGTGTTAATACCATTCGTTTTAAATTCATCAGAAGGACTTTTCTTACCGCCATTATTTGCAATCGGAACCGGTTTACCAGTGCTATTATTCTCTATTCTTCTGGTTTTTAGTATGCAAAAACTCGGTCAAGCCTTCAAAGTCGCTCAAAAAATTGAAAAAGGAATGCGGTATTTGATAGCAAGCGTCTTTATGATAATTGGATTTTACTATATATACTTTTTAATAAGAGCCCTTTTCAAAATCTAATCTCCTTTGGTTAACTAGTTATTAGCTTTTCTAAAATCTTTCACAATAAACCTAGTCTTCAACCCATGATTTTAGCTTATCAATGTCTGATTTGGCAGTACTCATATCTTTAAGTACCGGAGTCTCTAGAATAAAAGGTATCTGTTTTAATTTTGGATGATTGATCACGTTTTTAATGCCTTTCTCGCCAATTAAACCCATTCCCAAATTCTCATGCCGATCTTTTTTTGAACCCAGGTCTGTTTTACTATCATTAAGATGAAAAGCTAATATTTTGTCTAATCCCAGAAAATGATCCATGTCTTTGACTATTTTTTCTGTGTTCTTTACCCAGTCATAACCTGAAGCCCACATATGTTGAGTATCCAAAGCAAACGCTACCCTGTCTTTATTCTTAATTCCATCATAAACTTTTGCCAATTCTTCCAATCTGTCACCGACAATGTTCCCAGCACCAGCGGCAGATTCTAGTATCAGCTTCGACTTATTCTCAGTTTGTTCCAGAATCCAATTAATTCCGAGAATAATCTGTTTAAAACCATCATCCTCAGAAATATCTTTAAAAGAACCCATATGAAAAATCACTCCATCACCTTTGATTTTTTCACAAAGATTCAGATAGTAAACTAAAGAAATTTTGGAAAGATGAAAATTTTGTTTATTTGGAGTTGCTAAATTGATGAGATAAATTCCGTGGAAAAAAACTTTTTCTACATTACTATTTTTTCTTACTGCATTGAAGTTTTTGGCAATTTCATCCTGAAACTCTTTTGAAATCCAACGTTGTGGAGGAGAGGGATGAATCTGAATAGAGTTTACAACTAGCTTCTCAGCGTTTGTGATCGCATTTTGTAACCCACCAGCAACTGAGACATGACAACCTAAATATCGCATAGCTTGAATCAATAATTAATAATAACTATAATTATTCTAGGTTAATTTGTAGTAATAATCAATTTTTATATGCCTGCAAATGTCAAAGGTTATCGAATGAAATATATTGTAGAAGAGGTTGATAAAAAAGCCGGTATGGCTGGAATAAAAAACCTGGAAGAAGAATATGGAAACCTTGATTTTAAAGCCACGGAAATATACTCTGAAGATGATAATATCCGTCTTTTGATAGCTGCAACAAAAGTAATATTCAAAAATACTAATGGATCTAGTCTGTTTGAAATGGGTAGAATTCTGGCGCAAAAATTAATTTCCACTAAAATGACCAAAATCGGAATTAGTATGGTTAGTAAGACCAATATTTTTAAAAATACCTTTTTCAATCCAACAATCTTGCGAACAATCGAAAAAACAATTCCTTTTTTCGCTCCAAGTTTGAAGGTTCAATTGGAAAATCCGGATAAGAATACTATAAAAATAAAATTTCTAGATACAAAAGTACCTCGGAAATTATATGAAGGAGAATGGTTTGAATTGTTTTCCCAACTTATTAAGGAAAAAGTAAGTTCCGATTCTAAACAAATTACGTCAAACTCTTATGAAATCATGATCTATTGCGAGAATTTTCAAAAGCTGAATGAAGAATTACTAAATTAGTTTTTCTTCTTTTTCGCTAACTTAAAGATCACATATCCCAAAATTGAAACCGGAATTAATAGTATAAATCCAAGTATTCCTAAAATTAAGTATCTATATTTATCAAAGAAATCCTTAAGTTGATTTAGTAGTTTGGCAGAAGAATCATTTTCATAAATAATAGTTGCATCTTGGGACTTTATAACTGTTCCATCTTTCTTTGCTTCGACTTTCAAAGTGTTTCTACCTAACATTAATTCTAAATTTTTAGAGAATTTACCGTTCTCATCGATTTCAACTTTTTCATTTTTACCATTGAATTCAACGTAAATTTCACTTGATATATCCGAGATTGAACCTTCCAAATTATAACTTGAATCATAAACTTTAATCTCTGGATCAGATATATTCAGAGTTAGCTTCGGTTCGACCTTGATTTCAATTTTATTGTTATCTGTTTTATTCTCCTTAATAACTTCAGAAGATACCTCTACCTGTTTATCACCGTTTTCAGTTGTCGTTATTTTATAATCGCTAGTGTTTAATACTTTTCCATTAAGAACTATTTCTGAATCTTCTTTAATCTGATCTTTTTCATCATAGAACGTAACTTCTAATGGCTTTTCAAAATAAGCCCAAAACTCCCAAGAAACCCAAAAATACATATATTCAAAACTGACATTTTGATCAAGATTTTTTACGGTATTCACGACATTTTGAGAAGACATATCAATATTTCCGATAAAAGTCATCATACAAAGATTCTGACGATCGAGGGTAAAATTGGGGACACTCTTTGTATCTTTTATATCAGACAGCTTAGTAGTATTAGAACCTTCAAAATAATAATAGCTATTTATTTCGATACTAACGATTGTAATATCTATATCTACATCTACATTGTTGTTAATAGGAGCTGGACTCGGAGTTGGTGCTGGAGTCGGAGATAGTGTCGGTGTAGGTGCTGGAGTAGGCACAGGTGTCGGCTCTGGCTCCGGCTCCGGATCAGTTAAACTAACGTAAATATTAGATTGAATTCGATAATCAGGATCATTGTTTTGATTATATTCCCAGAAAGAATCATGATTTGCAGTCGGACTATCCGACAACATAATATAATCCCAACCAATGCTAGCAGTACTGCCACTTGGATTCTTAGCATTTGTAACTGTCATTACAATAGTCGTATTCGGAGCTGTCGTAACGACAGAGTTGAATTTACAGACTAAATCTTGGTTTCCAGAGATTCCAGGTTCATAATCAACATAACAAGAACCCCCTGAGATACCGGAAACAGATAGAGAAGCTCCTGAAAAATCCACATAGGGATTAGCAAAAGAGACTCCAATCTTACCGATTTTTAAAGACATCGGTAAAGTAAATGATAGTTTATATGTAGCTTTCTCGCCTGTAATATAAGATGTTGATGTAAAAGATGAAGGAACATATGCCGCTGAAACTTTTGGTACATAAACAAAATAATTTGCAAATAATAATGATATTAAAGAGACAAAGACTAATAATTTTTTACTCATTGAAAAAACTCCAATATTAAAATAATTTGCGAGATTTTACCTGAAAGTGTAGATATTGTCAAGCTATAGGATATCTAAAGTCTATTAAAAAAGTAAAGATGTGTTTACTGCGGGACTTGGATTCGAACCAAGAAAAACGGCTTCAAAGGCCGCTGTGATACCATTTCACTATCCCGCAACAAATATTAACTAGCAAGGATTCCTGTTTCAATAACCTGTATTAAAGTACGGACTTCCTGGTTTGTCAAAGCTTCCCAAGATTCATCACTCCCATCTTTTATTTTTTTATCTGCTGTCGCTGGATATAGTTCACAAGCAAATATGTTATGTTGTTCATCCTTGATACTTAACTTTATACCATTGCGTTGCATGTAGTTTACCCCTTTTCGTTTACCTTTTAGAGGATCTTGTTTGACTTCACTCTTGGGAAGTTTGATTGAAACTTCCACATTGCCTTTTGCTTCTGCAAATATCTGTCTAGCCACTTCATCTCTTATTCGATAAGGTTCAATTCCAACATCTTGAGCAATCATTACACCTTCATTATTAACGGTAATAATTCCATCACGCATTAAAAGTTTCTTGACTACACCGTTTAAAGTTCCTACGGCTAACCACTCCGCAACCGCATCATTATTTGGAATTCTTTCGTACAAAGGGATTTGGGTTACTTCATCATTCATAAGTCTTTGGAGCGGGAGACGGGGTTCGAACCCGCGACCTACACATTGGCAATGTGTCGTTCTAGCCAGCTGAACTACTCCCGCCCAACCGATAATCAAAAAATGTGTTTGTTAACTTGGTGCCGAGGGACAGAATCGGACTGTCGACACCTGGTTTTTCAGACCAGTGCTCTACCACTGAGCTACCTCGGCAAAATCAAATTTCTTGATTATCAAATAATTCCGCTTCGTTAATACCACTTATTCTGAGCATACTCCAAGCCTGTTCTAATTCCTTTTCAGAATATCCACTATCTTTTAATGAATCAAAATAATTCCTCATCTGTTCTATAAGATAATTTCTTGAAAGACTAAAATTTTCCTCTGGAGGAACTAATCCTTTAATAAAATGCAAAACATCACCACTAACTTTATTTCCTTCCATATTATCAATATCTTCTACTACTCTCATCCAGTCAAGAATATCTTTATCAGCAATTGTTTCCTGTACAATTAAATCTTCTTTTTGCTCTCGTAATCCAATTTGCATTTTATTTAAGTATAAACTCTGGTGGCCGCTGAGGGATTCGAACCCCCGACATCTTCGATGTAAACGAAGCGCTCTAACCAGCTGAGCTAAGCGGCCTTTGGCATCATTAAGATTAACTAACTGGTGGGCGAGAGAGGACTTGAACCTCCACGGGATTGCTCCCATAACGACCTCAACGTTACGCGTATACCAATTCCGCCACTCGCCCTCACTTAATGATAATTAATTGGCTACTTAACAATTATTCGTATTAGTAACGTACCAACAAAAAACACAGTCGTCAATATATCACCTTTTGCCAATTTTCGTCAATTTTGTTTTGTGATAAGATTAGTAGATAATAATCAACAATTGATAAAAAATTATGTTGCAAAAAGTGTCTCGTTTTTTTACCCAAATGTTTGCATTTATATTTGAAGTAATTATTGCCGCCGCATATGGGAGGAAACCCCGTTTTAATAAAGGTGGCAAACAATTCTTTCTATTCTCTATAATCTCTCTACTTCTGTTAATTGTTTTTTTCAATATCTCTGCCGGAAACAAGAATTCCAACGACACAAATTCAAATACTTTAAAATCCTATGATTTCAAAAATAATGAAAGTACTTCAAGTGCAACTCAAGATCAAAACACTGTACTTGTAACCAGGGTAATTGATGGAGATACTTTTGAAATTTATAGCGGACAAAAAATCCGTCTAATAGGCATCAATACTCCAGAGACTGTCGCTCCAAATAAAACTGTTGAGTGTTATGGCCAAGAAGCCTCTGACTTTTTGAAATCATTATTAGAAAATACACGGGTAAGCCTTGTAAAAGATGTTTCCGAAACTGACTCTTATGGAAGATTGCTGCGTTATGTATATCTCGATAATCTTTTTGTTAATGAATATTTAGTAAAAGAAGGATATGCGGAAGTCTCAACCTATCCTCCAGATGTAAAATACCAAGAAGTTTTGGAACAAGCAGAAGAAACGGCACGAACACAAGAAATTGGTCTTTGGGGTAATATTTGTAGTACAGATTCAGAACAAACAGTAATAGATTCAAATGAATGCACTATAAAAGGTAATATCTCATGGGCTGGTGAAAAAATCTACCATTTAATTACCTGCAAAGACTATGATCAGACAGTAATAGATGAGAAAAGAGGGGAAAAGTATTTTTGTACTGAAGAAGATGCTATAAACGCTGGATTTAAAAAGGCCGCAAACTGTAACTAAAAAGGCAAACATTATACCCATTTAAATTCAATTTGTAACTTAATTTGTTGTTAAATGAGTAACACTCATCTACATTTATTACAAATTTAATAAGATGAGTATATTTTGCAAATTCAAGTAATTCAGGTATAATCTGAAACTGTACTTTTTACTCTTAACTTCTTATTTTGCCGGGGTGGTGGAATGGCAGACACGCTGGACTTAAAATCCAGTGGAAATAAAATTCCGTGCGGGTTCGACTCCCGCCCTCGGCATATTTTTACTATTAGTAATTTCTAAACTGCTTATAGATTTTTGTCGGAGCGTAGTTCAGATGGCTAGAACGCACGCTTTGGGAGCGTGAGGTCGCTGGTTCGAGTCCAGTCGCTCCGACCAATATTATTAAAGAAAAATAATATGCCCAAAAGACATATTCCCTACGTTGATTCCCGACTCAGTAAAGAACAACTTCAACAATACCATCTTGGTGAATTTGAACGTCGTTATGAAATCGATGGCGAGGAATTTTCTATCTATATCATGGATTTTCGTAGTGAAACAGAACACGGAAAAGCGCAGGATTATCCCATTGATTTTTACACCATGGGCTTCATGGAAACCGATCCGGTAAAACCGAATGAACTTTCCGCCGCAATTATTGAACAGGCAAAAGAACGCAACAGTGTTTTAATTGTTCCTCGTTTTGAAAATCTCCCTCACAACCCAGGATCCGATGTTGAAGCCCAACTTGTTCTCAGAGCTCTGGAACTTGAAAGTAAACATGGCAACAAAGAAATCGATTTTAACCTTGCTACTCATGATGTCAAAATTATCGGATTTTCGGACGGAGCTCGTACGGCAGTAGAACTTGCTGGTCTTGTGAATCAGATTCCTCCAGAAAATGATAATATAAAAAGAACATTGAGATCGATTAGTCCGACCGCTGTCATTGACATTATTGACGAAGGGAAAAAAGCTGATGGTACGACAATGTTTAAAGGATTTACAGAGCAAGTAACTTGGATTACTTTAGAAGAGATGCGAATGCGCTTAAACGCTCAGCTAGATGAAGAAGCTCAGAGATTAAACGAAAATGTTCATGAAAAAATGGCTAGTGGAGAAATTTCTATCCCAGAAAGTGAATTTGCAAAAGCTGTTCAACATGAATTAAGATCTAGAGATGAAAGTGGAAAATCAAATTATCCTTTATTGAAAAAAATCTCCAAAGAATAGAGGATCCAAAAGAAGCTTTTGACCAAAAAACCATCACTCAAATTTTAGGTGCTTTAGGAAATATCTTAAGTTATAAGGATGGTAGAGAATTCTTTACAGAAGAACTGAAACAATCGGCTAGCCTGAATATTCCTTTCTTAACCGATGTGATTGATCGTGCTGTTACAGCCAATCCTAATTTTCGCCGTGAACTTGGTGAAAGCATTAAAATCTTCAATTCAATCTGTCAGTTCGTTGATTTACATACACCTCCTGAATTAATGCATCATTTACTTGCAAACGAAACTCGTAGTCCAGTCTGTGATGGACTCCATACCTTTGACGTAGAAGCGATTTTTCCGGTAGAAGATCTTGTTTTTCCTGGAACTGGATATGGAAGAACAATTAGAAAACAGATCGCAAGTTTAGGTTATCCTCAAGAGATTAATCCTGAAATACAAGGTCAACTGGAAACTGCGATGCAAAGTGGTGATGACAAATTACTTGGAGATTTATGTATTGCCCATCCGGAAATTTTTGCCAGATTCTTATATCCTCAAGCTAAATCTGTTACTTTAAAATATATAGGGGAAAAAGGAAAGTCATCAGGATCACATCTAGCTCCACTAAAAGTTCCCGAAAATTTCTTAAATTAAAAAGTGACTAATTTCTGAATTTACCTGTCTAAAGCTTTTTTCGTTTCCAAAATGTCCTCCGGAAGGAATAAGTAAAACCTGTGAGTTGTGATTATTTTCAATCATCTTCTGAACATAATCATAATTCTTAGGACTAACAAAAACGTCTGGTTTTCCAAAAATATACAGTCTTTTTAATGAAGAGTTAAAGTTGTATTTACTCGACTTAATAATATTCATTCCTGATTTCAAAGCCTGTTTATCAGTCAGAATTAAGTCTTCGGTATCACCCTTATTTAATCCCACTCCAAGAAAATTGGCAGCTTTCATGACTAGATTTAGATTCTTTGGATTACTCATTAAAAAAGACGTAAGAATTAAGGAACTATAAAAAATGTTTAAAAAACGGTTCAAACCTAAGAAGGGAGGCGCCCAAACGACGATTCCTTTCAACTCATTAGAAAAATATTCCGGATATCTCTCGGAAATATCATGAGCAATCAGTCCACCAAAAGAAAATCCTAATAGATAAAAACTATCTGACTTTGATTCTTTTATTTTATTAACGACAAAATCGCTGTATTGTTTTAAGCTTTTTTCTGCATGGAATTTTTCAAATCGACTTCCTGGTAAAGCTATTGGGAGTAGCTCAAATTTTTTCTGGTCAAGATACTGTAATAACCCTAAAGAAGAGTTTGTACTACCTCCAAGACCATGTAAACAGAATATTTTAATTCTTTTGTTCATGGAAATTATTTGTGATATTTACCACCGGCGTGTAAGTTTAGAATTCTATAAAGCTGTTCTAAAAGAATAATAAAAGTCAGCTCATGATTCAAGGTCATCGGGGATAGAGATAATACTAAATCTGCTTGTTTCAAAGCCGATTCATCTAGTCCATATGCATTTCCAATCAGAAAGGTGATCTGCCCTTCTTGGTTAAATCTATCAACAATGAATTCTTTGAATTTTAAAGTATCAAATGATTGACCTTGATCTGATAGAACTACGGTATAACCAATTTTTTGAAAATCAGTGCTACTAATTTTTCTCTCTCCAGGATCTTTACAGACTACTAACTCTAGCATACTATATTTGGAAACTAATTTTTGATAATAATTGGTTAAATCTTTTAAAGCATATGATTTAATATTTCCAAAAGATAAAATACGAATTTTAGTCATAGTTTTCCTTTCTATAATTTTTTAATAGTTGCATCGATTTTTCAATTGAATTTTGTTGCATTAATTGTTGTCTTAAATTACTTGCTCCCGGAAAACCTGATAAATACATTGTATAAAATTTCCGGAGATTGGCAAAATTTTTCGTCTTTCCCCAAGTTTTGACATAAAGTAAAATATGTTTTTGTAATAAATCTAATCTTTTTCCCAAAGTTACCATATTTGGATTAATACAATCGTCAAAAACCCAAGGATTTCGGAGAATCTCTCTTCCAATCATAAAACCATTAAGGTTCAATTGTTTCACAATGTCAAAGCCTTGTCCTAAATTTTTAATACTACCATTACCGATAATTATAGTATTTAAATTCATACTGTCTCTTAATTTTACAATCTCTCCAATTTTGTCCCAATGAACCAAACCACTAAACCCTTCTTTGACGCTTCGACCATGAATAGTCAAAGCTTGAATTTGATGTTCAAGAAGAAAATTCACCCATGGTAAAATATTATTATTTTTTATTCCTAGACGGATTTTGATACTGATAGGAAGATTTGGTGCACCCTTTTTAACTGCCGCGATTATTTCTTTTACTGTATCATATTTATCTATGAGTGCAGCACCCGCTTGATGTTGCATTACATCTTTTTGGGGACATCCCATATTAATATCAATTCCATCAAATCCAAAATCAGAGACTAACTTCGCGGCTTCATAAAAAGTATCCGGATTGCTTCCCCAAAGTTGCAGAATAAGTGGTTTTTCATGTTTTTCAAATTTTAATCTACGCTGTACAACATCTCGACCTTCGGAAGTAAGACCATCGCAGTTTACAAATTCGGTGAAAAAAAGATCTGGTTTTCCAGTTTTACAAATCATTTGTCGTAAAACTGTATCGGTCACCCCTTCCATTGGAGCAAGAGCTATAATTGGTTTCTTTAGTTTTTGCCAAATATTTACTTTTTCTTTCATAATAAAATGAATATCCTATTTATAAAAATTGATTTTAACACGTTGAACCTGTATTATACATAGAAATATATACTCAACTTCCTTGAATTTGCCAAAAAAGTAGTTGAGTATTAGCCATACAGCAACATCTTAAATTGCAAATAGTGATTATATTAATATAATATGCTAAATATGTATCCTTCAAAAAATATTCTCAAAAAATACGCTGAGATTCTTATCAATTTTGCCCTGAATTCTGGAAAGGGAATTCAAAAAGATGAAGTCGTACAAATTTCCATTCCCGATTGTGCCAAACCTCTGGCTCTTGAGCTACAAAATGCCACACTTAAGGCCGGAGGCCATCCGATTCTAAGACTAATTCCTACTGGTTTTGATAAAGATTATTATGCTCTCGCTTCAGATAAACAGCTTACCTTTTTCCCAGAAAATTTCTTAAAAGCCAAGGCCCAAATGCTTGATCATCAGGTGGTGATTATTGCCGATCCTTATCCGGAAGAACTTTCAAAAATTCCTCCATCCAAAATCATGCTTTCTCGAAATAGCCAAAAACCTTACCGCGATTGGATTACCAAAAAGGAAAATCAAGACAAGTATACCTGGACGATCGCTCTTTGGGCTACAGAAGCAAAAGCAAAAGAGGTAAATCTTTCTTTGAAAAACTACTGGAAACAGATTATTAAAGGTTGTTTTCTGGATTTCCCAAATCCAACCGCGGAATGGAAAAAGTTATTTAAAGAACAAAATAAAATTAAGACAAAATTAAACAGTTTAAAAATAGAGTATGTAAAAATTGAAGGAAAAAATGCTAATTTAAAAATTAAAATAGGTGGCAATCGTATCTGGAATGGCGGTAGTGGTCGTAATATCCCTAGTTTCGAAATTTTTACCTCTCCAGATTGGAGAGAAACAGAAGGATGGATGTATTTCAATGAACCTTTGTATCGATATGGAAATATTATCCGCGATGTATATTTTGAATTCAAAAAAGGAATAGTGGTAAAGGCAAAGGCAAAAACCGGGAATAAACTCCTCCAGGAAATGTTAAAAACCAAAAATGCTAACAAGATCGGAGAGTTCTCTTTAACAGATAAAGATATGTCCCGAATTACTCATGTGATGGCGGAAACTCTGTTTGATGAAAATATTGGCGGACCTTTTGGAAACACCCATATTGCTATTGGAAAAGCATACCAAGACTGCTACAACGGAAATATCACCCAAATTACCAAAGAAAGTTGGGAGAAATTAGGATTTAATGATAGCTCAGAACATACAGACTTTATTTCCACTACCGATAGAACGGTTACGGCTATTTTAAAAGATAGATGTGAAAAGGTTATCTATTCCAAAGGTAAATTTGTAGTATAATTAAAATATAATTTAATTTACAAAGGTATATTATGATCGTACGTAATAAAGAACAGAGAATCGTGGTTTTAGTTGATGTTCAGAATCTCTACTATTCAGCCAAAAATCTTTATAACTCAAGAATAAATTTCAAAAATCTTCTCAAACTAGCTATTCAAAGCCGCAATTTGACTCGAGCTATTGCTTATGTAATTAAATCAGATATAAATGAAAAGGAAAGTGATTTTTTCTCTGCTATCAATGAAGCTGGTTTTGAAGTCAAAGAAAAAGATCTTCAGATTTTCCCCGGAGGAAACAAAAAAGGGGACTGGGATGTAGGGATTGCCATGGATGCAATTCGTTTAGGGCAAAAAGTTGACTCTGTGATCTTAATTAGCGGAGATGGAGATTATATTCCGGTTGTTAACTATTTACAGCAATCATTAGGATGTCTTGTAGAAATTATAGCTTTTGGGAAAACATGTTCCAAGAATCTAATTGACATTGCCGATAGTTTTACCGATATTGAAAATTTTAAAAAAGACTTACTTTTTATGAAAAAAGATGCTAATCATGGGTACTCTTTACCTCGATTTACTTCTCCTTTATCACGTAATGCTTCTCATAAGCCTCAACTAAAGTAAGCATAAATACTAAAACCATTGGTCCGATAAATACTCCAATTAATCCAAAGAATTTTAATCCACCCAGTAAGGCGATAATAAGTAATACTGGGTTAATAGAAGTTTGTTTTCCCACAAGAAGTGGTCTTAAATAGTTATCAATATTAATAGCAATTAATAGGCTGATAAATAGTATAATTGATTGCAGTACGTGTCCTTGAAAGAAAGTAAAGACAATTGCCGGAACGAGGATAAAACCGACTCCAAGGATAGGAATAATTGAAAAAATAATTAGTAGTAACATCCAAAAAGCTACAGCTGGAATACCAGCAATAATAAAGCCTAATCCGCCAATCGAAGCTTGAACCAAACCGACAATCACAATACCTAAAAAGACAGCTTTTCCCATATCATATAACCGATGCAAAATCATTTCATCAACTTCATGAGGAAGTGGAGATAATTTAATGATTTTTTCGTGTAAAGGCTTTAACATTGGAAATATTCCGTATAACAAAAATAAAAATACCGCTATCTGTTCAAAGACTCTAACCGCTGTTTGAGAACCAAAAACCAAAATATCTGTTCCTGTCTGAATTATTGATTGGGAGTTTTCTAAGATTTTATTAACAACAATCTTTGTTGAAATTTGATAATCAACAAAGGGAATTCTACTAAGCAGATTATTGATTTGCGAAACATAATCTTCTATCGAAATCGTCCCATTGTTTATCTGAAGCATAATTTTCATTGTAAAAGACACTGCCTGATCGATAGCTATTATGAAAAAAATTATTATTGGAATAATAATAAGTAAAAGTATTAACGATGCAGTTATGAATGACGCTATTCCTTTTTTCCCTTTTAAAAAACTAACTAGTTTATCGTAAATAGGATAAAAATAGATGGCAATAAGCAGTGTAAAAATTATTGTCGTTAAAAATGGTTTAATTATTAAAATAATAAATACGGTAGCGATGAGAAAAAGAGCGACAAAAAACTTTTCAGAAGAGCTATTTGGGATAACATTTTGTTTGTTCATAATAATGGAATTATATACTTATCTTCCCTTAATTTGCAATAAAAAGCAAAGGCATCTAACTTTGGTAACAACTCTTATATGTTGTTATTTACTTGGCAAGATTATTTCTTCTTGATAAAATGTCGTCTGCTTTAAAAAAACCGAAATAGTGTATAATTAAAATATCTCTCTAATATTTTTGCGGGTGTGGTTAAATGGTCCGTCTGCTAATACCTAGAACATAGCGATTGGAGGGCAGGAATATTGAATCCTTTCCCCACCTGCCAAAAAAAATGCGAGTGTAGTTAAATGGTAGAATATCTCCCTTCCAAGGAGAGGATACGGGTTCGATTCCCGTCACTCGCTCCACTTTGTACATTGCGGACAAACAACAAATAGTCGACGGTTCGATTCCATTCACCCGCTTTTTGTTAGTAAAAAGAGCGACCCGTTCCAAGCTATTCGTTGATTTAAAAAATTTCTCTCTATAGATAGCTTTAGATAGGACACTGCTTTAACATTTAGATAAGCTCCTGTAGCTCAGCTGGATAGAGCGACTGCCTTCTAAGCAGTAGGTCGCGTGTTCGAATCACGCCAGGGGCATTTAAAAAGAATAAATTGTAGAGTATCCTAGTTGGGATACAAAGTTTTATACATATGTTAGAATATATTGGGGACCCCATATTTATAAAAATTTAATAATTATGAACGAAATTACAAAGTATACCCCAGAAGTTCGTCACTCCCCGAAATCTAATACAGTCAGTAATAATGATTTTAATTTCCCAAATCATTTTCCCTTTTTCTGGACTAAAAAGAATATTGAACCAATTTCTGAAAATCTTGATTATATCAGCAAAGAAGTGATTAAGATTCTCCATAAAGCCGCTTCCATGTTAACTAGCGCTTATACTGGAGAAATTATTTATGATAAAAGTAAAGTCACACCAATTCAGCTTTTTACAACCGAAGTTGATTTTAAAATCGAAGATTTTTTAAAAAGGGAATTAACTGTCAAGTTCCCTCAGATCGGATTTATAGCTGAAGAAGAGCAAAGTAGTAAAAAAGAGAAAAAGATACAGAAGAAACAGAAATTATACTGGATTATCGATCCCGTAGATGGAACTTTCAATTTTGCTAATAAAATTCCCCTATTTGCGATTTCGATCGCTCTTTGGGAAGGGAATAAACCTATCTTTGCGGCAGTTTCTCTTCCTATGCAAGGTGATCTCTTGTATGCAGTAAAAGGAAAAGGTGCCTATCTAAATACGAAATTAATAGATAAAAACCAACAAATGAATGCCAAACCATATGTCGTTTATGCTCATATTGGCAGTCAAGAAGAAAAGATGAAATTATATAAATATTTGCTTACTAAAGACGCATTTCCTAGATTTTTGGGGAGTGGCGTTTATCAAACTTCAATGGTCTGCCTGCGACGAGTAGAATTTGCAGTGTTTATAAAAACCGCAATCTGGGATATTGCTGCAACAATTTTAATTGCTGAAGAGGCTGGACTACACGCTGAATTTATATCTGAAAAACCAAACCTAAATAATCTAAAACACATTACTGATTACTGCCATAGTGTCGTTATTGGACAAAAAGAAACTGTAATAAAAGTGGCTCAAGATATTAAAAAAGAGCTATCGATATAATGGAAAATAAATATTCTCTCACGACGGATCGATCAGATATGTTCTATTGGCAATCCGACCGACCATTCAATGGAAAAGAAACTAAAGAGATCTTTCTCGACCGTCATCAAAAATTCAATCCGGAAATTACTAAACAGGCAATCTCGTATGGAATGCAGCAATATAGAAAATCAAAAACTGATTCCAAGGTTGTGAGACTAGATAATCCCATCGCGTCTGGTAGTGTTAATTTAGTTTCCAAAGCTATTCTTGCTGACGAAACTAAAATCATTATTCGTGCTCATCCTTCAAATATTTCCAATGGATACTTTTGGGTTGAAAAAATTGCTACAGAAAAAGCCATAAGTCTTAATGTTCCGGTTTACAAAACATATTATATTTATGATCAAAAGAAAGAATTTGACTTTGATTTCATGCTGATTGAACAATTAAATGGATTTAATGTATCTAAAGAAACATCATATAATAAAAAGCAATTAGAAAATTTTACTCATCAAACAGGAAGATTTGCCGCTTTAATAAACTCGGTCAAAACTCAAGGTTTCGGATTCTTTAGTAATCGAATAGCAAAAGATAATCGTGAATTAAAGGGTATTCATAAACAATGGAAGCAACACATCTATGCAGCATTTGAAAAAAACTTACAGTACCTTCAAGATAAAAAAACGATTTCATCTACTGAACGTAAAATAATTGAAAAGTTATTTAGTCGAAAAGAGAACCTAATCTACTGTAAATCTCCACGACTTATTCATAATGATATCGCTGACTGGAATCAGCTTGCAGATGTAAATGGAAAGGTTACGGGAATGATAGATTGGGACGAATGTTTTTCAGGTGACTATATTATGGAATTTGCTCAGTATAGTCTTTTTTATGACAATCCTCGATTGGGTTGGTTTAAAGAAGGTTACGAAACAATTTCAAAACTTGGGGATGATTTTGAAGAGAAATTTCATTTATATAAATTACGGTATATCGTTTCTAAGTTACATCTACGAAAAGTAAAATTAGAAGACACCTATAGCGATTTTTTGCAAGATAAATTAGAATTTGGGTTGAAATGTTTAAATGATGAATTAAAATGGTATGGAAAAAATAATAAATAGACCTAAAATTAAGGCCATCTTCTTTGACTTGGGAGAAGTCGTTCTTACTAATGATTGGACATTTGATTGCCCGGAAAAAGATCAAGAATTTTATGAAGAATACGGCATCAAAGAATTTAGCTACGTCAAAAATCCTTACTTTGATGATTTTGTCAGAGGTAAAATTTCACAGAAGAAATACTGGACAGAAACCCTTGCATATTTCAAAGCCAAACATAACAATCCCCAAAGAGCAATCGCCATTCAGAAAAAATATCAAAAAGCAAAACCGGGAATGTTGAAACTATTGGCAAACCTTAAAGATAACGGATATCGCTTGGCGGTCATCTCCACAATTACTAATGAGCTATTAGAATATAAAAGTAAGAAGTTTGGATTGGAAAAATATTTTGAAGAGATAATTACTTCAGGACACACTGGATATAAAAAACCGGATAAAGAAATATATCAAATCGCGATGTATAAAATGAAAGTGTCGCCTCAGGAATCTCTCTTTGTTGACGATGGGCAGAAATATGTGAATGGGGCAATTACTTGCGGAATGTATGCAATTCTATTTAATGGAGATGAAGGCACAGATCAGTTAAAAATAAGATTAAAGGAATATGGAGTTAAGCTATGAATCTCAAAAATAAAGTCGTAATCATTACTGGTGCCAGTCAAGGATTGGGAAAAGCAATTGCTTATAAACTGTCTCATGAAGGAGCAAAAATTGCTTTGGTTGCTAGAACCGAAAAACTGCTCATGGAAGTAAAAAATAGAATAGTAAATAGTGGGGGAGTTGCTGAATATTTTATTTGCGACATTAGTAATAATCAGCAGATTGAAAAAACCGTACAAGATATTTTAAATAAATTAGGGAAAATCGATATTCTAGTCAATAATGCTGGTGTTTGGACAGATGAAAATCTAGAAAAAGAACATCCCGAATATCGTAAAAGAGCCTTTGAAGTAAATACTTTAGGTCATATTAATTTTACTTATACGGTTCTTCCCCATTTTCAAGATCAAAATTCGGGACATATTTTTAATGTTATTTCAAATGCTGGGCTTCTTGAAAAAGATAATGTGCGTTGGAAATCTTATGCAGCAACAAAACATGCAATGACCGGTTTTACAAAATCTCTGCGTGATTCTCTAGCAAAAACTAAAATTCAGGTTACCGGATTTTTTCCGGGGGGAATTGATACTAATCTTTATGAAAATGTAGGAAGACAAGACGCCCACAATCAGCCATGGATGATGAAAGCTGAAGATGTAGCCGATTGTGTAGCTTTTGTTTTGAATAGACCTAATGATGTTTACGTGGAAAGCTTAATTATTAGTAAAAAAATGTGATAGTTACTACTCCCACTCAGCGATGTATGTATATTCGTCTGGCCCTGATTTAGTAGCGATTATTTTTCCTTTTTTCTTAAAATAGGCTAGGGATTCCTCACAAATCCCCTTATAATATTCAATTGGATAGGGAAGACCTTCAAGCGTTAAAGATAACTTTTTTTCTCCCAATTCTTTTACTTTGATTCCAATTCCGCTGGCAATCGTATCTATAAACTTCTGAGCTCTTAGAGCTGAGGTCTTTAAATCTTTTCCAATTAATGAAAAAATAGTTTTCCCTACGATGCTATTACTATAATAATGCATATTCATTTCGCCCAGTTTACGATAATTCTCTGAGCTAACTTTACCAAAATACACCATCATAATCGCATTATGTAGCTTCATCTCTGTTTCCAAAGGGAAATCTGTCATAGCTGAAAAGTTCACATCATTACCAAACTCTTTTTTCAATTTTTCAATCCCTTCAATCCCTTTATCCTTTTTCACCATACTAACTAGATTTTTAATAAACATTCCTTTAATTGTTTTCATTATTTTTACTCCTAATTTATTTCCAACTTACTAAATATTCATAATTATGAGGGCTCGATTCTATTGCTTCGACCGTTCCCTCTTTTTCAAAGAATTCTAAAGCACCCATATAAACACCTTTATAATGTTCAATCTCATAAGGATTATTTGACATGATCACTTTTACCTTATTAGGGCCTAAATCTTCCATACGAATTTCCATACCGGTTGTTACTGTATTCAGAACTTTTTGCAAACTATAAGCAGCCTTTTTAATATCTCCACCCAGTAATGAAAACATAGTTTTACCAATAAAGCTATGGGCGTAGATTTCAAAGGTTAACATCCCAATTTTTTCTCTTGTTTCAGAATTATTTATTCCAAAAATAATTTTTTCAGTCGCATGATATAGCTTAATTTCAGTCTCAACCGAATAATCTTTAATAGCAGAGTAGTGTATATCACCTACCATTTTTTCTAGCTCTTTTATACCTGGATCACCCTTTTTCTGGTTTACAAGATCAACCAGATTTTTAAGAAAAATCCCTTTAATTTTTACTTCCATAATATTATATTAACATAAATTAGATTTTATCAAAACTACCTTGACAAAATCTTAAAAACATTTAGACTAAAATTCCGGTATGAAAACAACTATTATTCTAGAAATTATAAATCAAAATATGTTTGTCATAAAGCCCAAATAGGGCTTTTTTTATATATGTTCATCACAATTTAATGGAGGTGAGATCCCCAAAAATCCCCATCAACTTAACCCCATCAACCAAATTCATTAGTTGCAAAAGGAGTGTCCCGTGAACCAAAATCTGTTCGTTTCTACCCATCCTCTGGTACTTCATAAAATTACCAAACTGAGAGATCGCGAAACCGACCCGAAAAAGTTTCGGGAATTAGTTCGTGAACTCGCAGCACTGTTAGGTTATGAAGCTACTCAAGACCTTCTAACCCAACCTTTGGCTGTTCAAACTCCTTTGGCTCCAACTACAGGAGTTGAGCTCAAAGAACGAATCGGACTTATCCCAATCCTTCGTGCCGGCTTAGGCATGGTTGAAGGTATTTGGACATTAATGCCTGGTGCTGAAGTTTGGCATATTGGCCTCTATCGAGACGAAAAAACACTTCAGCCGGTACAGTACTACAATAAACTACCTAATGTTCCAACTGTCACTGTTTGCTTAATACTCGACCCCATGCTAGCTACTGGAGGTTCGGCTATTGCCACTATTGATATACTCAAAAAGTGGGGAGCGAAAAAAATCAAGTTCGTCGGACTGATCGGCGCACCTGAAGGTGTGAACTCTCTCTCCGAAGCTCATCCAGATGTCCCTATTTATCTCGCCGCTCTTGACGAACGACTGACTGGTTCCGGAGATCCTTGGCCAACTGGCTACATTATGCCCGGTTTAGGCGATGCTGGCGACCGCCAGTTTGGCACCGGGAATCGCGAATAAAGATTTAATAACTTTCGTCCAACCTGCACTGCGCAGGCTTTCATAACCCTATCCTAGGTGCATCGCACCATTTGATTCATCTAGGATAGGGGTTTTTATTTAAAATGGATAAATAAAGAAAAAATTATTGCCAACTCATTATAAATTCGTGATCTTGGTTACCATGATCTATAAATTTAATATCTATATTTTTAAGTTTTAACATCTCTAAACCACCATACAGAACTCCCTCAGTTCCTCCGAGAGGATAGGGATCATTATAATAACGAGTGCTATATTTATTTTCAGAAATTTTTTTTGTTTCAATCTTTATTCCTTTTGTAACAGTATCAAATAATCTCTGAGTATTCATGATAATTTTTTGCGGACTATTACCAAATAAAGACATCATTACCTTGCCAATATTACTGTTTGCAAAACTATTAAAAGATCTTCTCCCGAATTTTAAATAAGCATCATAATTATAATTTCCATATAAAATTCGACATAATATTTTTTCACTTTCATTTTGATATAACACCGGATAACTAACGAATGGTGAGACTTTCAAATTAGGGATTAACTTACTTAGCATAGCTATTTCTTTTTCTGAAGCTCGTTTTTTTATTTCATCAATGGTAGGGATAATAAAGATACCTTTAACAGTTATATTGGATTCTGTCTTTTCAAGATCTTGTGGCAT
This sequence comes from candidate division CPR3 bacterium GWF2_35_18, assembly GCA_001771135.1. GTDB lineage: Bacteria > Patescibacteriota > CPR3 > CPR3 > GWF2-35-18 > GWF2-35-18. The sequence continues at coordinate 2,787 of MESW01000003.1, read as the reverse complement.
AATTATAATTATACCTAAATTATTCCTATTTGCAATTTAAAATGTTTTTAATTCAGGTATCAAATACAATTTTTTACTATTTCAAAGAAGTTGGGTAAATAATTTGTAATGAACCGAATATCAATAATTATCATACCCTAAGAAACTAATCTGTGATAAAATATCTGGGTTTTATAAGTGTGTTTTGTTTACACAATCAGTTGACGAATTAGATATTATGATTTAGAGTTTGATTATAGCTCATTCAGGACGTCAGTCCGTGGAGCTATATCCTTAATTTTTTTTGGTGGCTATAGCTCAATTGGTTAGAGCGCCTGCCTGTGGAGCAGGAGGTTGCCGGTTCAAGTCCGGTTAGCCACCCAGTCATAATTTCTCTGTCAAATCAACCTTTTCAAATAATTCATCAACTTTTTCATATTGTTTCTTGCCATTTCTTATGTAACTATATATGATGTAAGCAATAGCAATTTGATACTACTTTATGAAAAAGATACTTAAAAGTTTTTACATTTCCATACTATCTTTATCTTTACTTTTAAATCCATATCTTTTCAATCAAAATAATATTTATGCTGAAATACCTAATGATGTTGTTGAGGAAGCGTATCTATTTGCTGAGTTTGGGTATACACCAAATAATTATGGTTTTCCACTTCTTAAGGTAGATATAAATAATGATGGTTATGAGGACGTAATGATAAATAATGGTACAAATAATTATGCCGGTAGCAATTCAGGAGCTAGCTATATTTATTTTGGCGGAGAAAATCCAGATTATATTCCGGATATTAAGATCTATTCAAATGTTTCTGGTCAATCCTTTGGTAATTATGGTATGTCTACAATGGGAGATATGAATGGAGATGGATTACAAGATTTAATTTATTCCTCGATTGGAAATAGTGAAGGAGGACAATATGCAGGTAAAGTATATATCTTCTTAGGAAGAGAGAACTGGCCTAGTACATTAACAACCGATGATGCTGATGTAACAAAAATTGGAAACACAACTGATGAAAATCGATTAGGATATAGACCTACAGTTGCAGATATAAATGGAGACGGAATATCAGATTTAATTTTTACTGTAGTAACTACTGATTTCAATAATTGTAAAATATATATCTATTATGGTAATAGCAACTTTGATTTAACTACCCCCAATGAAGTTATTAATGCCCCTATTGGAACAAACATTTTTGGAACTAGTATTTACCCTGTTAATATTAATGGTGATGATTATAGTGATGTAATTATTTTTAATAGTACAAATGGAACTAAAAAGGGATATTTATACTTGGGAGGAGATCCTTTTAACACTGATTATGATGCTACATTTTCTCCGGAAGTAAGTGGAGATGGTTTTGGCTATTATCAATCAGATTTATTTTCAAAAGGAGATATTGATCAAGACGGAGTGGAAGACTTTTGTATTGGTACCAATAATAGTGATATTGATTATACAAACTCAGGATCTCTGTATTGTTGGTATGGTCAAGAAACATGGACTGGAGATTACAACGCAGCTGATGCGGATATTATCTTAAGAGGAACAGCAGTAAATGAAGATTTTGGGAGAGTTAGTCAAATTGAAGATATTAATAATGATGGCTATCCAGAAATAATTGTAGGCGCATATCAATCAGATCGTAGTACCGGTCAAAGACATGGAGAGCTCTTTATCTTCAAAAATAATCAAGGTGTAATTGAAACAACTCCTTACTATACATTGGGATACAATAGTTATAATAAAACATTTTCAAATCAATTATTGGTGGTTGATTGGGATAATGATGGATATCAAAACATCTTCGTGACTGAAGGATTTAATCCGGGGATTATTGATGGAATAAGAGTATATGAGATTTCATCTGGTGATTCAAACATAACTACTGAAGGAATAATATATACAAATGATACAACTCCGACATTAACGGGAACGGTTACTAATAGTGATCGTACAGTTTCTTATGAAAAAGTAGAGACATTACTGGGAACTGGAACCGGATCACAGTGGGATACGATTCATTCTGGATATGCTCCATCGATCATTAAGGATGGAGATACTTACAAAATGTGGTATGCCAGTCAGGCAGACAAGTATCGAATCGGATACGCGACTTCACCAGACGGTATTACTTGGACTAAATACGCTGGAAATAATTGTACAGATACCACCGGAGACGGATGCATTTTTACTGTTGGAGCTGCAAATACGTTTGATGATGCTCATGTATATTCAGTAAGTGTGGTGAAAGATACCGATGCAGGAGTCTACAAGATGTGGTACGGTGGACATGACGGATCATATTTAAGAATTGGATATGCTACCTCCGCAGATGGGATTACCTGGACACGATATGATAATCCTGGAGTAGCAGCTTGTGGATTTAGTGAGGCTTTAGATGCTGGTTGTGTTTTTGGTCTAAATACTTCGGGGACTTGGGATGATTATCATGTGGCTTACCCTCAAGTCATCAGAGAAAATGCTACCAGTTACAAGATGTACTATACGGGTAATGATGGGACAAATTGGAGAGCAGGATATGCTACCTCAACGGATGGGATTACCTGGACCAGAGCAGTGGGGATTAATTACTGCAGTGGAACAACTGGAGATGGTTGTATTATTAATATTGGAGCTTCTGGAGAATCTGATGATTATGGAATACTCTCTGGCCCAGTTATTAACGATGGAGGAGTGTACAAGATGTGGTACTCCGGTCATGATGGAGATAAATGGCAAACTTTCTATGCAACTTCAAATAACGGAATATCTTTCACTAA
>MESW01000002.1 GCA_001771135.1 candidate division CPR3 bacterium GWF2_35_18 | reverse complement strand
TTTGAAGCTACTGATGCTGATGCTGGCTCTTTCGGTTTCAATACCAATGACGCCTTTTTCTTCTCTGATGCTAAAGTCGGAGTTAATATAACAAATCCATACTACCGTTTTCACTCATACGAAACAAGTACTATAGCCGCAGAATCAAAAACAGCCATTTATGGACAAACTGTAAGTACTCTAGGAGCTGGAGAAACAGGCACCTCTGGATACGCAAAATATGGCCTTTGGGGAGAATCTGAAGTAGCAGTTACAGATGCAGGAACAACTACATCTCCTCATTTTGCTGGAATTTATGGATTAGCCACTATTTTAAGTAACCATCTTGGAACTGTTAATATACTTAAGGGATCTCGTATTTTAACTTCAATACAATCAGGCGCTGCAGGAACTGCTTCTAATGTATATGGAGTTAGTATCGAAACATACTCACCTGGCGCTAACACCACTACTATCTCAAATTATAAAGCTTTAAATATCAATTCGACAAATTATAGTGGACAAACTACACCAGTTAATTCTTACGGTGTATATATAGAGAATATTACAGGCTCATCTCTAGCTTATTCCATCTATACCAATACCGGTGATGTTTCTATAGGAGATGATCTCTTACTTAGAAATGACAATGATAGAATCCAGGTCGGAGCTAGTGGAGATTTAGATCTTTATCACAGTGGTACGAATTCTTTTATTACTAATGCTACTGGTTATCTTGATATTCAATCGACAAATAATACGGTATTTTCTGTAGGTAATGTCGGAATTGGGACAACCGCACCCTCTTCTCTTCTTTCTCTCTACAGCACTTCAACCTCAACCAGCTTCACTGGCTTTGGTCTGAACTGGCAACCAGGTTCGACAACTACTTTAACCGGTGACCTATTTAATATTAATATCGGGTCTAGTGGAAACGCTAGTAGCCTATTTAATGTCACCGATAACACCTCTTCTCTGTTCAAAGTTACAGAAACGACAATTACATCAACATTACCTCATTCCTTTACTGCTTCCGGAGACACTTCAATGGCCTATGATCTTATTATGACCAATCAGACAGCATCAAGTATTCAATCATATGGACCAATGACAATAGAAGCAGGAGAATCATTTGAAAATAATGATCTCACCTTGAAAGCCTATGGAACTGGAAGAGTTCTTATTTCCGGAAGTGGACTTGCTCTAGAAACTAGTCAAAACTTCATTCTTGATAGTAATGATAGTGGAGACACTTATCTTACTCATGACGCTACCAATGATCGTATTAGTTATTATGTAGATAATACCGAAATGTTCCGAATGGATGCCGGAGGAAACTCTTCAAATGGAGCCATTTCTACCACCTTGACTGACCTTGCCGAGACATATCCAACCTATGATGACAAATTAACTACTGGTGATCTGGTTATGATTGATCCTGAGGCTACCTCAAAAACTGTCTCTCTAGTTAAACGAGCGGAGTTTATAGGTCGAGATAGTTTAATTGGTGCGGTTTCTACTGCTCCTGGTTTTATCCTTGGAGGAGGATCATTCTCTGAAGATTTCTGCCAAGAAGTCCGAAAAGAAGGCATTAATCAAGCAATCAGTGATTACCAACATGAGTTGGAAAACATCAAAAATGAAGACACGATAGTTTCCGAAGCCAATACTAGTGAAAAAATTGAAGCAAAAAAAGAAGCGGCAAAATCTTGTCTGGCTCCACAAAAAGTTATGGTGGCTCTTTCTGGTCGTGTTCCTTTAAACGTTGATTTAGTAAATGGTGATATTAACCCTGGAGATCCATTAACTGTTTCACCTTCAATTGGAAAAGCCATGAAAGCAAATACTTCGGGAATGATTGTCGGTAGAGCTTTAGAAAAAGTGACGAAAAAAGACTATGATGCCGGAAAGAAAACCGTAATGGCAATTATCCAAGTAAATTATTGGCAACCCTCTACCGCAGTTATAACTACGCAGAATCTAATTACTACAGATCTCTCTTCAAGCCAAATTGATAATTTGGATATTACAAAAGAACTACATGTTTTGGGGAAAACTGTCTTAAATGAAACCTCTATCCTTAATAAATTAACTATTGCCGGAACTCTAACCATTGATGATAATAAAATCAATACTATTGGCACACTACAAGTTCAATCGCTAAATATGTCAAATACCGAATTCCAAGGAGCTAAAATAGTCATGACTACAGACGGAGATATGAAAATCTTAGGAACCTTAGAGGTCGGGAAGATTACTGGTTCATCAGAGATGCGAGACAGTCTCATTTTTGCTGGCGGACAAACAGAATACAAAGTACAGATGAATTGGGAAACCTCTCCAAAAGTGATTCAGATCACTCCTACATGGAATACCAGCTTCTGGATCACCGATCTAAATGAGCACGGATTTACCGTCCATGTAAATACCCCTGCAACTGAAATTAAAGAGATATATTGGGTAGCAATTTGGTAATTCTATATGCGATTATTAAAGAAAAAACTTCAATTGAATAACAAATTTCTTAAAAAATTTTTGATTTCAATACTGGTTTTGATAGTTATAATTCCGGTACTGTTCTTTTTCTATAAAAATGGAAAAGAAGTATCCGCCACCTGGTGGGATGAAGATTGGCAGTACCGAAAAGCGATTACCGTGACCAATAACACCACCGCTGAGACTAATGTATACATTATTTTATCTGACTATGATGCTTCCGATACTTCTAAATATCAAGCCGATTGTGGAGATATCCGTTTTACCAAAGAAAATGGAGAACCACTTCTCTACTATTTAACAGGTTGCGGATCTACAACCACAATTCACGTCAACTTCAATACCTTTCCGGCTGGAACTCAAACTATTTTTATTTATTATGGAAATCCTACCGCCGAAAATGGTTCTGAAGCATCCGACTTCTCTACGGTAGCTACAAATTATACTATTGGAACTATCTCTTCCGAAGAAGTCACTCCCGGTCCAGTAGCTTATTGGTCATTAAATGAAGGACAAGGAAATACAGCACACGACTCCAGCAGTAATAGTAATGATGGTAACATTACTAATGCTTCTTGGCAAAATGAAGATATGTGTATCTCCGGAAAGTGTTTATATTTTGATGGTTCAAATGATTTTATTGATGCTGGTGGAAATCCTAGTCTAAATATAACCGGAACAGCAGTAACATATGAAACATGGATTAAGGTTAATGAAACTCTCTCTTCTACGCAATTTCGTACTATTATGCTAAAAGCAACTGAAGCATCATCATGGAATGGATTATGGTATGTGAATGGAACAGGTAGCGGACTGACTTGTAATAATAAGTTTATGTTTGGCTTAAATGGCATCTGGTTAATATGTTCATCTACTACTCCGGAAATTGGTAAGTGGTATCATATTGCCGCTCGTTATGATGGTTCAACCGTAAAAATTTTCATTAATGGAGTTGAAGAATCATCGGTAAACTACTCTACTCCCATCGCTTCAACATCGACAAATCAATATATCGGAAAAAGAAGTGATGGATATTTTCTCAAAGGCTTCCTTGATGAAACTAAAATATACTCTTACGCTCGATCAGCAAATAACATTATAAGTGATTATATAATAGGAACTTCTACATCTGGTTCTAGTGCAGTTTTGGGGGCATCAAATATTGGTAACATCAGTAATGGACTTATTGGTTACTGGAAAATGGAGGAGACAGTAAGCCCTTCAATAGATTCTTCTGGAAATAGCAATAATGGAACATGGAACGGAGATACAACCTTTACAACCGGAAAGTATGGAGATTCTATTAGCTTAGATGGAACTGGTGATTATGTTACTACTGTAAATTCAAGTATTTTCTCAAATCCTAACGGAAGTATCTCATTATGGTTCAATTCCTCAATCACATGTACTGGAAATAAATTCTTGTTTGGAGATAGAAATATAGGAAACTATATTCAACTTTGGTGTGATTCTTCTGATAATCTAGGAATAAGAATATCCAATGTATCTTCTTATGATATCTTAACTAGTGGAACGGACTATATCGATGGAAAATGGCATCAAACTGTTATCACTTGGGGTTCAAATGGTTTAAAACTCTATGTTGATGGAATTCAAAAAGGATCAAATACTTATACTGGAGCTTGGACGGGAAATAATATTTTCTATATAGGAACAGTACAAACATATGCAGGGATTAATGATTTTAATGGACAAATAGATGAATTCCGTATTTACAACCGAGCACTCTCTTATACTGAAATCCAACAACTCTATAATTATGCTCCTTCTCCTTATGTTTACTGGAAATTTGATGAAAATACGGGAAATACGGTTAATAATTCTTCTATAAATGTTGTTACCGGAACATTAAACGGAACTGGAAATCATTGGAACGAAGGTAAAAGAGGAAAAACTGGAAGTTTTGGAGGTAACACTTATGCTGATTTTATGTCAACTACAGCTTTGAACGGAACAACTTTCCCTTCGTCTGGAACAATAACATTTTGGTTTAAAATAAACAACAACGCCACCTGGAATAATTGGAACGGAATCGTATCCACAGTTGATAATAGAGGTGATACACCACCTAACTGGTTTAACATTGATAAATGCGGATCAGATCCTGCCGCTAGTCAAATATATGTTTATTTTACAAATAGTTCTGCCCAACAAACGATTGTAAGTACGACTTCAAATTTTGGGGCTGAAAACGGTTGGACATATTTTACTGTTATATGGGATCAAAGTACTAGTACTGTAAAGATTTATGCAAATAGTAAACTAGACAAATTTCAAGATAGCGTAACTACTTGGCCATCGATATTCCCTACCTTCCAGATTGCTAAAGATAGAATTTTTTCTGATAGATATTTTGACGGTTTAATTGATGATTTCAAAATCTACAATTATGCTCGTACGCCATCTCAAATTGTTGAAGATATGAATGGCGGACAATTTAATGGAAATTCAGCTCTCGGTTATTGGAAATTTGATGAAGGTTATAGTGATACCTCATATAATAGTGGATTTGGCACAAGTATGAACGGAAATCTCGGAGGGTCTGGTCAAGTTTGCCCAACTTCTGGTAATGTTCCCTGTCCGGCTTGGACTAATTATGGCAAATATGAAAAAGCTCTTACCTTTGACGGTACTGATGATTTTGTAGAACTCGGGACCGGAATCAATTCTTCAAGTATTACTCTTAGCGCTTGGGTGAATTTTGGAGCACCAACAGGAGCTGGAAGTGGACACACTTTTATTAGTAAAGGCTATCAGACAGAAGCTGGGGAAGTTTATTGGTTGTACGCTGACGCTGGAAATGATCTACACTTTTCTTTTGGAGATGGTATTAACTATCAAGGTGTTGAAGCTGATGCTGGTAATTCTATGACTAGAAATGTTTGGAATCATGTTGTGGCCACTTTTGATAACGGCAAAGTAAAACTATATGTTAACGGAAAAATAGTCAAAGATACAACTTCAACTGTTACAACCCTACAAACAGGTCAAACTAGCTGGCAAACTCAACTGGGAAAATATTGGACATCAACAAATAATTGGCTTTTAAATGGATATCTAGACGAAGTACAAATATATAACTTTGCTCTAACTCAAGATAAGGTAAACCTTTTATATAATCAAGGAGAATCTGTGGTACTCGGTTCAACTAGTACCGATTCATCCGGAAATGCATCTAGTTCTACGCTCGATTCTTATTGTCCTCCAGGACAAGGAACTACCTGCGTCGGCCCAACATTAGAATGGAAATTTGATGAAAATCAAGAGCTAGAAGCTCATGACTCAAATAATAATATTCATCAGGGAACTATTACCGGTGGAGATTGGAAAATCGGTCGTTCAGGTAGCGCTATGGATTTAAACAATACCCTTGATAGAGTTTTAACTAGTGATACCGATAATCTTAGTTCAACCAGTATGACCCTTAATTTCTGGTTTAAATGGAATGCCTCTCAGGCAAGTTGGCCTCGAATTGGAAAATTTAATTATTTAAGTTCTGATACGCAAAATGAATATGCGTTTCAATTCAAACAAGATGACGGAAGATGGTATATTCGCTTTAATGATTCTGGAATAATCTATGCTCAAAATAGCGGACAATATCTAGACAATACAGTTGGGAAATGGCATTCTATCAGTATTACATATGATAGTGTTACTGGAAAACTAAAAATTGTACAAAATGGTTCACGAATTCTACTAGATGTAACGAACATTTTTTCCATTACACCATCTGCTTATGATTTTGTTACTATTGGGAATACTAGCGAATCCTTATTGATAGATAATGTTCAATATTATAATTATGCCCGAAATTCAGCCCAAATTGCTTGGGATTACAATCAAGGACAACCAATAGTAAATTATAGTTTCAATGAATGCGAAGGAAACATAATTCATGATACTGCTTTAAAATACGATCGTTCTATTTCCGGATATAATGGAACTTGGTCTGGCTCTGGAGAAGGACAAACTTCGGTAGGCACATGTGAAACTTTGGGAACAGCTTGGGGAAATGGAATTAATGGAAAGTATAACAGTTCTTTAAACTTCGATGGCTTGGATGACATTATTTCAGGAACTATAAATGGAATTAAAACTGGAAGTTTTACAGTCAGTTCGTGGATAAAACCCTCTAATATTACTAGTGATCATATTATTTTTTCAACATCTGATTTAGGAGTCAATTTTCAAATTGAAGCTAATGGAAATTTAAGAATCCAATCCAATACGGGGCTATCCGTTCCAACTTGCTCTACAAATACTTCTCCTCTACTAAATAATTCTTGGCAACAAGCTATTGGGATATACAGCCAAGAAGAAAATCAATTTAAAATATATCTTAATGGTATCTTAGTACGCACATGCAGTACCACTGGAACACGATCAGCGACAGGAACTACTTGGTATATTGGTCGTCAAGGAGATAATGCAATAAGATTTTTCGCAGGTCAAATTGATGATTTACAAGTTTTTAATTACGCTCTAAATGATGCTCAGGTAAAAATAATTTATAATCAAAATTCGGCAGTAAAATTTGATTAGAAACTGGATGAATAATTAGAAAAATTACATTACAATATTTAAATATTGTTTTTCTAAAAAATGTTTAAACAAAAAAAAGTTATAAAATTACATAAAAAAAACCCACTAACGGTTGGCTCAAAAAAAATTCTGGTAAAAATCAGGCATAACGTACAACTATTTTATTCAAACATATCAATATGGCTTATAAATAAAAGTATTATACGAGGTATAAAAAAAATAGGTTTGAGAGAAAAACTACTTGTCTGTATATTTATTTTGACAATAATTATCCCCTCTTCTTACTTTTTCTTTAAAAATCCTAAACCAATATCATCTGCCTGGTGGGACGAAAATTGGCAATTCCGGATCGAAATTCCTCTCACAAATTCAAGCACAGCCGAAACTGATTTCCAAATTGCAATCACCCTAGACACTGCAGCCCTAATTGACGATAGTAAAATGCAGGCTAATTGTAATGATATACGTGTCACTGATATCAATGGAAAAGTTCTGCCTCATTGGATTGAAGAAGGATCTGCTCCCTGTAACTCTTCAACTACAAAAGTCTGGACCAAGGTTCCTTCTATCCCTACTTCTGGACAAACTCTATATCTTTATTATGGAAATATTGGCGCTGATAATACTCAAAGCGGAAAAAATGTTTTTAATTTCTTCGAAGATTTTAATAGTTCTAGTCTTGACCCAAACATCTGGACCACAACTGGAGTAGTTGATGTCGAAAATGGAGAGATTTCAACAAGAACTGGAGCTATCTATACAAATAGCAATATCGTATCGTCATCTTCAGGATATATCTATGAATATCGCAATAAATGGACGACCACTTCAGGTGATTATTCAGGACTAATGATTGCCGATGTCCAGGGAACAACTTCTACTAATTCAAATGCTGATGCTCTAGTTTATTTTATGTCAAATAATATTTTAGGATCATTAGGAATTCCTGGATATTCTGCTGATGGAGATATTACCGGTTATAATATTGTTAACGGTACCTTACAGTATACAGCCACTATTAATACTTACTATATTAATGGATTTTCTATAGACGGAACTTATATTAGATTTTATAACAACCGTACTCAAATAAATGAATATACAGGGATTTGGAATGTTGCTCCGTATCTCTGGATTGGTTACTTCATGGGATCAAATTCAGAAACAACAGATATTAAAGACATAACTACTGATTGGATAATTGTCAGAAAGCTTAACTCAAATATCACAGTTGAAACACTTGGATCAGAAGAAAAAGGTCCAGGGCCATTTGCATACTGGAAATTTGATGAAGGATACGAAACTACTGTACAAGACAGTACCAGTAATGATAATGACGGAACAATTAGTGGTGCAACCTGGCAAAATGAAGACATGTGTATCAATGGAAAATGTTTATTTTTCGATGGTACAAATGATTCAATAACTACAACATCTCTCCCACTATCTGGAACGACATATTCAGTTGAAGCCTGGTTCAAAACTACAGACAGTTCAATAACACAAACCGTTTACTCTCAACGAAACACTACAGACGGTGAATCAATCATGGGTCAACTATATCTAACCGGCGGAAAAGTCGCATTTATAACGAGGAATGATACGGGTGGAAACTCTGCACTCGCCCAAGGAACTACAACTATCCAAAATAATGTCTGGTATCACGCGGTAGGAATTAGAGACGGAACAAATGTTTATATTTACTTGAACGGACATCTTGAAGGTAACGACACTGACGCTGGGGGAATAATAACTACAAATGTAAGCAATATTGGTCTCGCAAACGTAGGAGTAACCCCGGGAACTTATTGGAAGGGTTTTATTGATGGTGTCAAGATTTACACTTACGCTAGAACTGCTAATCAACTTAAAACTGATTATATCAGTGGAGCAGGATTTTCTGGTTCTACTGCGAATTTTGGAGCTGATGATACAAATTATCTAAACCAAGGCCTTACTGGTCACTGGAAATTAGATGAAACGGCATCTCCAAGTATTGATGTCTCCGGAAATAGCAATAATGGAACATGGAACGGAAATGCAACTTATACAACTGGAAAATATGGAAATTCTATTAGTTTAGATGGAATTGGTGATTATGTTATTATTGGAGATCCTGCCAGTGGAGTCTTAGATTTTAATACAAATGATTTCACTGTATCTGCTTGGATTAAAAATTCACAAACTTTAGCTGGTGATGACAATATCTACGGAATAACAAACAAATATTCGAGTAATAACTCCGCGGGATGGTCTCTTTGCTTGAGAGGTGGAGTATATAAAGGATTACTGCTTCGAATCGGAGCTTCTGACGGCCTACAAGATATAATACCAACTAATTCCCAAAACAACCTTCTTTCAAATGGAAACTGGCATTTTGTAGCTGCTACAAGAAAAAATGGAATTATTTCTTTATTTATAGATGGAACTTTAGTAGGTAGTGCAACTGGAAACAAATCAACATCTAATTCTAGTAATCAAATAATTGGAAATTATGATCAAACAGGAACCTATTCCTTTAATGGGCTAATAGATGAAATTCGAATATACAATAAAAATCTCTCTCCTATTGAAATTTATAAACTTTATAATTTTGCTCCAAGTCCCATTGGATATTACAAATTTGATGAAAACACTGGTACAACGTCAGCATACGACAGCTCTAGCAATAATTACACGGGAACGCTAAATAACATTAACTCTTCTGATTGGAATTCTGGAAAGTTTGGTCAATCGTTAAATTTTAACGGATCAAACGCTCGTATAAATTTAGACACCTATGTTACTAAATATGAAGGATATTCAAGCGGAACGTATTCAGGTTGGTTTAAGTCATCCTCTTCATCTTCACAATATTTAATTAGTATTACCGATACAAATAATACTCAAAACTATACTGGCGTTCTAATTAATGATGCAACAGCTACATATGCAGATGAAAGCATCACTTTCGTATTAACAAGAACAAACATCGTAAAATTATTCATGCTCGTTCGTAACGGTAATGGATATTATACAGATGGTAATTGGCATCACTTTGCCATTTCTTTGGGAGGAGGAAACAATACTATTTATATGGATGGTGTAGAACAAACCGTCACTTTTAGTACTGGTTCTGCAACAACTGTGGAATTTTCAAATATTGATACTCCTAACTCTATGCGTATAGGAAACCGATACATTTCGAACACAGAAGGATCACATTATAATGGTCTTCTTGATGATTTTAAAATTTATAATTATGCTCGAACCTCTTCGCAAATAATTAACGACATGAATGCAAGCCATCCTGCTCCAGGAAGTCCCATTGGAAGTGCTATTGGATATTGGAAATTTGATGACGGATACGGAACTATTGCTCATGATTCAGGAACCGGTAACAATGATCTTACTCTATCCTCTGTAACAGCCTGGACGAATTCCGGAATCTTTGGAAAAGCCTTTGATGGCGGCAACAACCGAAGAGCATACGCACCAACTTATACAGGACTCGCACCTGGAGATAATGAAGACTTCACCCTCTCTATCTGGTTTAAATCCGATGGTACAACAACGGCCGCTACCGAATATCTTGTCGATAAAGGAGGTTCTGCTATTGGAGGATATCAGATGTATTTTAACACCTCTGGACAGTTAATTTGTGGGATAGATGACGATGATACTTCTTGGCCTGAAGATTCTGCAACTACCACCACTGATTATTATGATACTACATGGCATCATGCCGTCTGCACTAGAGACATTACTGCTGATAAACTTCGTCTGTATATCGATGGAATTCTAGTTGCTTCAGACTCTGATCTTTCAGCTATAGGATCATTAGATACCAATTATGTTCTGGTTTTTGGTGATGATAATTTATTGGATGGATCCGACGAGTTCTTAGGGAATTTTGATGAAATAAAATACTATAATCAAGCTCTTTCTTATGATGAAGTTTATGCAGAATACAACTTTGGAAAAGCTGCAATTCTAGGCAGTACAAGTACTGATGAAACAAATAATCCTACTTGGTCTAACTTGAATGAATACTGCCCTCCCGGTCAAGAATCTACTTGTGTCGCACCGATAGCGGAATGGAAAATGGATGAAAATAATGGAACAGCTTCCATTTATGACACTTCCGATAATGAAAACACCGGAACAATTAATGGTTCAATGACAAATGCTGATTGGATCCCGGGAACGCTTGGAAGTGCTTTAGATTTTGATGGATTAGATGATTGTATTAGTACAGCAACAGAAAGTAACTTTGACTTTGGAACTGGAAGTTTTACCATTTCGGGATGGTTCAAACATGAAAATATTATGATTGAATTTATAGACGACCTCGTCGGAAAATTTTGTTATGGTGGAATATGTTTAGGATCTGGAGAAGGCGGATATATGATTTATATGTCGGGAGGTTCAATGTGTTTTGGTATTGATGATGATGCCACAAGCTTCCCTGAAGACTCTGCTTGTGGAGGAAGTTTTATGGATAATGTATGGCACTATTTTTCCGCAGTTAAAAATGGCACCAGTTCTATAAGTATCTACGTTGATGGATTACTCGTTGCTACAGATGCCTCAACAACTGCTGATGCTACTCTTGATAATATTTATGATTTTAATATTGGATGTAATAACTTATCAGGAACTACTCAAGAATGGGATGGAGGAATAGATAATGTCCGTGTTTATAACTATGCTAGAAGTATTGAACAGATTGCCTGGGAGTATAATAAAGGAAAGCCAATAGGTTGGTGGAAATTCGATGAATGCACGGGAGGAACCATGTATGATTCAAGTATTAATGGAAATAATGGTACCTGGTATGGAACTGGTGGTGGCGGTCAAACCTCTGTTGGAACATGTGAAACATCAGGAACGGCTTGGGGTAATGGTGTTTCTGGAAAATTGAATGCCTCATTAAGTTTTGACGGTACTGATGATTATGTTGATCTATTAAGTCCTTCAGATCTTGATGATATTCCCGTAAAAACGATCTCTTTCTGGACAAAACTAAACGCTCAAACCGGAATTGGAAATGGTTCACATTTTATTAATAAAGGAGACACTGGCTGGTTTGTATCAACGGATCCTACCAATTCTCGAAATATATTTGGACATAATTTCAGCACGACATCGGGTAGATGGTCGTTTCCTCAATTTAGTTTGAGTGTTTGGCATCACGTTTTAGTTATTTACGATAAAACTTCTGTTTCAAATAATCCTTATATATATGTAGATGGAGTTTCCCAAACCGTAACTGAATATTCAACTCCAGGAGGATCCGCAAACAGTGATGCTAGTTTTAATTTATTAGTCAGTAAGTCCCCTGGATATGACCGTTGGGTAGATGGACTTATTGATGATGTTCGTATCTACAACTATACTCTTACCGAGAACCAAATTAAAACGCTATACAATGAGGGAGCAATTCACTTTGGAAACTAATAAAGATTCTTGACACAAATAGTTAACTAACATAAACTAAACAGTATTAAAAAAGGAGAATTATATGGAAAATGGAAAACAACCCGTTCAAGTTTTAGGAAAAATCATAAAAGCTGGAGTCTATCTTTTAACCTTCGCATTACCACTCTACTTTTTACCTTTAACTAACAATGTATTTGAGTTCAACAAGCAATTCCTAATTATAACTGCTATTCTAATTTTACTTTTTCTTTGGGGTTTAAAAATGGTTTTTGATAAAAAATTATCAATCCGTAAATCCCCTTTTGACCTTCCTTTACTGCTAATAATTCTAACCTTTATCTCGGCAACAATATTTTCTCAAAATCGTCTAGTCAGTTTTATGGGGCTTCCGGGAGTTTTTCACTGGAATCTTGTTGAATTAATTTCCTTAGTAATTTTGTATTACATTGTTTCTAGTAATATAAGTGGGATTAAGGAAATCAAAAATGTAGTTTTATCATTATCTTCTTCAGTTTTCATCTTATCAATAATTAACTTGCTTACCTATTTCTCAGTAATCAAAATGACATTTATGGGAAACCTCCCCTTCAATCCTGTCGGATCTCCTACCAATTTAACTATATTAATTATCACTACTTTAATTCTTTGTACCGGATTGTTCTTTCAAAACATTAATAAGATTAATCTAAATAAAAAACTTAAAACTGATGCCAAAATACCTAACACTAAGCCACAAATACAAGAAAATAAAATCTTTTTAAATGCTTTTATCTATTCTTTCTTTGTAATCATTCTTTCTCTAACGTTTTTTCTGACTTCACCCTTAACATCAATATTGGCATCAAAAATCACTAAAATTGACTATCCTAAAGAAAATTTTCTGGAGTTAAAAGCTTCTTGGAATATCGCCATGGATACATTCCAAAATGTTCCTCTCTTGGGATCTGGTCCTTCAACTTTTCTTTTCGATTATAATAGTTTCCGCCCTCAATATTTAAATAGTACAATTTTCTGGGATTCCCATTTCAACAAACCTGTAAATGAATATTTCTTAATCCTCTCCGAAGTAGGATTACTAGGTCTTCTAGCCTTTATATTCTTAGCCTTTAAAGGAATCATTACCTTTCTTAAAGCATTCAGATTTAAACAAGAAAATTCTGGTTCAGTATTTGCTCTACCTTTATTGCTAACATTAATTATATTTTTTATAGTTTTTGCGCTAACTTTTTCTACTACGATAACTGCTTTTATATTTATCTTAATTTTAGCAATAACTACCGTTTCCCTAGAAGAAATTCATATGAGTGAAGAGGTTATTTTAAGCTTAAGTATTTTTAAAGAAGGAGTAGTTTCTTTTGGAGGTATTATTAATGAAAAAGTTGTCCTCAAAAAAGGTGGTTTTTTCCAGACAAAATCTCCAGTAATAGAAGCAAAATTAAAAACAGAAGCTCTTCCTTGGATTTTTTTGGTCTTTAGTATTATCCTATCGATATTCACAGGCTATTACCTAACTCGATTTTTAATTGCTGAAATCAGCTATAAAAACGCTTTAGATGCAATAAATAATAACGAAGCGATGAAAACATATGATAACCTCCAAAAAGCCATATTATATAATCCTTATAGTGATCTTTATCGAAATACCTACGCTCAAACATCGCTACTTTTAGCTGGATCTATTGCAAATAATGGTAATGAACTTACTGATCAAGATAAAAATAACATTCAGCAGTTACTCCAACAATCTGTCAGAGAGATCCGAATTGTGACTGAAAACTTAATTCCTCAAAACTCATTCAATTGGGAATTAAGAGCAAAAGTTTACCGTGAGCTTATTGGAATTGCAGAAGATGCTGAGAGCTGGACAATTGGAGCTTATAATACGGCAATTACTTTAGACCCAAATAATTCTCGTTTAAGGTTAGATCTTGGAGGTGTTTATTTTCAACAGAAAAATTATACCCAAGCGATCTTAAATTTTCAAAATGCGGCTTTATTAAAAAATGATTATGTAAATGCTTATTACAACTTATCTGCTGCATATAGAGAAAATAATCAACCGGAACTGGCTGTTACAGCTATGCAACAAGTTGTAAATCTTTTACCTACAGATAATACAGACTATCAAAAAGCTAATAATGAATTAGAAGAACTGAAAAAATTACTTCCTGAAGAAACAACTGAATCTTCAGACTCCGCTAATAATAACTAGGTTCCATCAAGGTCGAATTGAGCAAAAAAGCTCCGTATAAAACGGAGCTTTTTGTTTTATATAACGAAGAATCAATTACTTAATTTATTTAATCGGTAAGGGAAAAGCTGACAAATGAGAGTTTAAGTTCGTTCCCAAACGAAATTTATAATACCGCTTGGGGATTAATAGCTACTCCATTTAATTCAACCACAAAATGAAGATGACAGCCATAAGCTATCCCTGTTTGCCCGGAATAACCAATTAGTTGCCCTCTATTTACATAAGTACCGCCAGACACAGCTACTGATGTCATATGTGCATATTTACTTTTATACCCATTTTGGTGATCAAGCCATACCGCATTTCCCCATCCTCCTGCTTTCCAACCTGAAGCTTCAACATAACCACTATCCGCTGCATAAATTGGATTTCCACAGCTGTTATTTGCAATATCTATAGCTCCGTGGAAATAACCATAAAACCAACCATAACCACGACTCATGTATCCAGGGGTTGGCCATAAAAACTGTCCCGTACCAGCAACTGGAGCTACTGAAGGTTGAGAGGAAACATAACTGTTTGCAGCATATGTCACAACCGGTTTCGGGACTTCTGGAACAATCCCTCCGGGAACAATAAGTTTCTGACCTACTTCTAAGTCATATGGTTTTTCTAACCAATTAATTTCAATAATTGGCTGTGGTGTATCAAGTTTGTATTTTGTTGCAATAGATTCTACCGTATCACCCACAACAACAGTATGTTCAAGTCCAGAAACAGGTAAAATTTTTAATTTTTGACCTGGCATTAAAAGATCGTTTAAACCCAAACCATTAACAGCTAATAAAGTATCGATTGTAATATGATTTTCTTCTGCAATCAGAGATAAAGTATCCCCAACTTTTACCTCATATTCCGTAATATCTTCAGCACTTTGCCCTGCGGGGATATTGGTATTAACTTGAGCAAAATTAATTAAAAAATCTTCACTTAAACCCTCTTCAACTTCACTTTCTTTAAGAATCGCTGCAAGATTTGTATCGGAAAAAACGTTACTAGATCTTGTGAAACTACTAGCAAAAAGAATCATAAGAGTCACAATAATGATCCCTAAATGTCCCAATGGTCGACCCAGCTTACCTCTTCTCCACATAAGTTGTAGCACAAAAAAACGATTCCATTTATTTAGTTGATATAAAATCCATCTAACAATAGTAACTATTTTTTGCCATAAAATAAGGAGATTTTTAGCTAGATAGCTAAAAAGAAAGTGAATAAAAATAATGAATGGTAATCCGATTCTCTTTATTGACATATATTGTACTTACTTAACAAAGTTTATCAAATAACTCTTAGGCTCTACAATATTAATCTTACTCCATATTCTTATGCAAAGTTTCTAAGAATTCCTTATTGTTTTTAGTCTTTGACAATCTTTCTAGCAAAAGCTCTATTCCTTCTTGTTCATTACCTAAAATATCTAACATCCGGCGTAATTTCCAGATTTTTTTCAAAGTATCTGGATCAAAAAGCTGTTCCTCTTGTCTAGTCCATGAATGCATAATATCAATAGCAGGAAAAATACGTCGATTAGCAAGCTTTCTATTCAGATGTAACTCCATGTTTCCAGTTCCTTTGAATTCTTCATAAATAAGATCGTCCATACGAGAACCGGTATCAACTAAAGCAGTGGCAATAATTGTTAGAGAACCGCCGTTTTCAATATTTCTAGCCGCTCCGAAAAAGTGTTTAGGTGGATATAAGGCTGCTGGATCAAAACCTCCAGACAAAGTACGACCTGAAGGAGGGACATTTAGATTGTATGCTCTTGCCAAACGAGTGATACTATCTACTAAGATTGCAACATCTCTTCCCATTTCTACCAAACGTCTAGCTCTTTCCAAAGCCATCTCTGCCACTTTAGTTTGAATATGTGGCGGCTCGTCAAAATTTGAAGCAATAACCTCACCTTCAAAAGAACGACTAATATCTGTAACTTCTTCCGGTCTTTCTCCAATAAGAACGGCCATCATATGAATTTCTTTATGATTATAAGACATTCCTTTGGCAATTTCTTTAAAAAGAAATGTTTTTCCGGCTTTTGGAGGAGAAACAATCATGGATCTCTGTCCTTTACCTATTGGAGAGATCAAATCAATAATTCTCGTTGCATAAATATCTTTAAAAGTCTCCAGAACAATTTTTTCATTTGGATAAATCGGAGTTAATTTCTGAAAATATGGTCTACGAACAGCTTTTTCTGGATCATCACCATTTATTTTTTCGACTTTTAAAAGTCCTTGATATTTCTCACTTTCACGAGGAGATCTCGCTCTTCCCTCAATAGAATCTCCAATACGCATCCCAAATCTCTTTATTTGCGACTGTGATACATAAATATCATCAGCTCCTGGCAATAATCTTTCATGTCTTAAGAAACCATAACCATCAGGCATAATTTCTAAAATCCCACCTACAGGAACAGTATCGTTCATTGAAGACGTTGAAAAATTATTTTCACTACTTATATTCTTTTTTGGTAAACTATTGTTAAGAGTGTTCTCCGTATTTTTATTTACAGGAACAATACTTGATTCTTCGTTGACCTTAATAATCTTAGTATCAACCTTTTTTGAAGTTGATGGTACAGTTTTTTTAGCTGGCATACAAACCTTTCTATGAACTCCGAGATTTATAAACTCTCGGTATTTTTAATAATTTTCATAAGTTTAACGGAATTCTAGATCATAATTACTTACAAATTTAGCTTTATCTTTAAACATCGAGTATATAACAGGATAACTTGCTCTTTATTTTATTGAAATTCTACCTAATTGATAAAGTTTCATTAATTAATATTCTAGGAATATTTAGGAAAAAGATATTACAATATGGAAAAACACGAATATATATGTAACTTTATCTAAGTTAGCAAAAAAGAAACTGATTGTCAATGATCATATACTCAATACTTTTTTTGCAAATTTAAGGAAATTGAGTTTATAAAAAACGGAGTCGGCACTGCCCCCACCGACTCCGTATCGTGTTTTATACCACAGTTAAGAAACATTGTCAACCTATAGTAAACTAAAATAACATGTAATACCCTATTTTAAAATTACTTAATAGCGATTACCCTATAGAATCTGAAATTTATATTAAAATCGCTAAATACTAGTTAACAGACACTAACTCCTTTGCTTTATCCAGTTGAGGATCAATTCCCTTTTTTATGTCATCTTCAGTCATTTCTATCTGGATATCTGGCTCAATCCCTTGCTTGTGAATATTCTGATCTCCAGGAGTAAGCCACTCCGAAGTCGTAACATGTAAACCAGTTCCGGAAGACAGTGGAATTTGATCTTGAACTATTCCTTTCCCAAACGATTTTTCCCCTACAATTGTTACGATATTATAATATTTCAACGCTCCCGCTAGAATTTCCGATGCAGAGGCTGATCCTTCATTAAGAAGCAAAATTACTTTATAATCTTTTAATCTTTGTTTTGAATTAATAGATTTCTGAGAAGTAACATGGGAATCTGAAAATTTTTGCTTTACAGCCACTTTACTTCCGACAAAATCTCCGACAATGTAGCTGGCTGAGGAAACATATCCTCCCGGATTATTACGCAAATCAAGGATTACCCCTTTAGGATTTTGTGATTGGATTTCAGATATCGCATCATCCCATTGAGCGTTCGTATCATCTCCAAACTGAAGAATTCTTACATAAGCAATATCATCATCAATGAATTTAATCGTAACCGTATCATAGGTAATCACTGATCTAACAATCTCAACTTCATAAGGATCACTTTCTCCTTGATGTTGTAACGTTAGTTTTACCTTAGTTTTATTCTCTCCTCTAATCTTACTGGCTGATTCAGAAAGACTCATGTTCGTAGTTATTTCATCGTTGATTTTCAAGATATAATCTCCCGCTTTAATTCCAGATTTAATTGCAGGAGAACCTTCAAATGGAGTAATCACTACGATTTGATTATCTTTAAAACCCATCTCTATCCCAATACCTTCATATGTTGAAGCCATTGATTCTTTAAGTTGTGCAAACTCTTCTGGATCGAGGAAGATTGAGTAGGGATCATCTAAACTTGCGACCATCCCTTTTATAGCTCCATATACCATCTTTTGAGGATCAACATCTTCTTGATAAAGATACTTGTTACTAACCTCATCCCAGACTTTCCAAAAAATAGAAAAATCAACATTTTGATTTGCTTGAGATTTATTTTCAATGGTAATTTTATTCCCAGACAAATTAATATAATAGTTTTTCTGGAAATTACCAACAAAAAAACCTCCTACGAAAAAAGCAATTGCAGAAATAATATATATGATCACTTTTATTGTTCGATACTCTGGATTTACCATACAAATAGACCTCTCATAACTTCTATAGAATTAAAAGAATATTCTAATATAAATTAATTTATCTACTTATTATACAAAACAAAGAACTAATAAGAAATACCAGTTTGAGTTTATTAATTGGTTTTAGCGATTGTTATATTAATTGCAGATTTCTAATTGGAAGGGTAACTTCCTTTCCGTCAGAGATCTTCACTTTCGCTGCGAAAACGGAAACACAAGAACTTAATTCGTTCTTTTTTTCCGCTTCAAGTCCGGTAATTATACCTCGTTTTCCAAGATACGGCCAGGATAGAATTAGGACTTCATTTCCTATTTTAAGAAATTCTATCTCTTCTGATTTCTTTTTTGATCTCTTTTTAAGCCACTCTGTTGGACTCAAAGGAATTAATAGCTCTTTTGACTGAGGATCTAAAATAACATGTCGATGTTGATATTTTTGTAAGATTCCCGTTATCTTAGAATCAATATCGGATCTTCCAAAACCCGTGAGAATCAGAATACTTACCCCAACATCCTCACGTGGATTTAATGATCCTATTAAACTTTGATAATCTTTGAAGTTAATTCCTCCTCCAATGATTCCTTTTACTCCTAAGGCAAGGCATTTTTGGACAATATCTTTTGACACCAAACTTCCTAATAACAAGATCTTTCTTGCATACTGAGCATCAACGTCAAGAGGGGTAATGTTATCACCATGATCTGAAATGAAATTAAAAATTCCTTCTCTTTTAATTCCCATTCCAATTTGACCTCTAATAACATGTACTTCAGTTTTTAGAATAACACTTTTTCCTTCATTGACTTCTTGGACTTCGCCGTAAAATCCGGAAAGAAGCTTATTTTTCTCTGGAAGAAAACGAATTGTTAACTGACCATCTTTTTGATTAAGTCCTTCTAAAATTCCATCACATGGAACTATAAATTGTCTTGTGAGAACTCCTAGGTATCTTTTTTTCTCCGCCAAAACTTCTCCCTTAAAAACCTTAGAACCTGGTTCTTTTTTCAAATAATTACTAATTTCATTTGGCTTTATACCTAAAGTTTCAGCAATATTAAAAATACGAAAACCTCTAGACACATAACACTCACCGATGATATCAGCCGGAGAGACGGACTCACCTTTTTTGGCGAAAATCGTCCCTTCCGAAATCAAATTTCTTTCAATCTCTCGATTAACATTCTCTTCATACAATGTCTTTTTAGAAAGAAGTAATTCACTTTGAGTCGAATTCTTTGAAAACATTAATCTTCCCCTACTTTCTGAACTTTATGATAGATATCAAAAGCTTGATTCCAAGAGAGAATCTGCTTTTTACCTTCTCTTCCCCCAACTACGGTTATAGGTCTACCTCTAACGTCTAGAATGATTCCCTTCTCTCCACCCACGACTTCGATTTCTATGGTTCTTTCCTCTTTAGCCTTATTCAAAACTGAGTTTGTGTCGAATATTCCATACATAAAATCTAACACAAAAGTTAATTTCATTTTCCCCGTAAAAGGCAAAGTATAAATTTCCCCACCCATTAGCGTAATTTCTTGTTTTTCATCCAGTCCTTGATCTAAATAGACTTTTCCTATATTTTTACCCTTTACAATTGGACCCAAAAGAGTAATCACTGTTCCATAATGAGATATTAATTGCGGTAAAACTAAGTTTTTAGTTTTTTCTTCATAATCAAAGATAATAGGAGCACAATTTCTTAAAAGATTATGTCTATCAAAATAAAGATAAGAAATTCCGGTTAACTCGAGTCCATCTATCATGGTCAAAACTATCTGCTCGACGCTTGTTGCCATTTTCATCCACAAGCCAGAAAGAATAACTTTATTTAACTGTTCGTTCCTAAAAAAATCTACTTTATCTCTACTCACAATCTCTCTGATTAGTGATTGTTCTACCGTAAAATCACGCAAATTAAGAGGGATTGTTTGGAGATAAACGCTTTTATTGGCAATATAATTCCCTAGCTCTTTTAGATCTATTTCAAAAGGCAGTAAAGAAGCAATCTTATCTAAACTAAGCGGATCACCCAATATCTCTAGAAGAGACTCTCTAACACCTTTAACGAAAGAACGATGATTATGATTTTTATCTACATAACCATAGAAAACATCAGTCAATCCAATATCAATTACATAAAAATCACTATTAAAAGATTCCAAAAGGGACAGAAGTAAATCAAAAACTTCCTTCTGACTATATAGGTTAAAAGATTTCAAAATACCGATATTGCTATTTAAATCTTTTTTCCCTGCAAAAGACACTCCATTAATACCTTTGGAAGGAGAATTTAGAAGAAGGATGAGGTTACGACTAATTATTTTTCGATTTGAAATTTTTTGAAGCTCTAAAATCGCGGATTCGAAATAGGTATTCGCTTTTTCAGCTTTTAAGACATCACTTGTTATTTCGACAGGACCAAAAACTTCAATTTGGAATTTATCGGAAATATAAAGGAGGTAGAACTGAGAAATTATCTCTCCTAAATCAACTATGAGATAGTAAGCTGGAATAATACTTCTTTTAGTCATGGAATTACCCAACGTCGCCTATCTAGAAAGTAAATAAGGCTGGCAGTTTTTTAAACACTAAAACCGTACAAAATGATAATACTAATCTAAATTTTTACGCCCACCCACAGGAAGTAGCGCTAAAAATCTGGCTTTTTTAATACTACTACTTAGTTTTCGTTGATGATAAGCACATAGTCTGGTTTTTTGTCTTGAAATAACCATATCTCTTTCGTTTAAGAAACGCTTAAGTTTAGCCACATCTTTACACGAAATTTCTTTTTCACCATCAACACAGAAATAACAGTAATTTATATACCCTTTGTTGTCTTTTTCTCTTTTCTCTCTATTGTTTTTGGATTGTTCTTCTGTCATATTTATCTTTAGAAAGGAATTTTATCAAGATCGATATCTTCCTTTTTATTTTCCTCTGGTTTTTCTTCATTGGTAGCTTGTGGAGCCTGTTCTTCAGAAACAGTTTCTGTTGGAGCAACTTCGGTCGTTTGATTTTCGGTTACCGGAGTTTCTTCAGAAGAAGCTTCTTTGGTATGATTATTACTTGATTCTCTTTCCACAAGTTCTCCATCTGAATTTTTGAATTTACTATCTAAAATTATCATATCCTCAGCAACAATTTCTGTTTTAGTTCTTTTCTCTCCAGTTTGAGCTTCCCAGCTTCTAGTTTGTAATCGACCCTCAACATAGACTTTACGTCCTTTAGCAAGTAACTGAGCACAAAGCTCTGCTAATTTACTCCAAGCAACAACACTATGAAATTCTGTTTCTTCTTGTCTATCGCTAGAATTAGAAGCAACCCAAGAACGATTGGTTGCTAGTCCAAAAGAACAAACTGGGGTTCCTGAAGGAGTATATCTTAGTTCAGGATCTCTAGTTAAATTTCCGATTAACATTACCTTGTTTAACGATCGTGTAGCCATCTTTCTTGCTCACTAAAACACAGAATGTAAGTCTTTTCTTTCGGCTTTCGGTTCTTTTTAATCTATTTATGACCTATTACCGTGACTGTAATCTAATTGCTGTGTCTTTAAAGTGCTCCTTTTTAATTTAGTCTAATTCTATCCGAATTGTTTCAATTTTAGTACTTGTAATTCGGATCATACCAAAATTTGTACTATATTTTGGTAGATATATTACTAATAATATATCGTAAAATATTATTATCTAATCTTAATTTCTTATCAAACTTTGCTAAAGCCTCGGCTTCTAAAGAAAAATTCAAGAAATAGTAATATCCCATATCTTCTTTTTTTATCCGATAACTGAATTTTCTTCGACCCCAATCTTCTTTTTCTAGAATCTTACCTTTAGAATCGTTCTGGATAAACTTTTCTAAATTCAATATAAATGATTTTACTTCAGAATCTGTTAGAGAAGGTTTTATTATTAGTGCAACTTCATAATTTTTCATCAAAATTCTTCCTCTTAAACTAAAATTTTAAAACTGGATTTTAACAGGTTAGAAGTATAGCATAAGATATTAGCAGTGACAATAGCAAAAGGAAAATTAATATTCATCAAAATTACAATTTATTTTTAATTTGATTTTTAGAGATAGATAATAATTTTTCCCTCTCATTCAAAATCGGATCTTCAATAACCTCTTTTAATAAGTGTTGTAATATTTGACCGATTATCGGTCCTTCAGGGACTCCTAATCCCATTAAATCTTTCCCATTAATAGCTAAATCATTTACTGATAGAATCATCTCTTTAGCTCTAACTTCGGCAATCCGTTCTTCCAACTTTTGAATTTCCGCAGGGGTAAACTCCGATTTTGGATTTGAATCCGCATCCGCTATCCGCAACTTGAAAAGCAAATCTACATTCTCTTCACCCCCAACTCTTTTGATAAATCGACGCACAGCTCCATCACTCCATTCGTCCTGATAGTAAAACATGTGCCAACGTACTAAAGAAACAGTTTTTTTAATTTCAACCTTTGGAAATTTCATTCTCACTAAAATCTCCTCCGTCATACGCGCTGATTCTTCATCATGTCCGAAAAAGTGATGTTTAGGAATTACCTTTCC
Organism: candidate division CPR3 bacterium GWF2_35_18; assembly: GCA_001771135.1. Lineage (GTDB taxonomy): Bacteria > Patescibacteriota > CPR3 > CPR3 > GWF2-35-18 > GWF2-35-18. The sequence continues at coordinate 122,313 of MESW01000002.1, read as the reverse complement.
CTTTTTGAGAAGACGCTGTAAATACTTTTGCTCAAATTCTACATTTTTAACGCGTGGCTTACCAATATCATGAAAAAGTGCCGCTAATTTTAACTCATCAAGAGCCACATCAACGCACGCAAGTAAATGGTGATAAACATCATCGACATGATATTCCGGCTGCGTCACTCCAATTCCTTCAAGTAATTCGGGAAGAAAGAGTTCTAAAAGACCGGTTCTTCGTAACAGTTCAATTCCAATTGAAGGTTTATGTGATTCCATCAGAAGTCGTATAAATTCATCCCGAATCCTCTCCACCGAAACTTGAGCAGAAACAGATTTTGCCTTACTGATCGCACTAAATGTTTCCCCTTCGACCTCGAATTCTAAAGTTGAAGCTAAACGGCAGGCTCGAAATCCACGTAATCCATCTTCTTCCATTCGCAATTGTGGTGTTCCTACAGCTCTAATTACTCCTTTATGTAAATCACTTACTCCATTAAAAAGGTCTATGATATCCGTTTCGTTATCTTTGATTTCCATGGCTAGAGCATTGATGGTAAAATCTCTTCTTCCCAAATCTTTTGACAGCTTTGAAGTAAATTCTACTTTCATCGGCCAACGACCATCTCGATAATCCATCTCACTCCGATAAGTAGTTACTTCCACCGGATGAGTTTCTTTGTGTTCGTCTTTGGTAAGTACCAAGACTGTACCGAATTTGGCATAAGTGGTGACTGATTCAGGAAAAACCTTACTAATTTCTTCTGGTTTGGCATTGGTTGCAATATCGTAATCTTTGGGAGGGTTGTTTAGAAGTAGATCGCGAACACAACCACCCACTAAATAAGCTTCAAAAGAAGCTGTCTTTAGATCATTTATGACTTTCAATATTTCCGGGGGAATTTTATACAACAGGTTTTGGTGATTCATTACTATCTATTTTACCCATAACAATCAAATGCGGCAACTTTTTAATCTCTTTGTCACTTCTTCCTTCTTATCTTCGGTAACTTCAATCATGATTAAACCAGTATCTTTTAAACCATAGAAGATAAAAGAATTCAAAGGAAGTAATAAAATAAGCGGAATCACAGCTAGATCCTCTTCTCCTTGTACGTATAAATATTGTTTTTGTTCCTGAATTACGTTCTGTATAGTTTGGTATAACCTATGCTGAATTATTCCCGATTTATTCAATACTCTATCAATCTGTTGTCTTTGCAAAAGATCTTGGAAAAAGAAGTTTGGTTTACGCTCTGTTTTCAGATCAAAAATCCCCAAGGTAAACGATAATTTATTCTTTATAAAAAATTCTCCGGCTGAATCTCCAACCCAAACGATTGGAAATTGCGTCTTGCTAATACTATGGGGGAACTCGTTATAATTAGTGATAATTTTCCCATGAATTTGTTGTAAGTACTTACGGAAACTCTCGGTAACACGAATATTCGAATTGAAAAGATGGGCATAAATATCACCGTGGCGGTTAATCTCTCCTTTTCTGATCCTCGTTGAAGACAAATATTTATGATCTTCGCTTTTAATAAATTCCGCTTCGATGATTTTTAGTTTTTGCTTTCCCTGTTTTAACCTAACTTCGTTAATCTTTTTAGCGCCTTCCATGGTTTTTGGACCAATGACTAAAGCTTCTATTCTGTCATCCGACAAAGTCGGACCATAGATATCCGTTAATTCAATAATTTGGAAACGATTTTCAGAATAATGGAATTTTAGATAATCAAGAAGCTGGGTTTTCCGAATATTGAAAGATTGAATCTGTTTAGGTAAAACTTTACCGCTAATAAATTCGTCAGAGGTGATACCAATGATAACTCTTTCCGAAACTGAAAAAGCCTTTGTAAAAAGGCTTTTGTGTCCGTTATGGAGATGGTCAAATGTGCCACCCAAGGCAACTAATTTAAACTGCTTCATTCTTTTTTATAAACTTTCGTTCCTTCTTTGGTATCTTCCACGATATAACCTTCTGCTTCGATTAGCTTTCGCAGTTCATCTGACTTTCTAAAATCTTTATTTAATCGTGCTTCATCTCTTTCTTTAATTAAATTTCTAATCTTAATATTTTTTAAATGTTTTGGTTCTAATATTTTTCGGCCTATATTTTGACTTCCTTTTAAACCTAATCCTAAAACTTTATCGAAATCCAAGATTGTCTCTCTTTTATCCTCTTCTTTTTCTTTTGATTTCAATAACTCCCATGCAATAGCTAAACCTTGCGGTATATTAAAATCATTTTCAATCGCTTTTATAAATTTTTCCTTATAGCTTTTGACAATATTACCTTTTCTTTCAGGTAAAGACCAAACTCTTTCGTCAAAATTTTCTCGTGCAATTTTCGCGTCTTTTAAAGCATCCCAAGTAAAGTTTTGTTTCGATCTATAATGCGAGTTTAAAAAGAAATAACGTAAATCAAAGGGTTCGAAATTTACAAACATCCTATTTTTAATCTCAACTTTTTTACTCACTACTTCTTGCAACGAATACCCTGTTCCTTCAGACTTTGACATCTTCTTCCCGTTAACATTCAAATGTTCGTTATGTAACCAATAATTGACGAATTTTACTCCATTTGAGGCTTCACTTTGGGCAATTTCATTGGTGTGATGCACAGGAATATGTTCAATCCCACCCATATGAATATCAATAGTGTCTCCAAGTAGTGCTTTACTCATTGCGCTACATTCAATATGCCACCCTGGAAAACCTCGTCCATTTTCAACTTCTTCAGAAGTAACACCGAGGAATTCCCAAGTCTGCAGTGCGTTTTGATGTGCTCCGGTTTTGAAAAACCAGAGAGCGAAATCCACGCTATGCTTTTTATTTGCATCCGAGACATCACCAGTACCTGCTCCAGATAGATTCAGTTCCAGATTCTGATGATTTAATTCATTATAATTTGAAAACTTGGAAACATCGAAGTAAACGGCTTTCGGAGTCACGTAAGCATAACTCTTTTCTATCAGAGTAGTAATCATTTTCTGCATTTGCTTAACATATTGAGTCGCTCGTGGTTTTTTGTTTGGCTCTTCAATATTAAGCGCTTTTGTATCGTTTTCAAAAATCCGAATATATTTATCCGCAATTTCATCAGGTGTTAACCCTTCTCTGAGAGCTCCTTTTTCCATTTTATCTTCACCAGTATCCGCATCGCCAAGATTATCACCGGTTAAATGCCCAACGTCGGTGTAATTCCGCACAAAATTCACATCATAACCTAAATACTCCAACGAACGACGAATAAGATCGGCCATCATCATTCCACGAAGATTACCAATATGCTGTGTCCAATAAACTGTCGGACCACAGTGATAAAATCGGACTTTTTTGTCTTCAATTGGCTTAAATGACTCTAATTTTTTGGTTAAGGTATTATAAATCTTTAACATGATAGAAATTTAAACAATATCTTCATCGCTGCGTTCAATTTCAGCGGGAGCATTTTCATCTCCAGTTTCACTATCTTTCATCCCTCCATATTCAGGGATGTAAATATCTTCTAGTTTCCGAAAGAAAAGAATTTCATCAATGTATTTTTCTTTGAAATATATTGACTGTGGTAATCTACCGGCTTCGATAAAGTTCATTTTTTTGGCTAGATAGACGGCTTTTTCATCATCCGCAAAGATCCAGGCCTTCAGAATACGCAATCCCATATTCTTGGCGCTATCAATTGCGACCTGAGTCATCTCTGCTCCAAGACCTTGATCACGATAATTTTTATCAATCGACATTCGGAAAGTCCCCTGTTCTCTTTCTCTCATCCAACCGCGTACAATATTCCCGACTCCCACAATCTTATTATCAGCTTTAGCCACAAAATAGAATTGATCGTTACGCGCAATATCTTCAAGAGTTTTAGAAAGCCACAATCTTTCTTCATCCAAAGTTACGGGGCTATCTGTTTCACGATAAATATAAGTATCTTCCTGAATTAGTCGATTGATAAAATCAAGCAAAAGCTGTAAATCATTATCCTCCACAACCTGTAAAGTGATTTCCTTTCCAGATTTAGAAACAAATTGTTTAATTAATTTTCCGAATTCCATAATATTCTCCTTTATACTTCTTTTCTCATGTAAAACAATCTTATATATTTTATCATTTTTTAAGCTTGTTTCCTAAGAATTAGTAATCTCTTCTTCCTTCGAGAGCTCTACTTAAAGTCACTTCATCCGCATATTCTAGATCACCACCCACAGGAAGACCACTTGCAATTCGCGTCATTCTTATAGTAAGTGGACCAATCAGTTTTTTTAAGTACATCGCCGTTGCTTCTCCTTCCATTGTCGGATTCGTAGCCAAAACAATCTCCGTAATTTTTTCCTTTTTTAAACGATTAAGCAGCTCACGAATCTTCAAATCCTCTGGTCCAACATTATTAAGAGGAGAAATTACTCCATGTAAAACATGATAAACACCTTTAAATCCGCTTTTTTCAAGAGCTAAAACTTGTAGAGGTTCTTCAACAACACAAACAATCGATTTATTTCGTGTTCCCGATGAACAGATATGACAAGGATCTTCTTCTGAAATATTCGCACAGATAGAACAAAGCTTGGTTTTTTCCTTAAGGTCTTTAATTGCATCTGCAAAGGCAAAAACTTCCTCTTTTGGCATTCGGATCAGATAATAAGTGAGTCTGGCAGCGCTTTTGGGACCAACTCCGGGAAGCTTTTGAAAATGTTCAATTAGTTTTTGGACTGATTTAGAAACTCCATACATAGTTGTATAATACCACGAATTAAATCTATTTAAACTTAAGATATTAGATAACGCTTATACTCTCAATAAATTAAAGAATTTCAATAGCTTTTTCTACCACTTTGTCAACGCTTATTTCAGAGATACAATTTCTTTCCTTCTTACATTTTCCTTCATAATAACAAGTTGTTAACAAACCTTTTCCTTTCCAAGTATTCGTTTTTGTTAAATAAGGACAGTTATCAGCAGCTGGATAGATCGAATTATCCCAACGATAATTAGAAATAAAATGTCTTGATTTGGGACCCTGTAAAGAGATAGTTTTGACTCCCAATGCATTTGTTAAGTGTAAAACTCCAGAATTTACACCGATAACAAGCTGTTGTTTGCTTAAAAAAACTGCTAAATCAGAAAGGTTAAAACTTAGGAAATTTAATTTTTTCTTCCGCCAAAGAGAAAATCCTTGTTTCTTAAGGATCTTTTCCCTCATACCTTTTATCCATTCCTTATCAATATTATTCGGATGTAAAATAATATTAATTTCCAAATTATGCTTCTTCTTTGTTAACTTTTCAATTAATGAAACTAACCAATCTTCCTGAATTTTTTTAAGTTCATTATCAGTTAGATATAAAATACTTATCTCTCGACATTTATTCGGATTTAAGTTGTACTCCGACACAATTTTAGAGTATATTTCTTCAGAATTTTTGGGTAAATACACCTTGGGAAAACGTGGTTTTACGAAGAGATTTTTACCAAAAATCTGTTCCAGTAAAATTAAGTAACGACTACCTATAGTGTTTTCTTCTCCTTTTCCTGTCGGCAGATTCTGCCAATGGAAATTAACTTGAGAATAATACGGACGTTGTTTAATTGGCCATTTCATCATTCGATCATATTCAAACAAAAACTTGTTGTGATCATCATTAGTCAGGTCAACAACAAACAGGTTTTTTTTACTGAGTTTCTGTTCTCTCAAAAATTCTCGATATTTCTCATGTGTAATTACTAAATCAAAATTTGGATCGTTCCTAAAAAGCTCTGTAAAAGCCGTACATAAGATTAGTTTTGGAATTTTTGGCGTTGAAAAGCTTGAAATTGCTTTTTTAACGGCCATGGTGAAATTTTCAGTCATAATCGATAATCCTAAACGAGGAGGCTGAATAACTAGGACTTGATCTGCTTCTAGAAAAAGTAGTTTCAAACTTTCCTTTGGAAAATCAGTTGTAATTGCTTTTGTTATCATATAGACACAAAATTTATTTTTATATTAAGGTATATTTCTATCAGATATTACAAATGAATTTTATTATTCTATTTCAGAATGTGATATCTGTAAATAAAACCAAAAAATTAATAGTAATATTATTCCTAACTTAAAATAAGTTAGAAATTAATTAATTTTAATCACGATTTAGAACTTTTTGAATATCCAGAAGATTTTTGTAGCTCTGAGAACTATAAACGTTCTTAAATCCCTGTTTGTTTGCTTCTTTTATCCGTTTATTTAGCTGTGAGACCCCTCGAACTTCACCAAGTAAACCAATCTCTCCAACCATAACAATATTATTGCTAAGAACCTTATTCTGATAGGCAGAAATAATCGCTCCACAAACAGCCAAATCTATAGCTGGATCTTGAAGCTTCAATCCTCCGGAAACTTTGATATAAATATCTTTATTCTGTAATTTCAAGCCTAATCTTCTCTCAAGAACAGCGACAAGAAGTAATAAACGATTATAATCAATTCCGGTAGCAGTACGTCGCAGTGGAGGGAAATAGTTAGGAACAATAAGGGCTTGAATCTCTGCAAGTAAACATCTTTTCCCTTCTAAAAATACAGTTTTCACTGATCCTGGAATATTACTCTCATGTTCGTCCAAAAATACCGCTGACGGATTTTTGACTTCGGTTAATCCTCTTTCCCCCATCTGGAAAATTCCGATTTCATCAGTATTTCCAAATCGGTTTTTCAAAGATCGCAGAAGGCGAAAGTCTTGAGCTTCCCCACCTTCGATTTGAAGGACAACATCAACAAGATGTTCCAAAACTTTAGGACCAGCCACAATTCCTTCTTTTGTCACCTGACCCACGATAAAGGTGGGAATTTTTAATCTCTTTATTGCCCTCATAATTTCGTTGGCACAGAAACGAACCTGACTAACACTTCCAGGATAACTGTTCAATTTTTCGCTAAAAACAGTTTGAATGGAATCAATTATGAGTAAAGACGGCTTTTCTTCCTCAATTGAGGTAATTATTTTCTCAATTATTGTTTCTGAGGCTACTAATAGAGACTTATCAGTGGTTAGATTTTTGTCGGAATTTTCCAATCTTTCGGCACGAATTTTAATTTGCTCTGGAGATTCTTCTCCAGAAATATAGAGAATTTGAAACTTCTCTTGATTATTTAGTAAATTTTGAACCAGCTGTAATAATAGAGTCGACTTCCCAACGCCAGGTTCCCCAGAAAGTAAAATTAAACTCCCTTTTACAATTCCTCCTCCTAAGATAAGATCAAATTCAGAAAATCCGGTAGCAATTCTGGTGATTTTCTCACTGGAAATTGAGGATAGAGAAAGAAGTTGCATCTTTCCCTTCTTCTCTCCACCGACACTTTCCTTTTCCTCTTTAATCTCTTCAATCAAAGTATTCCACTGGTTACAATTTGAGCAACGTCCCATCCAAGATGTATACTGACTTCCACAATTTTGACAAATAAAAACGGTTGATTGTTTTCCCATAAAGAAATCCTTAAACTGAAATTTTGAATAGAACGAAAGTAATCTCAAGTATACCATTGTGAAACCTAAAAATCATGTAAATTATAGATCTATGAAATAGAAAAAGGAGGGGTGGCGCTTAATGCGCCACCCCTCCATAATTTCTTGATTATAAGTAATCAAGAAATCTAACTTTTATCAACGATAGGTTCTAAACCCATTCTCTTTAAAGCTACATTCAAAGTAGTAATTTTGAATAAACCTTTATCTCCAACTTTAAGTTCGAGATTAAGATCCAATAGTCTAGAGCTATGAACAAGACCATCAATTCCTTCTCCAACCCGGACAAAAGCGCCAAAGGTAGTTAACTTTGTAACTTCCCCTTCGACTTCCTGTCCTTCAGAGTATTTACCTTCTAGTTTAGTCCATGGATCATCTTGCAACCGCTTTAAAGATAATAAAATTTTCCCTTCATCTTCATTTTTCTCAAGAACCAAAACTTTGACTTTTTCACCTACAGAGTAAAGATCTTCCGGTTTTTTAAGCCTATCCCAAGAGACTTCAGAAATATGAACAAGACCGTCAATGCCTCCGATATCTACTAAGATACCAAAAGGAACAATTCTGGTGACTGTTCCTGGAATAACATCATCACTCTTTACTTTAGATAAAACTTCAGCCTTTTGGTCGTGAGAAAAACTGATCTGATCAAGTGGACGAGCTGAAAGAATAAGTTTATTAGCTTTTCTATTCGCCTCTAGAACATATGCTTCAATCTCTTTTCCCTTGAGTTTTTCCAAGGAATCTTCAACCTCTTCTTTACTTCCAGTACTTGGAAATATATTTTGAGATAACTGAGAGATAGGAATAAATCCTCGAATACCTCCGTCAACAAGAAGTCCGCCACGATTGAAATCAATGACTTTTACTTTAACTGGAGTTTTTTCTTCAAAGGCCTGTTCCAATTTCCTCCATCGGCGTTCAATTCCCGCACGACGTAATGAAAGAACGACTTGACCATGATCATTTTCGACTTGAGCTACAGAAGCTAAAATAGAATCACCTTTTTTGAGTTGAGAAAGAAAATCTTTTTCAGCTCGGAGTTCCTTACCTAAGATAACTCCTTCTGCTTTAGTACCTAAATCAACCAAAATCTCGTTATCATTAATCGATAACACAATTCCTTCGACTATTTTATTTCTTTTGATTGGTTTGGGATTAAATAGAGGATTATCTTTCAGATCATCCATTGACCTAGCTTCGGAAGCCGCAACAGTATCTTTTTTATTCACTTTTTCTTTTCACATCCTTTCTGATGAATTTCGAACACCGCAATTATATACTCATCTTACTATAATTTGCAATAACATTACTGAGTATAATCCAAATAATCATATATTAAAGTTTAAAATCTGGTTTATTTGGATATAACTGAATTATTTCAATTTGAAAATAGGAATATTAGTAATCCAGTTTATACTAAATTACTCAACTATTAATTTTGATTTTTCAATGTAATGAAGGAGATTAAAAAAAATCTTGTGTCCACAAGTTTTTGTGATATATAACTCAGGGTGAAATTGAAATCCATAGATCATCCTATTTGTATGTTTAATAATTTCAATTCCAGACTCAGATTTTGCCAACATAACTAAATCCGGAGACAATCTATCTATATACCAACGGTGAGATTCAAAAACTTTTAAATTCGGTAAATCCTTAAAAATCGCCTCATTATTAACTATTTCAATATCTACAAACCCTTTTTCTCTTTCTTCTCTAAGTTTCAATTCAGTGTGATAAACAAAAGAAATTAACTCAAAACCTAAACAAATACCGATCATTGGAACCTTAGATTTTTTTATTAATTCTATCTCTTTATTATATAAAGACTTATTTTTAACTACTGCATTTTTACTACTACCAGAAAGGATAATTAAATCAGCTTTACTCGTATTCTTCAAGTTGATTTTTTTAACGTTGATAATCTCAGTATTATGGTTTTTCAATAAAAACAACAGCTTCTGTAAATTATTAGTACCGTTATCAATAACAATAATATTCATGAATATAAGTATAGAACAAATTCACCTACAAAAAAATCTCCATATTATTGGAGATTTCTTTGTCCTGGCAGCGAGGTATTTTCCCAGGTCCTTGTGAACCAAGTATCTTTCCTGCTAAAGGTTTTTACGACTCTGTTCGGAATGGAAAGAGGTAGAACCCCCTTGCTCTAACTACCAGGAAGCAGTTTTTTAGTATTTTCGTAGACTAAAAATATACTTACTAGCAGTTAAATCCGACAGGTAATATAAAATTATTATTTATGTGCTTAGAGATTTGTTCTCTAAAGTACTGGATAGAAAATCAGCCTTCTTCATTTTAGAATTTCTTATAGACACTTAGTACGGCTTGGCTTAACCCTTTACAGGGCTTACACCGACCGCCTATCCGTCCTGTCTTACGACAGGCTTTTTTACCAGGTAGTCTTCCTGGAGTCAAAAATTTCTGATCTTGGAGTTGGCTTCGCGCTTAGATGCTTTCAGCGCTTATCCATTACGAATATAGCTACTCAGCGATGCAGAAGGCTCTACAACTGATACACTAGAGATTCGTCCATCCCGGTCCTCTCGTACTAGGGATAGCTCTCCTCAAAAATTAACGCCTGTACCGGATAGAGACCGAACTGTCTCACGACGTTCTGAACCCAGCTCACGTGCCGTTTTAATGGGCGAACAGACCAACCCTTGGGACCTTGTACAGCCCCAGGATACGACGAGCCGACATCGAGGTAGCAAACCGATCCGTCGATATGAACTCTTGGGATCGATAACTCTGTTATCCCCGGGGTAGCTTTTATCCGATAAGCTTAGGCACTTCCACGTGCCGCCTAAGGATCATTAAGACCGTGTTTCCACCTTGCTTGACTTGTAAGTCTCGCAATCAAGCTGGCTTTTACCCTTACGCTTAACTCGCCATTTCCATAGGCGATAAGCCAACCTTTGTGCACCTCCGTTACTCTTTTGGAGGCGACCGCCCCAGTCAAACTGTCTGCCAAACATTGTCTCCTAAACCGGATTCACGGTTTATGATAAGAATCAAAATTCAAAAAGAGTGGTATTTCACTGGCGCCCGAAGGCTCCCACCTATTCTACACATTCTAAATCCTGACTCAGTGTCAAGCTACAGTAAAGCTCCACGGGGTCTTTTTGTCCTGGTACAGGTAATGCGCATCTTTACGCATATTGCAATTTCGCCGAGTCTACTGCTGGAGACAGCGCCCAAGTCGTTACGCCTTTCATGCAGGTCGGAACTTACCCGACAAGGGGTTTCGCTACCTTAGGACCGTTATAGTTACGGCCGCCGTTCACCGGTGCTTCAGTTGAAAGCTTCCCCCACAAAAGTGAGGTAACCTCCGCGTTTAACATCCCGGTACTGGGCAGGCGTCAGCCCCCATACATCACCTTACGGTTTTGCGGAGACCTGTGTTTTTGCTAAACAGTCGCTTGGGCTATTTCTCTGCGCCCTTCCTCATACAAAAGTACAAGAAAGGGATGGCTTCTCCCGAAGTTACGCCATTAATTTGCCGAGTTCCTTAGCAGTAGTTCTCTCGTACACCTTCGTATACTCAACTCGTCCACCAGCGTCGGTTTAAGGTACGGGTTTCTGATGTTCGTTCTAACTTGCGTTAGAGTCGCTAGAGTATTTTCTTGAAAAATAAATAGGGTCCAATTCCGCTAGGTTTTTAACCACACGGAACTATCACGTCTTAAATAACCGTAAAAACGGATTTACCAATCTTTACTTTCTCGACGTTTGGATGGAGTCATTTCCGATGATCCACTTGGCTATCTATCTTTGTCAACCCATTACTATGACGAACACCCTAAAGTAGCCGAATATAAACGGCTTGTCCATCGCTTACGCCTTTCGGCCTCAGCTTAGGCCCGACTGACCCTCCGTCGATTGACGTTGCGGAGGAAACCTTGGACTTTAGGTGTGCCAGAATTTAACTGGCAACGCGCTACTCATGCCGGCATTCTCACTTCTTTATGCTCCACACAACCTTACGATTATGCTTCACTGCAATAAAGAACGCTCCCCTACCACTTACTAAAAACCGAAGTTTTCAGTAAATCCGCAGATTCGGTATTATACTTGAGCCCCCTTACATTTTAGGCGCAAAAAAGCATCGACCAGTGAGCTATTACGCACTCTTTAAAGGATGGCTGCCTCTGAGCCAACCTCCTGGTTGTTTATGTTTTTCTACTGCCTTCTACACTAAGTATAATTTAGGGACCTTATCTGACGATGAGGGTTGTTTCCCTTTTGTCTTACCAAGCTTAGCCCTGATAGACTGACTAGTTATATGAAAGAAACGGTATTCGGAGTTTGGTTAGACCTGAAGACTTGCGTCCTCAAAGTCTATTCAGTAGCTCTACCCCCGTCTCATAATAATAACCGCTAGCCCTAAAGCTATTTCGGGGAGAACCAGCTATCTCTGAGTTCGATAGACATTTTACCACTACCCACAGCTCGTCCCAGCATTTTGCAACATACACGGGTTCGGACCTCCCCCGTCTTTTACAACGGGTTCGTCCTGGCCATGGGTGGCTCACTCAGTTTCGGGTCAGATTTAATCTATTTTTGATCGCGCTATTCACACTCGCTTTCGCTACAGCTCCGTCACTTAGTGACTTAACTTTAAACAGACTAAAACTACTCGCCGGCTCATTCTTCAATAGGCACAGTATTACCCCGCATAAAGCGAGGCTTTACTCGTCTTGTAAGCAACATAATTTCAGGTTCTATTTCACTCCCCTCACCGGGGTTCTTTTAACCTTTCCCTCACGGTACTTGTTCACTATCGCTTTTGAAAGTATTTAGCCTTGGAAAGTGGTCTTCCCAGATTCCCACAAGATTTCACGTGTCTCGTGGTACTCAGGAATCCTACACAAGATTGATCGATTTTGCATACAAGACTATCACTTTTTATAGTCAGTCTTTCCAGACTGTTCTGCTACCAATCATTTTTTTAAAACTTGTATATGTAGGTCCTACAACCCCTCGATTTGCATCGAGGTTTGGGCTATTCCGCTTTCGCTCGCCACTACTTACGGAATCTCTTTTGATTTATTTTACTCCAGTTACATTAGATGTTTCAGTTCGCTGACTTACCTCTCTCTATCCTATAGATTCAGATAGGAGTTTCTACCATCAGGTAGAAGGGTTGCCCCATTCGGAAATTCCCGGATAATAACGGCTCTTGGCGCCTTCCCGAGACTTATCGCAGCCTAGTACGTCCTTCTTCGGCTTTCAAAAGCAAGGCATCCATTATGTGCTCTTAAATTAAAATTCTAAAATACGAAGATGTTGAAATTCTATCCAGTTTTTAAAGAACAAAGGTTTTAAAAATTATAATTTCTAAATCCTAAACATTTAGTATTTAGTACTTAAAGTTTATAATTTTTTACGCAATTGAATTTTGGTGGACCTGAGGAGATTCGAACTCCTGACCTTCTCGTTGCAAACGAGACGCGCTACCAACTACGCCACAGGCCCGGAAAAAATTAAAAAATCCCCCTCAAGGGTCCTAAAAAATATGTTCAATTGTTTTGATGGAAAAAGTCTAAGTGGCTCGAGAATCTTGGAAAATATATGATTTTTCTCGATTGCTTCTAAGGCTTCCCATCGATCCGTTGTTTTGGTTGAAAAAGTACATCATTTCGCGACTTAATTTATACCACAAACGGAAACTGAAAGTCAAATACTAAAACTAGTTCATGAAAGAGACGATTTTAAATACCAAAATAAAGATAAAAATACTAGAAACAAGCACTAATCCCAAAAGAGATAAAACTCCCAAAATGTAGTCTTTTTCCTTAACAACAACTTTTGAACCAATAAGCAGATCATGCCAAGCTCTCATTTGATCATCTTTGATAATCCATAAAAACCCTAAGCCAAAAACTAGTCCTGAAACCGTATAACCAATTACGTAACGAAAAAGTGAATCCCTCAAACTTAGTTTTTCTCCTTTTTCGTTCAGAATCGTGAGGTTAAAAGCCTCTTTTCCCAGAGACCCGCCCCAATAGGAAGTCGTTAGTGTTTGATAGAAAAGCCATAAAATTTCCTGAATAATAAGATAATAAAGGGTTAATATTCCTAATTTCACTAAAAGATCTGATGTAGAACTACTACCTAAAGTGATAAAAAGACTAATTAATAAAAAAGGGAGCCAAAGAATCAAATGGTCTACGAGAAAAGCCAAAAACCGAACAATAAACCCTGCGTTTTGATATTGAGATTGCTTAATACTACTTTGCATTGTTCCCCTCCTTCTGTTTTTCTCTAACCTGTTTGTACAGTAGCGTCCAGTTTGCAGATTTAAAGGAATTAAAAGCTCCTACGAATACTCCACTAACAATTAAAATAAGTAAACCTAAAAGAGCAAGTGGTAAACCTAACCCAACGTGAATAAAAAATCCTAAAATAATAATTCCAATAATTACGATTAAAAAAATCAAATAGAGACAACCAAAACCACAACCAAAACTATAATTGATAACTCCTTGAATGATAATTTCAAGGAAGGCTTTTTTCACAAAAGTAAAAGCTTCCTTATATGCTTCTAGATAATCTTTATCTTCGACAACCACGATTCGGATAGAAATTATCTTTAGCAGAGATAAAAATAAAGATCCTATAAGCATAAAAAATATTAGAATGAAGCCAAAAATAATTGCTAAGATAATATTCAGTACCGGTACGGGGAAAAGCAGGCTGAAAACAATAAGCAAACCAAAAGCGATTAAAATTAAAAAATAGATTAAACCGGGAACTATTGAAATTAAAACTAACCTCTTAGCAAAACGAATTCCATAAATTGCGCCTTTACGAAAACTAATTTCCTCTCCTTTTTCTGCTCCATTCACAAGACCAATAACAGCTCCCTCTGCCCAGTTATTCAAATAGATTTTTACAATAATTCCGAGGATGATAACGCTAATTAAAGTCACTATGATAAGTATCCAAATATATGGTGGAATTTTGGCAATAACTTCAGAAAGAGAAGTTAAAAAAGAATCTATCGCTGAAGTTAGTTGATCCCCATCTACAAAATCGGAGTTTTTGATTTTATCGACATCAGAACTGTCAAAGTCATATCCACTCCCCCCTCCGCCACTTCCCACACTAGCTCCACCAAGAAGCATTCCTAAAATCCAGAGTATTTTATTCTTTTTAATAATTTCCCAAGATCGTTTAATTATTTTGCGAAAATCGATGTTCATTTTTCCTCTTTTTATTAAAGGAGGGGTAAGTAGATGAATCTACTTACCCACTCTCTTTAAACCTTAACTTTTTTTGATGACGTAAGTTTTGGCAATTTTATCGTGCCAACCTTGTTTTTTATCATCAAATAAAACCCATATATATCCTAAACAAAATACTAGACTGGAAATAAATTTCCCGACAATTTCGCGCAAAGCCGCTTTACCATAAGAAATTTTTTGATAATTTTCATCGACGACTTCAAGCTTCATAATCATTTTTCCAATTGTCGCTCCTTTTGCTCCGGTCATAACAATATAATAACCCCAGGAGATCGCCATATTTACAAACATGAGAATAAATGATCCTCCAATTGCCGTGGCGATAAGACCAGCAGCAGCTTCATCTGTCATCACATCGGTACTCATTAATGAAGTTCCTGCACCTAAAGCAGTTCCAAAAATTCCGTTTATAATTCCAGTAACAACGCTGATTAAAATTCCGTCTATAATCGCCGCAACCAATCTAACACCAAAACCAGCATGTTCATAAGCTGTTGTGGTTACGGGAGTTTCTGTTTTTACTTCTTCCATTTATTTATCACCTCCTTTGATTATTACTATAATAATACTAGATTTTGATATTTTTTCCAAGATGTCCATTGTTAGTCTATACTGTAATCACTTCAGATCGATAGACTGCTTTAGTCTTTTCATCTTTTTTGACTCAATCACAATCTGATTCTTCCCCTTTTTCACTAGAAACTATAGTATCCGTATTTATTGGTAATTATCGTCGGATTACTAAGCTAAAGAGGTTTAACGTCGACTAATTTCACAAGTCCTAGGTCGTATTTGTAGAAGTTGTTCCACTTACATATGTAGCTACGTTATTGTATTTAAAATAGGGTAAAAATATTGAAAATAAAAAGAAAATTGTAAAAAATGAGTAAAGAGCCGAAATAAAGTATCTTTTTCTCCTTTTTGAGCGGAGTTTTTTAGAACTGAAATTATAGTAATAATAAGACATTAAATGTCGTTAATCTCCAATATTTAACTATAGAGAAAAAGAGTCGGAAAATCAAAATAAAAAAAGGAAAAACGAATGCCCATTTTTGGCGTTTTGGCAACCAGATAATAGAGACTGCTACATTAGTATAATTATCGCTTTTTATACTTTTCAAAATACTGTTTGTAAGTCTTTAGAGTATAGGAAAAACCAGAATGTAAAGGAGTTGGTAAATTATCTAAAGTAAACCAGGCAATCTCATCAATTTTAGTGGGTTCACTAATCTTTACTTTTTGTGGATCAACTTGTACAAAAAAAGGAATTGCCAACCAGTGAGTATCTACCCCTTGATGCTTTCGAAAAATAGAGTGTGGCGGAAGTTGACTTTGAATAGTTCCACTACAACCATATTCTTCAAAAACCTCTTTAAGAACGTTTTGCTCTGGAGTTAACCCAAACTCTAATTGACCCGAACCCAAATCCCATCTTCTCTGTTCATCACGGCAATTTTTACTTCTGCGATGTAAAAGAAAATTACCCTTACCATCATTACAGTAGAAAGGAGTCGTTATACCGATATAATCAATTCCTGGAATTTGAATCTTTTTATTCATAAAAAAAGTATAACACAAACGAAAAAAACTACGTTAATAACGTAGTTTTTATTCTATGGTGGGCGATCATGGACTCGAACCATGGACCTCCAAATTATCAGTTTGGCGCTCTAACCACCTGAGCTAATCGCCCCTATTTATCTTTGGAGGCGCGGGTCGGAATCGAACCGACGCGTAGGAGTTTTGCAGACTCCTGCCTTTCCACTTGGCTACCGCGCCAAATTAACAAGCTGCGAAACTCCAATTTTTAAACGAATTGAATATATCATAAACAAAAAAACGGAGCAACAAGCTCCGTTTTTTGTATCTTTAACTTTCAAAAAGTGGTAGGAACTGCTACCTTTATGGTTGTAGCATACACCTATAAAGACTCCAGTCGTGAAGTTGGAGTGATACTCCTTAGAAAGGAGGTGATCCATCCGCAGATTCCCCTACGGATACCTTGTTACGACTTAGCATTGATTACCGGTTTCACCTTAGCCCATCTTACGACGGTCTTCGGGTGCCCCCAGCTTTCCCTACTTGACGGGCGGTGTGTACAAGGAACGAGAACGTATTCACCACAGTATAGCTGACCTGCGATTACTAGCGATTCCATCTTCATGTAGGCGAATTTCAGCCTGCAATCTGAACTGAGATCAAGTTTATGAGATTAGCTCCCTGTCGCCAGATTGCAACTCTTTGTCTTGACCATTGTAGCGCGTGTGTTGCCCAGGATATAAGGGCCACGCTGACTAGACGTCGTCCCCACCTTCCTCTCGCTTACGCGAGCAGTCTCATCTGAGAAATACAACAGATGATAGGGGTTGCGCTCGTTGTGGGACTTAACCCGACATCTCACGACACGAGCTGACGACAGCCGTGCAACACCTGTTCTAATACCCTCGAAGGAGTCCATCTTTCGATAGATTAGCAATTAGAATGTCAAACCCTGGTAAGGTTCTTCGTTTATTATCGAATTAAACCACGCGCTCCACCGCTTGTGCGTTCCCCCGTCAATTCCTTTGAGTTTTAGCCTTGCGGCCGTACTCCCCAGGCGGGATACTTAACGCGTTAGCTTACGACACCCAACCCACTCAAAATAGGAAAAAATATTTCCTATCCTCAGTGGGTCAGGTATCTAGTATCCATCGTTTACAGCGTGGACTACACGGGTATCTAATCCGTTTCGCTCCCCACGCTTTCGTGCCTGAGCGTCAAAAAATGGCCAGAAAGCTGCCTACGCCTTTGGTGTTCCTCTTGATATCAACGGATTTCACCCCTACACCAAGAGTTCCGCTTTCCCCTCCATATTTCTAGTCTACCAGTATTCTTAGCGGGTCCCCGGTTAAGCCGAAGGATTTCACTAAAAACTTAATAAACCGCCTACGCTACTCTTTACGCCCAATGATCCCGGATAACGCTTGCACCCTACGTATTACCGCGGCTGCTGGCACGTAGTTAGCAGGTGCTTATTCCTACAGTTACGTCATTATCATCCTATAGAAAAGGAGTTTACAACCCGAAGGCCTTCATCCTCCACGCGGCGTCGCTGCGTCAGGGTTTCCCCCATTGCGCAAGATTCCTGATTGCTGCCTCCCGTAGGAGTCTGGGCCGTGTCACAGTCCCAGTGTGGCTGACCATCCTCTCAGACCAGCTACCCGTTATAGCCTTGGTAAGCCATTACCTTACCAACAAGCTGATAGGCCGCGGACTCATCTCTAACCGCCAAAGCTTTACTCTTATCTTGCGATAAGAGACTATCAAGTATTAATCCGCCTTTCGGCGAGCTATCCTTGTGTTAGAGGTAGATAATCCACGTGTTACTCACCCGTTTGCCGCTCCCACCCGAAGTGGGTCGCTCGACTTGCATACCTTAGGCACGCCGCCAGCGTTCATCCTGAGCCAGGATCAAACTCTCATAAAAATATGACAAATCCTAAATAAATTTAGGAAATATCATAAAGAGTAAACGAGTTAAACCAATTACTTGGTTTAACAATGATTACAAAAAAAATTGACGAAGTCTTGTACTAAGAATTTAGACAACACTTCGCCTAAATTCCTACCACTTCTTGAATGTTAAAGAACGAAAAAAGAAACTTCTCATACGAGAAGCATGGGTATTTATACCATAGGAAAATTAAAAAGGCAAGAGGAAAGTTGATATTTTCGAAGTTAATTTATTTCTTTGATTAAATATCTAACAATTTCTTTATTTCCAGCTATGAAGGGATAAATACTATCTACTCCAAAAGAATAATTCATGAGGTTATTACCTTTTAAATCCACAACTATTCCATTAGCTCCATTAATAAGAGATGCAACAGCTCCAATTTCTTCCGGTCTCATCTTTACTGAACCCATTACCGCTCCTATTTCAGATAAAACATAAAGTAAACTCGAGATATTGGAACCACCCCATTTCAGATGTACATTCTGCGCCAGTGATCCAAATTTCTGAACCGCTTCTTTATAATAAAGATCAAAGTGAACAGGTGTCTTTGCACTAATCCCCCATTGTCTATTTACAGAGATTTGAACGCCTTCTAGATTCCTAGTAGTAGATCCATCAAAAATAAATCCTCGTTTTGAAGTTACTTCATACATTCCTGATGCTTTTATATCAGACAATTTTGGGGTTGAACCTTCATAGACAGCAATCATTAAACCATAAGGCATTAAGTTTTGGCCGATTTGATAGTTTGTACTTCCGTCTAGAGGATCAAAAACAACAAGATGGGTTGGATTATTATGCAGTTCCAGAAAACCAATCTCTTCGGAAAAAATACTTACCGGAAGTTTTTCTTTACGTAAATAGTCAATAATCACCGATTCCATCTTCTTATCCATAGCTAAAACCTCATCACCCTTCACATTAATAATCCCAATCTCTTTATTCAAAGATTGGTTCTCTTGGAATGTTTCCTTTGCCAGTTCTAATATTGTTTTTATGTGATATGAAAAATCTTTAGACATAATATTAATCCTTTATATCTTAAATATCGTTGCCACAATCGCTTTGTGATCACTAACTCCACCAATAATCTTCACATTTTCGGCTTTGTAGTTAGAAGAAGTAAACAGTCCATCCACAACAACTTGCAATCCCTTTTTTCGATGCAAATTTTCATCCACGGTCGTCTTCACCTGAACCGGAATATTATCTGTGAACCTTTTTGACAATGCCGTAAAAATCTCTCCGCCTCGAGGAGCATTAAAATCGCCGCATAAAACGCAATCTCCTACTTTATCCAGGATCTTATTTAATTTATTGAATGATCTTCTTTGGATCACTGTCGTATTTCCCTTTGAACTCCACGTAAAATGAGTCGTTGCAATCGTTTGTTCCTTACCCTCTTTCTTGACATTTCCCCAAGCTAAAATTCGATTACAGAGTCCTCCTCCACCCAAATATGAAGGAACAACTTTTTCGTTACCAAAATATTGCTCACACTGGATATTTTTGAATTCCAAATTGGTTAAAAAAGAAATCCCCCACAACATACCCAATGATTTTTTGGTATATCGTTTTTCAAACATTTTTGCCATGGGGAAAAAATAATCTTTTCTCTTAATTTTATTTGCAATAGTC
Source organism: candidate division CPR3 bacterium GWF2_35_18 (assembly GCA_001771135.1). Lineage (GTDB taxonomy): Bacteria > Patescibacteriota > CPR3 > CPR3 > GWF2-35-18 > GWF2-35-18. The sequence continues at coordinate 102,418 of MESW01000002.1, read as the reverse complement.
TCGGAATTATGTTTAAAAACCTCTTGTAAACAGATAATATCAGGATTCTCGGAAACTAAAAAAGGAATCACTTTATCTAGGTGATTATCTCCTTCAATGTTTAGACTAATTAATTTGATAGTTTTTTTCACAGAATTATTTATTTATACCATTCTACAGTATATTCAAAATCATCTTTTCCAATCAACTTTGAAGTAACTTTTGCTTTATAGCCAAAATGCTCTGCGGCCGCCACACATGCTCCTTCATAATGCTTAATATGAAAAGGAATATTCTGCATGCGAATTTTTGCCTTTAAACTGTTTATTTCTTCTACGGTAATTTTTAAACCCGAAGTAACTGTTCCCAATATCTTTGGAAGAGCTTTTGCGACTTTGATTGGGCTACTTCCTATTAAAGAAAACATTGTTCTTCCAATCAAACTATCGGTATATGTTTTGAAAGACAGCCGTCCAAATTCATACTCCGCCTCCGGACAATAAGAACCATAAATAATTTTACTCGAAATTTTGTTGAGATCGGCCTGCACCTGCATCGGATAGTCTTTAAATCCGGCAAAACCAAGATCACCAAACTCCTCTTTGAGCTTATTAACGCCATCCGGTCCTTTTAGTTTTCTAACTACCTCCACAAGTCCCTTTAAAAATATTCCTTTAACGGTAGCATTTGGCATTTTGATCTCCTAAAATTTTTACCCCCATTGTTTGGGAGCATCAACTTTTCCTTTAATTTTTCTAAAGACGGAGGCTGCCGCAATTGCCCCTTGAGCTTCAGCGGTTATCACCTGTTGCAACACTTTTGATTGTTCTGTAATATCTCCTGCTGCATAAATCCCCTCAATATTAGTCTGCATAGAAGCATCTACTTTAATGAAACCAGACTCATCCACCACAACTCCTAGTGGAGAAATAATCTTAGAAACAGGAACCGCACCGATCTCGACAAAAACCCCGTCTAAACCAAGAACTTCTTGACCCTTAAAAGGCTTATCCAACTTCAAACCGGTGACTTTAGTTTCATCTCCTAAAACCTCGATCGGATTAGTTTCATAAATACCAATAACCTTTGATTGTGCAAGACTCTCTAACCAAGCTGGTTCAGCCCTTAAATCTTCTTTTTTCCGTCGATAAATCAGATAAATCTCACTTGCAATTTCGTTAAGATGTAGCGCTCCTGTAATTGCGGCATCACCCCCTCCAACTACAGCTACTTTTTTATTACGGAAAAATGGAGCATCACAATTTGTACAATACGAGATTCCGCGTCCTAAATACTTATCTTCACCCAAAATGTTCAGTTTCCTTCTTTCTGTACCGGAAGCTATAATTATCATTTTTGAGTAATATTTGTTTCCATTATTTGTAGTTAATTCAAAAAGATCATTTTTATTAATATGCGCCACTGTTTCTAGTTTGATTTCTGATCCCAAATTTTTTACCTGCTCACTCATTTTTTGACCCAATTCAAAACCGGGAATTGATAAAAATCCGGGATAGTTTTCAACCTTATGCGCTTTCGCTATTGTCCCTCCCAATTCAGGACCAATGACGAGGTTACTTACCTTATACCTTGAAGCGTAAATTGAAGCTGTAAATCCAGCTGGACCAGCCCCAATTATCAATAAATCATAAACCATCTTTTGATTTTCCATATGTAACTCCTTTTTTAGTAAAATAGGCCGTTCTTACTATTTCCTTAACCCCTGGTAATGTATTCAAACTATCAATCTCCTTCATCGAGAACCATTTTAATTCAAGAACTTCATGGTTTCCCGGCTTAGTAACTCCGCTGTCTACTTCGCAAAGGAAGGGAATTAAAATTGCTTGAATTTTATGACCGGCATTTGTATCCCAAATATTACTCCAAATACAATCGACCAATCTAACTGGATTTACAATGAGTCCAGTCTCTTCGCGAATTTCACGGACAATACATTCAGTCGCTGTTTCTCCAAAGTCAATTTTCCCTCCGGGAATTTCCCATTTAAAATCAGCCAGAGGAATCTCCTTATCGCTTCGTAAAGAAAGCAATACTTTTCCTGAAGTATCGAAGATAACTCCTAAAACTGAAATTACGATTTTATTATTATTTTGTTCATCAACCATTTTTATTCCTCAACTTTTGAGATTGCGGTTACGGGACACGAATCTATGGCCTCTTGTATATCACAAGGAGAGTAATCCGCATCCGGTTTCACATCAGCTTTTCCATCATCCTTCATATAGAAAACGGAAGGACATAAAGCAGAACAAGTACCGCAACCAATACAGGTAGTTTGATCAACTTTTGCTTTTGACATACGATTCTCCTTTATTACCAAATTATACTATTAAATATAGCTATTAAAAAAGGCCAAAAAATAAACCGAAACCTAAAATTAACATTATAAGTCCCATAAATAATCGCAACCATTTTCTTTTATCAAGACGCCAGGAATTAACCTTATCCGGATCTAACCCTTTATAAACTACAAGCAAAATAATAAGTAAAGGCGAAACGAATATTACATTATAAATTAAAAGATAAAAAATTGATAACAATTTATCGCTACTTTGAGCTAGGATTCCTAGAATCGCTAAATAAACACCTCCCGTGCAGGGTAATTCAAATGCAGAAACTAAAAATCCTAAAACGATTGTTGCTGGAAAAGTAGCCTTTTTGACATATCTTTCGATTAGCGGTTTTTTACTTTCGGGAATATGTAGACTAATCCCCTTACCATACCAGAAGAAATCTTTAATATTTATTAGTCCTGCCACAATTGAAATAGAGGCTACAATTTTCATTACCACAGATGTCGCTGTTAAATATTTGGCCAGCTGTAAAATTCCCAAACCGGAAACAAAATAAACGACAAAAACGACAATAATATAAGTCAATCCCACTTTAAACATTGCCTTCTTATCTTTAACCGCCATGAGATAAACCAGTAAAAATATAAGAACGGCAAAAGCACAAGGGTTAACACTATCTGCTGCGGCTCCAAGAAGAATAGCTGGTAGAGTTAATTCCAACTTTTTTGTTTCTTCCGTACTGCCTTGAATCCGATTGTAATCTAGAGGACAAGCGGTTTTGTTTTCATAAAAATAGTCTATTTTTTCGCTTAAATTATTTTTGATGGCATCTGCTCCGCCCAAATAAGTATCACCAACAAAAACTGCTGGGACACCAGAATCTTCAACCTGATATCGTTTATTAAAATCAGAAAGTAGCTTCCTATTTTCTTCATTATAATAAACTTCCAGTGATTTTAATTCTACTTTATCTTTCTTTTGAGAGGTCAATTCTTCAACAAATGGACTTACAGAAGCACAAGCCTTACATCCTGCTCCCCAAAAATAGTAGACACATACCTTTCCTGATTCATCTTGCGGACGATATTGATCAAAATTTCCATCTTGATTATTATTCTGATCATCTTCAATTGTACAAACGGTAGGATTGCTACAAGAATCATCAGCACTTTGCACCTTTGTGTTTATCAAAACTGAGAACAAAGATATTGTGATAACAATAATTAATAGTTTTTTTACGATTTTAATTGTCACTTAGTTGCTCCTTACGAAATTATATAAAGCCAAAAATACGAGACAAGGGAAAGATCACAATTACGGCCAAAATTGCTCCACCCAACAATTGCCCTACAGTATGTTTTTGTAAAAAAAATCGAGCCCACATCACCAAAGGTAGAAGCAATAGTAAATATAAGTAACCAAATCCTAAAAGAATTATTGAAAATGATATAAAACTCGTAACCGCAAGAGTGTGATTCGAAATCTTCCAAAAAAGTGTAATCATAAAGTCGAGAATAATCTCTACTAAATAAATAAGGATGAAATACCGTAATATCATACTCACGTCAAAAATAACATAGAGAAAAAATAATACTATTCCCAAAATAATAAGAATAAAGAAAAATAAGGGTCTTTCACTTCTATCACTAAGATCAAAATCAGAAAAAATACGTAGTTTAGTGAAAAGAAACAACACTCCTCCGGATAATATAAACATCATGGCGCTCAAGAATATCCAACCATAATCGGTAGCGTTAAACTGACCTGAAAAAACTGCTACTAGAGCTAAAAGGATAAAGGTTCCGAAACCAAAGATTCTTGATACACTTTTTGCTATCAAAATTAATAGTTTGTTCTTTTTTTGCTTCATTCTTGGTAAGTAATTCTAAAATCAAAAAAATCACCCTCTGGTTTTTCAAAATCAAAGACAACATCCTGAACAACCGCTTCAATAGGGCCTTTGTAACACCAGCTTAAAAACTCTTGAATTTTATGATCTTCTCCTTCAACTAAAATCTCAACCCTCCCATCTCTCAGATTACATATCCAACCGACTAAAGGTAATTTTTCAGCCAACTCTCGGGCGTTATGTCTAAAAGAGACCCCTTGAACTTTTCCAGAAACAAAAATATGTAATCTTTTTTTCATTTTAGATTTTTTGATTTAATAATGAAACTAAAGACAGCTATAATCACTTATTATCTTCTTTCCACTCATCAGAAACCTGATATTTGTTTGTAATACCTTTACTTAAGGCTTCATATGCAAGATTAAAAGTCTCTTCTTTAGAATACATATAAGTATCAATGACAAGATCATAAAGACGCTCATCCCAAAAATTTATTTCTTCTTTAGAGTCAATTAACTTCTTTTTAACAACCCAATCATTCCACTCTTTATGATACATTTGTGTCCATTTCTGAACATTAATATTCATTCTCTCTTTTAAATTTTTCTTTGCTTCACGAACTCTTACATTATCTCGGTTTGCCACACGATCAATACGAAGAGAATTTTTACATACTAATAATATTTTTAAAGTATTTGGGACATTCTGAGCTAAAAATCCACACAACCATGACTCAATAATCATCTTTTCCTTTTTGACTAACCATTCTCTCATTCCCATATCTACTTTTCGATCAAAATCTTCACCATAAGTAGCAGCAGAATGATGTAGTAACGAATCTCCTTTGAATAAACCCTTTTCGATTGCGTATTCCCTCATGAATCCTCCTCCTGAAAACAAATTCCAATCAGACAGTTTTTTGTGCAATAATCGTGCAAGAGTAGATCTACCAGACCCAGGAAGACTTGAAATTACAATATTCTGATACTTCAATTTATCCATATTTACTCCTTAAAAAAATACTGAAATTTATTTAGATCCACCTTTCCCGAAATATCAAAAACAATTCCTTCTGATTCTAATAGTTTTTGTTGCGATTTTATTCCACCGCTTCCAAAGTTTTTAGCTAGAAAACCATTACTATTTACTACTCGATGACAAGGAACTACTGGAGCAAAGGGGTTTTTGTGTAAAGTATTTCCTACTGCCCGAGAAGATTTGCCATAACCTGATGCTTTAGCGATCTGTCCATAAGTAGAGACCTTTCCTTTAGGAATTTTTTTCGTAAACTTATAAACTTTTTCTGCAAACTTGGATATTTTAACGTTTTTCATTAGTAATCCAATCGATAATTTTGTCTAATGCTTTTCCAATTATTTCTTTGATATGTTTTACTTCATTTTCAAAATTACTCAAAACATATTTATCTTTTGGTATAATTAGATCATTTCCAATTCCCACTCGAAGTCGATCAAATTCTGGTGTTCCTAATCTCTCTACGATCGAACGGATCCCGTTATGACTGCTTTTTCCTTCAGAATTGACACGTAATCTAATATCATCCAATGGTAAATCAAAATCATCATGCACAATAAGCAAATCAGTCAGTGGTATTTTATAGAAATTAACGACTTTATATACAGCTTCGCCAGAATTATTCATGAAGGTCTGAGGCTTAACAAGTAGTAACTTGTTACCTTCAAGATCTCCCTCTGAAATTAGACTTTCAAATCTGGAGTTTTCTTTCCAAAAGCTTGAGTTTAACTTTGAAGCAAGCTCATCGATAACCTGAAAACCGATATTGTGTTTTGTTTTCTCATATTTCCGACCCGGATTACCAAGTCCAACAATAATTCTCATATCCTCAATCTCCTCAATCTAACATTCTTCAACTAATAATAAAATCGCGGCACAAATAATTAAATAATAGCTTCAATTTTAACATGTTCCCGCTTCAAAAAAAATCCCACCTTTTTTAGTATAAAAGATGGGATTTAAAAATATTTTAAGAATTAAATTACATTTTTTTAGCAGCCCACTTTTCAGCCCAATCACCAAGAATTGGCAATTTATAGTTCTCATCTGTTTGATAAGCTTTTAAGGCTGTGACAATAATTAAAACCAATTCGGCTAACCAAGCAATAAAGTTAACAAAAGGAATTACTCCTAATACAATACCCAAAATACCCACTAAAATTCCTTGTGCGGCATAAAAACGCACTCTCTGATCATCCTTTTCAATAAAATAAAGGATAAGTCCTACTATAGGAATACAAGCTACAGCAGCTTTAATTTTTGAATCATTATTACTTACAACGGTTCCTTGTTTAGGAGCTTCTTGCTTTGTTTCTTTTTTTATTTCCTCTACCATAAACGTGTCACCTCCTTTAGAAAAAATTGTTAAGTTTATTATATACCCTACATCTTTGAGATTGCAAAGATGTAGTTACGTATTAACCGAAGATTTTATCATGATAAAATCTCTTGTCTTCCAAATCGGAAGACACTTTTAACAATATTTATTTTTCAAAGCAAGATTTTTGAATTTATTCAAAAATATGGATTAATTTGGATATAGACTCAGATTCATTAAATTGACAAAAACCTAGTTAAATATTACTTAAAGATTATCATTTTAAAATAATGTTATCTGTTCCTGTATTTCTTCCGGTTTTTCCTTACCCCAAATCTTCACTTTTCCAAAGACACCGTCAAACCCTGGATCAACACTTATCTCTCTTTTCCTTAATTTCAGAATTCCTTCTACAACTTTTTCCTGAGCATACACTTTTAATTCTAATTCTGAAGCAGTAAGTAATACTTTAAATTCCGTACCAATTCCATTTATGATTTTTTCATATTCTTCAGTAACTGCCTTAGAAGAACCACCAACTTCTAGTGCTTCCGAAATTATCTCAATTAAAGGAACTAACATCACATAAGGAGGTCTCTTTAATTTTCCTGATTTTATTCCTCTTACCTTATTTTCTCCTAAATACCAATCTTCAATTTGTAAATCTGATTCCAAAATCTTTCCAAGATCCTCAACTCTTTGCATTACTCCAACTGTTAATTGTTTACCACATACCGGACAAATTTTCCCCTTTTTTCTCAAGTCCTCTAAATTATACTTTACGCCACAATTTCGGTGTCCAGTGTAATGATATTTACCTTCTTCTGGAAAAAATTCAATTGTATACAAAATTTTATTCTCTGCCGATTTTCCTGACAAAGCACTTTTTAAACCGGTGTAGCTAAAATCAGATTCAAAAACAGTCGCTTCTCTTCCTAGTTTTGCTGGAGAATGAGCATCAGAGGAAGAAACAATCTGTCTATTATCTAATTCTGGAATTCTCCAATTCATGGCAGGATCAGAAGAAAGTCCTGTTTCCACAGCAATTATATCTTGGCTTACATCACCAAAACACTCGGCAATTGAGTCGAATCCTGAGTTCGCGCCAAAGAGAGAGAACCAAGGGGTCCAGATATGCGCTGGAATAACAATTACTTCGGATGAAATCGCTTTGATCTTTTTTACTAAGTTCAAAGCGCTGATACCTAAAATTGGTCTTCCATCGGAAGTAATGTTACCAATCTCAGAAAGTGATTTATTGATTAACTCGGCAACTTCAATGGAGGGAGATAAGAAAACAATGTGAATTTTCCTAGTTTTACCGCCTTGACTATAAATACAGCTTATCTCTGAAGATAGAACAAAAAAAGGACCTTTTCCTTCTTGATCTCCTTTGTATTTATAAAAACCGTTTCCCATAGCTTCTAAATCCTGTTTCAAGTCATGAATCCAAAAGGGATGTGTAAAATCTCCAGTACCGATTAGATTGATTCCCTTTTTGTTTCCCCATAACCACATTACAGGGATATTCATATCCTTAGAAACAGCGCGTGAATATTTTGAATGAAGATGTAAATCAGCAATATATCTTTTTTCCATAGTTTTACTCTTTTAATTTTTAGAAGATTTCCTATTTTGATTTTGATAAAGTCTTTCGATTTCTGATACAGTTGTTATATCATAAATGCTCTTATCTTTTCTTTGCCAAGTAGTAAGACGTGGAAAACGTAAAGCATAACCTTTCCCATCTTTACTTGCACCAGCTGCATGTAGCGGCGATCTTGTTATCTCATCAGAAAGGATAACAGCAACAATTTGAGGCTCCACCCAAACATCTGGAATTAAAGCTTTAGGGACAATCACATTTTTGGGAGGGAGTTTTCTTTTTAATAAATCACAATCCTTTTTAATAGTTATAAACTCTTCATCTTTAATTCCTGTACCAATTTTAGCGATACTTTCAAAAATCTCGCCTTTCTTATTATAAACTCCAACCAATAAAGCGCCAATACCGAAACTTGTCCTTTTTCCCTGACCATAATAATAACCTAAAACAACAACATCAATACTATCCTCAAGGCCTTGACTTTCTTCTCTTTTATACTTAATCCAATGGAATCCTCTTGATCCAGCTTCATAATAAGAATCAGGAACTTTTGCCATTATTCCTTCTAAACCGGCTTTCTTTTTTTCGAGAAAATATTTGGAGATGTCTTGCACCGAAACTGCCTTCTGTTGTGGAATTAGTTGCAGACTATTTACATTTTCTGGAATGAGTTCTGCTAATATTTTTCTTCTTTCAATTAGAGACTCATTAATATAGCTTTTTCCATTTAAATAAAGCAAATCAAATACAAATAGAGTCAAAGGTAGCTCTGTAGATTTTTCCTGAATGTCATACTTTCTTTTACGCGATATGGTTAATTGAAAAGGTAAAAACCGATTATTTTTATGATTAAAAGCGACTGCTTCTCCCTCTATAATCAAAGATTCACAATCAATTTTAGAAACGACGTCTTTAATCTCCGGAAACATTCCCGTCATATCTTCTAAATTTCGAGAAAAGAATCGTATAAAAGGCTCTTCTTTTGCAAAAAGAGGGTTATCATCTGAAATCTCAGTTTTTAATTTATTTAAGTGTACTTGGAGCCGAAAACCATCGATTTTAGGTTCTAACAAACAAACTCCAATCTTTTCAAAAATCTTTTCCGCACTCGGAAGCCTTTCTGCCGCAGAAGGAATTACAGGTATTCCCGGAGTAACAGATAGCTCTTTTAAACCTTTTAAACCTTTAGCCTTAAAATACGAAGCAACTTTTCCAATATCCGCAACTGTGTTGTATGATTCTTCGATCTCTTTTCTTAGACTCTTGTCTCCGACTTCCATAAAAGACAACGCATCAAGAATGGTCATATCCGAGAAACCGAGTCTTAACTTCTTTAGAATAACACGTAAAACATATTTAGCAGATGCACTATTTATATGCGAAAATAAGGATAAAAGCTTATTTATCTTTACTTCTTGAGATCCATAACCCTCAATTTTGGCTAAAGAAAGAAGCTCTTTATAAACATCTTTGATTGTCAGATCACTCGTTTTTCTTTTAATCAAGTTAGCCGCCAAATCACCCCAATCTCCCATAACATTAAAATCTTTATTTATTTCTTCCTTTGTCTTTTGACTAATTCGAGATAAAAGTTCGGCTATCATCTTTTCGGCAAGATTAAATTCTAAAGATTCATATGATGGCTTCAATTTCCCCAACGACAGATAACAAACAACATTCACCTCTTCTACGGAAAGATTTTTGAAAAGTTCACTCAAAATTTTCGTAATTTCATTACGAGATGTAGTTTTTTCTAGTTTTTCAAAATAATTAGCAAGATCTTGAAAGAGCATAGTATATCCTAAATTAATTTTTTAATTCATAAAATGCAGCTTTAGTTTTTCCTCTTTTTTTAATCACTTTTTTAACAATAAGCTCTTTTAAATCACGCAAAAAAGTGTCTTCCGAAACATTTGATAAGATTTTTGGGAAATCTTGATTCTGTAAACGTCCAATTTCTTGAAGGTATTCAACAATTTTTTCCTGTCTTTCGGTAAGATAAACCTGACCAATTGATTTTTTAATTCTTTGATCACGACTAATCTTAAGAACCTTTTGTTTGATTTTAAGAAACTCTTCTAACAATCCATTTGTAAAATATTCAAGCCAAAAAGTATAATCTTGATCGAACTCGGTAACAGACTGTAGAGCTTGATAATATCTTTTTAAATCATGATCATAATATTCATCTAAACAAAAAAATTTTTTTATATCGTAACCATCCAAATAGAGTATTAATGTCGTTAAAGCCCTGGCGGTTCTTCCATTTCCATCTACAAAAGGGTGGATTTTTACAAATTGACAGTGAAACAGTCCAGATTTAATAACCGGATGAATATCTGCTTCTTTTTGACTTTTTAACCAAGATAAAAGTTCGGATACTTTATCTTCAACTTCTAAATAAGACGGAGGAACATAAGAGATTTTTTGAGTTTTAGTGTTACGAATCACAACCTGCTTATTTCTAAATTTACCACAATAAACGTCAGGAATAATTCCATAACCGACAATTTTATGTACCTGTAAAACCGGATTCAAATCGACACTTTTAGATTGTATACTTTCGATATAGTTTAACACATTACGATAGTTTATGATATCTTGTAAATCGCGCTCTTTACCCGCAGATTCAATCTTTTGACCGTTGATGATTTTTTTGGCATCATCAATATCCAACATATTACCTTCAATGTGAGTAGAGTGATGCACGGCGCGAACTACAGCCTCTTTTTGAAATTGTCGTTCATAATAAGGTAACAAGGGAGAATTTTCAATAATCTGTTTGGAAGCCTCTATTTGACTAATATTTTTCAGGATATTATTATTGATTCGGAACTTAAAATCCAACATAATTATAGTTTAGCATTACTTGCGGTAATTGTGAAGGAAATGAAGTAAAATCATTACAGCTCAATTATTTGAACTTTTTTTGAAACACCATTCTCCCACTCTGTGGTAGTAATAATCGATTGTTGTTTTTCAAGAATATCTTGTACTGAACTTTTATGATAACTATCAAGCTCCGAAAAAATATCATCGAGTAAAAGAATCGGTCTTTCCTTCACACAATATTCAATAAAATCAATAGCAGAAAGAGATAAACTCAAGATTCCTAGCCGCTGTTCCCCTCTTGAACCAAAAGATTCTATTTTCTTCCCATCTAAAAAAACTAGCATTTCATCACGATGAGGACCAATGAGAGTTAGACCTGCAGCTATTTCCTTCTGAGCATGCGAAAACAAACGTTCCTCACTCACAAGATTATTTTTATAAACCAAGGTAATCTGCTTTTTACTCCGATACAAAAAACTATATTTAAGTAACTCATCATTTAAGAATGAGATTAACTGAAACCTTCTTTCTTGAATGAATCTTCCCAATTCCAATAGTTTTTCATTCCAATAATCCAGTTCATTCTCCTTTGACTTTCTCTCCCGGATACTTTCCAGTAAACGATTCCTTTGATAAACCACTTTTCGATATTGACTTAAATTACGTACATATTCTCTGTCTATTTGGATTAAGATATTATCTAAATACCGACGACGAATTTCTGGAGAACCTTGTAAAATATTAAAATTCTCTGGCGTAAAAATAACCGACCTAAAACGGCCAGAAAAGTTTGAGATCATTCTATTGATTCCATTAACTCGAAGCTGCTTACGTTGATGTTCCTGCCCGGAGATAAAAACCCTTAATTTTTCCTTTCCTTCAGTATTTTCAACCTCTCCTTCAATGCTCGCAAAATCCTTATCATAGTTAATTACGTCAATCTCATTTTCCGCACGAAAAGATTTTCCGGTTGAAAGATAAAAAATAGCCTCCAGAAGGTTTGTTTTCCCATGAGTATTATCAGCTAAAATAATTGTTGTATGTTGAAAATCAAATGATTCTTTTTTAAAATTTCGAAAGTTACTTAAAAGTACTTTATTCAAACGCATTCTCAACCCCCAATCCCAAAAATCTAATAATTCCGGCAATTATTAAAAACCAACCAAATAAAAATATCCATCCCCCAAAGCTAAAACTAGGATTTTTTTCTTGCTCTCTTTCATATTTATTAGGATTTTTAAAAAAATATAGTAAAAATCTCATCCAAAATTCAATAATTACGGTTGGTTTCATACCAGAGATAGTTAAACCAAAAATAATCATCACAATTCCTCCAAAAAACAAAACATACGGATTTAGTAAAGACGAATCTAATAATGGCATTTATTTCCTTTCTTGAAGTTGACATTTTGGACAATAAAAAGTCCCTCTTCCTCCTACGACTATTTTTTGGATGACACTACCACAGTTTGGACAGTTTTCTTTATTTTTACCATATACAAGAAAATGTTCTTGATACTGACCTTTTTTACCAAAAGCATCTAAGTAAGAGTTATCAGAGGCTCCTCTATATTTCAAACCTCTTTTTAAAACTTCTTCAATTGCTTCAAATAGATTTTTAATTTGATTCTGATTTAAATAATTGGCTGATGTTTCCGGATGGATTTTGGCTAAGAATAGTGCATCATTTGCATAAATATTTCCAATTCCCGAGATCAAGACTTGGTCCATTAATACTTTTTTTATTGCTCTTCTGCTTGATTTCAAGATTTTCGTAAAAATTTGCAAACTAAGATCCGCAAAAGGCTCAGGGCCATAATTTGATAAAATATCAGAAAGCTCTTCCTTTTTAATGAGTTTTATGTACCCAAACTTACGCTGATCTGCAAATCGTAACTCTTTAATTATACCTTTTCTTTCTAAAGCAATAATTACTCTCGTCCATCGATCTTCAACACCTCCTGGATCACGAATTAATAACCTTCCACTCATTTTTAAATGTATTAAAAAATTCCAATCTTTATTTAGTTCAACGATCAGAAGTTTTGCCTTTCGATTAAAACTGCTTATCGTTAATCCTTTAGTATGTTTGATAACCTCCTTCAAAGAAGGCTGTAATATCTTTGTCGTATTACATGAAATATCTTTTATCTGAAACCCCGAAAGGCTTTTATTCAAATCATATCTTACTGTTTCTACCTCCGGTAACTCAGGCATTTTGTTCTTCCTTCCATTTTTCTGTAACAAAATTTCGTAATTCTTTACTAAATTTAGATTTACTAAACTTCTGAGCTTGTTTTTGACAGTTTTCCTTTAAATAATTATTTCCATTAAAATTAGCTAATACTTTTTTTAAAGAAACTACATTATTTTCATAAAAAAATTCCCCTGTTTTCCCTGGAATAACAGACTCTAAGACACCACCTTTACCATAGGCAATAACAGGCTTTCCATATAACATCGCTTCTACTGGAGTCATACCAAAATCATCTCCTGCAGGAAAAATGAATCCCTCGCAGTTTTTATAAAGACCTGCTAACTCAATATCAGAAACCTTTCCCAACAGCTTTATCGTTTTTCCCGACAATTTTTCTAATTTCTTTTTATCTTTACCTGTTCCCGCTACTACTAAATTTAGATTCAACTCATTACAAGCTTTAATTGCTAAATCGATTCTTTTATATGCAACCAATCTAGATACGATAAAAAAATACTTTCCGTAATTTTGGGTTTTGTATTGAGAATTTTGCCCTGTAGAGGATAGCTCCACGGGAGGATAAATAACTTTTGATTCTCTCCGATAGAATTTCTTAATTCTTTGTTGAGTATTATATGAATTCGTTAAAAAATAATCTACTCTTTGTGCCGCCAAGTAATCCCAAACTCGCAGATAGTGGTCTAAGAAGATCAAAAATGGTTTATATATAGATATCTTCCTTCGGTTAAATTCAGTTTCATAGTGATATAAAAAACGCGGAGGGGTATGACAGTAACAGATATGAATCTGATTTGGTTTCGTAATTATTCCTTTTGCAAAGTTAGCAGTAGAAGAAATTATTACGTCATAATCGCGCAAGTCAAAACTTTCAAAGGCAAGTGGTAACAAAAAAGTATATTGCTTCGAAAACCTTCTAATTAAGGGTATTTTTTTAAAATTCGGAGTGATTACCTGCCAAGATCTCATTCTCTCAGGAAGTTTCTCTGGTTCAAAAAACGACGTGTAAATAGGAGCTTCTGGATAAATCATTTTAATTGCTTCTACAACTCTTTCAGCTCCTCCATATTGATTTAAAAAATCGTGAACAATTGCAACTTTCATTTTATTGCCATCTCCAATTTTAAAATTTCTGTCATCTCTCCCCAATTGACACCTTCTTTAATACTAACTTTCAACGGAATAATGAGTTTTACTACATTTTCCATTTTTTCTTTTACGATTTTTATTACAGCATCTTTTTCCTCATTCTCTACTTCAAAGACTAATTCATCATGAATTTGTAAAATCATCTTTGAAGACGATAATTTTCGTCTAACAAATTCACAATCAATATCTAACATTGCCAATTTGATTATCTCCGCGGAACTTCCCTGAATAGGATAGTTAATAGCCATTCTCTCTCCAGAACTTCGAATAAAATGATTCTTACTTTTTAACTCTGGAATATATCTTTTTTCTCCACCAAGTGTTTCCGTATAACCATTTTTTAAAGCATTCTGTCGACTTAGATCAAGATACTGTTTTACCTGAGGATATTTATCTAAATAGGTTTTGATAAAATAAGCAGCTTGTTTTTGATTAATTTCTAAACTCTCAGAAAGTCCGTGAGGACTAATTCCATAAATAATGCCAAAATTCACTGTTTTTGCTATTCGACGTTCATCAGCAGTAATATCCGAAGCTTTTTTATTAAAAATCTCCATTGCTGTTGAGAGATGAATATCTTGATTTTGCTTGAAAGCTTCTATTAATTTTGATTCTTTAGAAAAATGTGTTAATACTCGCAGATCTATTTGAGAATAATCAATCGCAATTAATATCTTCTCGCAAGGAACGATAAAAGCTTTTCGAATTTTTTCTCCCCAACTACCTCTGATCGGAATATTTTGTAAATTTGGGTCTCTGCTAACTATCCTCCCAGTACTTGCCACATCAAGTAGAAACGTCGAATGAATCCTTCCATCTTCCTCAATACGACATCTTAATGATTCTAAGTAGGTACTTTTTAATTTGTAAACCGTTCTATATTCTAATATTAAGGGAATTATTGGATGTAGCTTTTTAATTTTTTTCAATGTCACTTCATCAGTGGAAAAACCGGTTTTTTTCTTTTTACCTGACGGAAGCTCTAAATCTTCATATAATAACTTTGCAATTTGCTTTGACGAATTTAAGTTTATATCATATCCGATATGATGAAATATCCTAACAGATAACTTTTTAAGAAGATCCTCAACCTCCACTTCTAGATTATTTATAACCTCAACATCTATAAGAAATCCCACTTTGCTCATAGTTGTTAACAGGTTTTGTATCTGACCATCTATATTATCAACATTGTATGGATGTAATTCGTCTGAAATACTTACTGATTCTCTGTTGTTTTTATTCGATAAAGGAGAGTTGTTCATTTTCGTCTTTTTTTTGTACTGTTTTTGAGATATCTTTTCTCGTGAATTTTTTTATTAAACTTCGAAATTCGTATTTTTCCAAAACAGGTACTATCTTTTCTCTATCAAAACTATGATATTTACATTCATCTACTTTAAAAGATAGTGGCACATCACTGATAATAGTCGCTAATTTCTTTGATAGAAAGGCATTTGTCCTATCATCTACTAACTTTTGACGATATTTTGACTCTACTTTATCAATATTCTCATAAATTGTCTCTAGGTTCTTAAAGTTTTTTAATAATATTGAGGCTGTCTTCTCCCCAATACCTTTAACGCCAGGAATATTGTCCGACGGATCCCCTCTTAAAGCTTTATAATCGATAATCTGTTTTGGATAAGAAAGTTGGAATTTTTCCATCAAATCTTTTTTAGACCAAATAGAAGTATTTTCAATTCTTTTCCCAAGAGTAAAAATCTTTATATGATCATTTACAAGCTGAGTAGCATCAAAATCTCCAGTAACTATAAATATTTCAGAGTTGGAAACACTTTTTTCAAATTTATTAACTAAAGCCCCGATAACGTCATCAGCTTCATAACCTTCAACTTCAAAAGAAGATAATCCAAGGTCTTCAACTATCTGTTTAACAATTGGAAATTGTATTTTCAAATCATCTGGAGAAGGAGGACGATTTGCTTTATATTCACTGTAGTCCACATGTCTAAAAGTAGGAGTTCTTGTATCAAAAGCCACCGCAACATAATTGGGAGACATTGTTTCTAATATATTTAAAACTATTTTCACAAATCCGTAGACAGCATTTATTGGAATCCCTTCCGAAGTTGTAAGGGGTGGTAAAGCATGATAAGCTCGATGTATCAAAGCATGTGCGTCAAAAATAACTATCTTAGAATCGTTCATATTATTCTAATTCAAGTAAAAAGTTATATATCGTTTCTATATTTTTGTTTTACTAGCAGACTTCTTACTTTTTTGATTATTTGAAGTTATATCTTGTTGCATTAACTTTTCAAATTCTTCACTTTCAACAGTTTCCTGTTTCATTAACTTTTGGGCAAGAAGGTCTAATTTATTTCGATTCTTTATTAAGATCTCTTTTGCTTTGTTGTAACTCTGATTAATAATCTTCTCAATCTCCACATCAATCTTCGAAGCAAACTCTTCAGAATAATTTCTCTTTTCGTGTAAATCTCGACTTAAAAAGATTAACTCTTCTTTCTCTCCCAACATAATTGGCCCTAGAGTACTCATTCCATAGCGACAAACCATCTCACGAGCGATACCGGTTGCTGTTTCTATATCTGAAGAAGCTCCTACTGTTTGTTCATTAAAAACAATTTCCTCAGCGGCTCTTCCTCCCAAAAGAGTTGCAATTTGATTAAGTAGTCTGGTTTTATTTTCATTATAACGATCTGTTTGTGGAGGAGTCATAGTATAACCAAGTGCTAAACCCCTAGATACAATAGAGATCCGATGCACTGGATCAGTTTGAGGCAAAAAATAAGTAGTAACCGCGTGACCAGATTCATGATAAGCAATTATTTCTCGATCTTCCTCAGTTTGTAATCGTTTTTTCTCTGGACCTAGCTTCACTTTTGTTGCTGCTTCTTCAATATCTGCAGCATTAATCTTATTTTTTCCTTGAGATGCGGCAAGAATTGCGGCTTCATTCAACATATTTTCTAGATCAGCACCCGAGAAACCTACGGTACGACGAGCCAATTTATCAATATTAACATCCTCAGTGATTGGTTTTTTCTTCATATGAATTTTAATTATGCCCTTTCGACCTTCCATATCAGGGTAATTAATCACAACTCGTCTATCAAAACGACCCGGACGCATTAAAGCGGGATCTAGAATATCCGGACGATTTGTAGCAGCAATAACGATAACATTTACTGTCTGATCAAATCCGTCCATCTCTACTAATATTTGATTCAAAGTTTGTTCTCGTTCATCATGTCCTCCCCCAATACCAGCTCCACGCTGTCTTCCGATTGCATCTAATTCATCGATAAAAAGAATTGCCGGAGCATTCTTTTTAGCTTCACCAAAAAGATCACGGACACGAGAAGCACCAACTCCAACAAGCATTTCCATAAACTCTGAACCAGCGATAGAAAAAAACGGAACGCCAGCTTCTCCTGCAACGGCACGAGCCAGAAGAGTTTTTCCTGTTCCAGGAGCACCTACAAGAAGTACTCCTCGAGGAATTTTAGCTCCTAAACTGGTAAATTTTTTAGGATATTTCAGAAATTCAACTACTTCCTGTAACTCTTTTTTTGCTTCCTCTACACCAGCAGCATCATTAAAAGTAACTCTAGTTTTATCTTTTGTAAAAAGTTTTGCCTTCGATTTTCCAAAAGATAAGATATTTGAACCTGATGACTGAGCTTGACGCATAATGATAAAAAAGAAAACAATCATCAAAAGTACAGGAAAAAATTGAGCTATTAAGTTTACCCAAAAAGATGATGTGGAAGTATTCTCAAATTTTATTTCAATTTTTGAAGGATCTACTCCTAAATTTTTAAAAGCTTCTATCACTCCATCTTGACCACTTATACGCGATATCTTCTGTTGTCCATCTTTATAATTTACAGTCAGTTTTTCAGACGTAACAAACACTTTTTCAACTTTATTATCTTTAATATCCTGTGCAATCTCAGTTAGAGGAACTTCTTTTTCAAATAAGTTAGAAGGAGTAAAAAATGTATAAAAGACGTACAAACCTATCACAGCAAGGATAATATAAATAATTATTCCTTTAAAAATATTTCCCTGCCCAACTATTTTTTTATGATTCGGAATTATTTTGTTTTGATTTCCATTATTTGTAGTTGCCATTTATTAATCTTTCTTTATATTTGATGATATTTTCTAAATTTTTTACAAGCGAAACTTCATAAATATTTCACATCAGGAGACTGCTAACACCCATCAATTATATGCCAGGGGCGGGATTTGAACCCACGACCGACAGCTTATGAGTCTGCTGCTCTACCACTGAGCTACCCTGGCATAAAAAAATTCGAAGCCCAAAATCCGAAATTCTAAACAAATTCTAATTTTTAAATCTCAAATTAGAAATATCTTGGCTCTTTTGAAATTTAATTATTGTTTCGAACTCCGTGCTTTGAATTTCGAATTTACATCCTTGGTAGCGGGGAGCGGACTCGAACCGCTGACCTCAAGGTTATGAGCCTTGCGAGCTACCACTGCTCCACCCCGCGATATAATATAGTACATATTCCATTAGAAAGCTTCCCAATCATAGCATAGGGGTCATTTATCGTCAATTTAGAAATACAATACTAAAAGAAGAATTTAAACCATTGCTCCCAAACGGAAAGACTCTTAACAGAAAACTCCGTATCTTCTTCTAGAGATGCTTCAATTTCATTTAATGTATCTTCAGGAATAATAAGAACCTTTTCACCATCTTTCGCTAATCCTAATTTGTTCCGACCTTCTTCTTCTATATAACTCTCTGACTTTAAGTAACTTAGTTTTTCCTGCAAAAAAACAACTTCTTCTGAAAGCTTATCTCTTTCTTCATTTTCTTTAATGATCCTTGTTTGATTACTAATTGTTTGCCATAAAGATTTACTTAAAGAAAAAGCTAACCATAAAAGAAAAATAATTAATATTGAAGAAAAAAAAGTCTCAATCGTAAAAGTTTGATTTTTTTTATGAAGAAATCTCGGTTTATCAGTAAAGATTTTCGGCGATTTTATAGAGTTTTTATCTTGTACTTCATTGCTAGAATCATCAAATATATTCACTTTTACGTCGTGTTTATTGGAAGCTTTATGTTTTAATAATTCTTTATTTGCTTTAAAAAACATATCTTTTAAGTATATACTTAAAAGATTAAAAATTGCAAAGTAGAATTTCAAATTTAAAACATTCTTAATGATATCTATTTTCGGCCACTGATTAACATTTTCAACTTTATAAAATATATGTAAATGGCTTGTTAATAAAGAAATAAAAAGATTATATATCCTATAGTTCTTGACACAAAACAAAAGATATGCTACATTACGACTTCGACAATTATCCAACCTTAATTTCTTTTCATTAAAAGAATATCATAATATATTGTCGTTTAAATTATTATTCACTGTTAATATGATCGAATTGAAAGAAGCTCACAAAAAATTTGTAGAACATCTTACGGAAAAAGACCGCTCTCAAGCGACTATTCTTGCATATGGTAAAGATATAGAACAACTTATAGAATTTCTAGAAAATTTAAGTAAAACTAGAACAACTCATATTAACAAAAACGATCTTCAAGCCTTCATGGCAAAACTTGAAAAAGAAAATTATACCACTAAAAGTATCTCCCGAAAGACAAATAGCACTAAGACTTTTTTCCGCTTTCTTGAACTAAATGAATATATCACTGACAATCCTGCAAATTTAATATCGCATCCCAAGTTTGATACTCCAGCTCCCAGAATTCTATCAAAAATTGAATATCGAGCTTTAAGAGACTCTTGTCGTGAGGATCCAAGAATAGCTGCCATTGTAGAAATTCTTTTACAAACAGGTATTCGTATTGGAGAATTGAGAAATCTTCGAGTAGAAGATGTAATTATTGATAAAACAAAAAATAGCGGAGAGCTAATAATTCAACCATCTCATGGACACGAAGGCCGTAATGTTCCTTTAAATAAATCTGTAATTAAATCAATATCTGAATATTTAAAAATCAGGCCAAACACAAAAGAAGAAACTCTTTTTGTGACTAAAACTGGAAAACCGCTATTAATCAGAAATATTCGATCTGCAATCGATCGATATTTTAGTAAGGCGGGAGTAAAAAACGCAAAAGTAAATGACCTTCGACATACCTTTATCGCCCATCACCTCATGAAAGGAACTAGCCTCATTTTGATCTCAAAAATCGTAGGACACAAAAGATTATCAACTACAGAAAAATACTTAGAACATGTTAGAACTGCTTACAAAGAAACCTTCAAACTCGAAGAACTCTAATCCATATTTCTAATTTATCTCTTCATAAAACTTCTAAGTTTATCAATGATTCTCAGATTTGTAGCTGTCCAAAATAGTGCTATTACCATGAAGAAGATAATGATTGTTTGTACTCCGGTATTAGGTAGCTCTTCAGGTCCTTCTATTTGTTCTTGTGTATCAGTAGCTCCAAGTACGGAAAGATTGAATGAGAGAGTATCGGTATTAGATGCTAGATCGGTAGAGGTTATCGTTACCTCATGCTTTCCAACAGGAATCTCTGTTTCTGGAGTACAGATCCAATTCCCACCACTATCTACAATGGAAGTTCCTATTATGGAATCAGAATTGATGGTAACTACAACCTCTGCATCTACCTCCCCTGTTCCTTCAAAGCTAGGTTTATTATCTTCTATCTCCCAATCAGTTATATCTGTATTAAAGGTATTACCTCCCAGCTTAGTAAGATCTATAGTGGTTACTGTATCTAGTATGATACTGGAGCTGTATATTAAGCTTTCATTCTGAGCGGAGTCACGATACTTTATATATATTACCTTAATTCCATCTCCCTCAGAAAATGTCCACTCTTTGGTTGTTGTATATGTTTCCCATGAAGCTCCGATGAAGTTTGGATCTTCAGAGATCATCATCTCAAACACCTCTGTTAATTCATCGGTTCCTTCTAAAGTCAGAGTGACTGTTTCACTGTTTACATAAGCATTCTCCGTAGGACTAACGATAATAATCTCTCCTTCGGGGATATTAGTATCCATCTCGATGTTTCCAGAGACTCTCTCAGAAATATTCCCAGCAACATCCTTATACTTAGCATAGACTGTCTTAATTCCATCTCCAGAGGTAAGGATCCAATCCTTAGAGGTATCATAATTTTCCCAGGATGCTCCATTAAACCCACTATCTTCAGAAATCATCATCGAGACTACTCCAGAAAGAGCATCGTCAGCTGAAAGAGTGAGTGTGACTCCCCTGCTATTAGTAGTGGTAGCTCCAGAGTTGATGGTAAGACTCCCCGTGGGAGAGGTAGCGTCATAGGTTAGTGTAGTAGATAAAGTATCTCCTTCGTAATTAGCATAATCTCTCATCTTTACATAGACAGTCTTACTACCTTCTATGGTAGATAAGGTAAAATCTTTGGAAGTGGAGAATGATTCCCATGAGACTCCGGTAAATCCACTATCTTCAGAGATCATCATCTCTTTTGCATCATCTGCAGAGAGGGTTAAATCAATGTTCTGAGAATTACTATAGCTGTCTGTGGTAACACCCGTGTTTTGAGGGCCAAGAGGGTAGAAGAGTACACGATAATTCATTGCATCATATACTATTAAATTATGATTATCAGTAATTACTGAATAGGGAGCAGTTAAAGTATATTGCGACGCATCTCCATTCTGATTAATATCCTTATGCGTAAAATCAAGTTGTCCGATTAGAATATCTGCGTTTGTAAAGTTATTTGTAGGTATAGAATTATAAATAAGTATTCGATAGTTGGCAGTATCGGCAATAAATAATCTAATACCATCTGTATAAGCATACCATGGATTACACACAGTATTTGCATTTATTCCACCATTATTACATCCATTACTAGTCATATTTGGTTGACCAACTACTACATCAGCACTACTTAGATTCGATGTAGGAATAGAGTTATAAATAAGTATTCTACTATTACTATAATCGGTAACTACTAAATTACTACCGTTTGAGGATACAACATATGGATAATATAGAGAGCTAGCACTTAAACCTCCATAATTTATTGATCTTGTTGTCATATTTGGTTGACCGACTACTACATCAGCACTTGCATTATTATTGGTAGGGATTGTGTTATATATTAAAACTCGATGATTATTATAATCGGCGATAATTAATTTTTCTCCATTAGTATACGTAGAACCTGGATAATAAAGAGTATTTGCCCCAAGGCCGCCGTTATTAGCAGTATTACTGGTCATATTTGGCTGCCCTATTACAATATCAGCTTCGGCAAAATTAGTTGAAGGGATAGTATTAAATATTAATACTCTACTATTAGAGTAATCTGATATATATAGTTTATTTTGATAAGCAAAAACTTCTACGGGATGATTCAATGATTTTGCACTTAATCCACCATTATTTGCAATATTACTGGTCATGTCCGGTTGACCAATTACGACATCGGCTGGAGTATTACTATCTGTAGGAATTGAGTTATAAATTAATACTCGATTGTTAGCATAATCAACGACATATAATCTCTGTCCATCGGAAAAAGCAGTATTCCAACCGGCCGATAGAGATTGTGAATTAACAGCTCCCATATAAGATAAATTATGCGTAAAATCTTTCTGGCCAATAACAATATCTGCTTCCGGATTATTGGTTAAGGGTAAAGTATTAAATATTAATAATCGATGATTACTTGAATCCGTGATGATCATTTTATTCGTAGTAACTGATAAACCAGTAGGATTATTAAGGGTTTGTGAACTTATTCCACCGTTATTGGCCGTGTTACTAGTCATATTTGGTTGCCCTATCACTAGATCGGCGGAAGTATTATTTACAATGGGAATACTATTATAAACTAATACTCGGTGATTTCCACGATCAGTAATATATAATTTATTATTCGCTATTTGAGTATAAATAGGCGAAGATAAGGTGTTTGAAGCTACAGCTACGCCTTGATTTGCAGCTCCATTCGTCATGTTAGTTTGACCGACAACAATATCTGCAGAAGCATCATTTGAAGTTGGAATAGAATTAAAAATCAATACACGATTATTACTTAAATCACTTATATAGATTTTCCCATTATTAACAGTTATAGCATAAGGAGCATTTAAACGATTAGCAGCTCTACCACCATTATTAGCCGTATTACTGGTCATGTTTGGTTGCCCAATTACAACATCTGCTGAAGCATTATTAGAAGTTGGAATTTCATTGTAAACTAATACTCGATTATTACTTGTATCAGCAATATAAAGTTTGGTGTTATCAGAATAAACTCCTAGAGGTCTATAAAGTGTATTTGCCCCGAGACCACCATTATTAGCCGTATTACTGGTCATGTTTGGTTGCCCAATTACAACATCTGCCGAAGCATTATTAGAAGTTGGAATCTCGTTGTAAATTAATACTCGATTATTCAAATAATCGGCTACGAAGAGTTTTGTCCCATCAGAATAAATATAATATGGATAATATAAAGTATCTGCCGCTACTATTGTAGGACCTTGATATTTATTTATCAGATTATTACATAGATTATTTTGTCCAATCACAACATCTGGTACATCTAAATAAGAATCCGGTATAGTATTGTAAATAAATATTCTGCTATTAGCATAATCCGAAACCATCAATTTATTATTCACAATCAAGGTTTGTATAGGTGTACTAAAACCTCTTCTCATATCTCCATAATTAGGAGCTCTATCACAGGCATCAAAACCGTTCTGTCCTAATACAACGGTTGCCGGAGTATTAGTTTGATTAATTGCATAGGTAAGATTAGGGGCTTGAAAAAAGCTTGAGTTGAATAATAAACTAAAAGAAAGTAGTAAAAAGCAAAAATGTCTAGATAATTTTTTCATAATTAGAAAAGAAAAGCTTAACTATATCCATAGTATATTAATTACTATCTGAATTCAATATATGTTGATATGTTGAAATTAAAAAAGAATACTGAGATAAAAAACATTCAGTGAATTGCAAGTGGGCGCACGTGGATTCGAACCACGGACGGCCAACTTATATTTAAAATTTATTCTAAATTAATGGTGGCTGGGCGCACGTGGATTCGAACCACGGACGGCCAACTTATAAGATTGGTGCTCTACCACTGAGCTATGCGCCCAGTCACCATATAAGATTGGTGCTCTACCACTTAATCTATGCACCCACTTGCAATATAAACATAGTCCTCTCCCATTTAAGCTATGCACCACTTGATTTTTATTCTTCTACTAATCTATAAAAATCATTTATATTAAAAAACTCAGATTTACAACAAATACATTTGAGTATTACCCATTTTAGAGTTATTTGGGTATAACATAAATTAATAGAATAATGCTAGCTCATTTTTTGATTATACCCGAATTAATTTGATTTGCAAAATTAGACTATTACCAAATTTTATATACTATTACTCATTACTTAAGTATCTCTCTTTTTACAAATGAACTAAATTCAGGTATATATTATATATCCAACTTATTTAAAATAATAAAAATGTATGTGGTTATAAAATCATGAATAAACAAAAAAAACCAAAACTAAAACTAAATCGAAAATATCTTATTTATATCTCAAACTTCTTAATAATTAGTGGTGTTATCTATCTTTTCCTTATATTTTTCCCAATTATTAAACCCGAAATTGAGTACCAGCTACATCGCTTATTCAAAAGTAATAATCAAGAATCATCAAATTTAAACTCCGATGAGTCAACAAATTCTGTCAAAATTCCAATAGAAAAACCCTTGTCAGTAACTCCGGTATCAACCGAATTTGGAATAATAATCGAAAAGATCAATTTAAATACTGACTTTCAGCCTGATATTGATATTTCAACTAGAGAAGGTTATTGGCAAGCACTGGAAAATGGAGTCGCTCATGCAAAAGGAACTAAATACCCCGGGCAAATCGGAAACGCATATCTATTTGCACATTCTACTGTTGATCCTCTTAATATTAGTAAATACAATGCTGTCTTTACTCTACTCCATCAACTAGAAAAAGGAGATTCTATTGTCACCTTTTATAAAGGAACCAGATACAACTATATCGTTGATAGTAAAGACATTGTTGATCCAACTAATATCGAACCTTTAACAAGAGATTTTGCCGAACCGGTAATCACTCTTCAAACCTGCTATCCTCCTGGAACAAGCTTGAAAAGACTGATTATAACTGCGAAAATGGAAGAATAGTAATTTTTATAACCAGATGATTGAAACTCACGTTCACATACTGCCTCAAATAGATGATGGCCCGCAAGACTTTCCAGAAAGTTTAAGTCTAGCAAAAGCTTTTGTTCAAACGGGTTATAAAAATATTATTACAACACCACACTTCTGGAAAGGTTATTGGGAACCCACAAAAAAGGAAATTCAAGATAAAATAAAGATCTTGAACAATGCTCTAAAAGAACTTAAATGGGATATTAAAGTATATCCTGGATCAGAGGTAAGATTAACTGATTATATTTTTGAACAAAAACCATTAGAACAATTTCAAAGCCTGAATAATTCCAGATATCTACTTGTAGATGTTTATCCGGACATAACCACAGAAACAATCTCACAGCTTGAATATCTTTTAAAAAATAACCTTCGCCCAATTTTAGCCCATCCAGAAAGGTATCCTTGTTTATACAATTTAGATATGGTGAAAAAAATTAAATCACTCGGTGTTCTCTTTCAATTAACTAGTGTTTCTTTAATCGAAAATAACAGAAAAATTACAAACCAGGCTGAATTATTCTTAAAAAATGGTTACTATGATCTAATTGGAAGTGATTCTCATAATAGTCAAAACCGTTTTTATCCGTTAACCAAAGTTGAGTCTAAAATTAAATCTTTGATTGGCTTAACAAAATGGCAATTGCTGTCTCAAACTAACTGTGCTAATATTTTAAATGATAGTTCATTTTAAAAACATTTTACTGCCATGGATATTAAAAATTACCTCTTTATCATTAAACGATATTTATTCATCATCGTCCTATTTGTGATTTTCGCTACGGCGACAACAACAGCTTTAGTTTTCATGATTCCTCCTACCTACAAATCTTCTACAACTGTCATGGTTAACCTTGCTAGTACCGAAACAATTAACCTAAACGATATTATGACATCCGAAAGACTAGCAAAAACATATGCTGAGGTTATTTCTAAAAGAACCGTATTAGAGTCTGTAATAAAAGAAGTAAATCTTGATACAGATTATGAAGAACTTCTAAAAAAAGTTGACGTCCAATTAGTTAGAGACACTCAACTTATCACAATATCCGTAAAAGCAAAAGATGCTGAAATAGCGGCACAGATTGCTGATACTATCGCTCAAAAATTTTCTGAAGAGGTAATAAAGCTTCAAGGTGATAAACAAAGTTATAATACAATTGCAACTGTAGAAAAGGCTTTTCCATCAGAAAAACCAGATTCCCCTAAAAAAGCACTCTCAATCTCTTTAGCTTTTATTCTCAGTTTCATTTCAATCATTGGAATCATTTTCCTGATTGAATATTTGGATGATACATTCAAAGATGAATTTGATATAAAAGAATATCTAAACCTGCCTCATCTGGGAACGGTTTCTTATATCAAAGAAGTCCACCGTCGTGCAGGAAATTTAATAACCACAACCGATCCACATGACCCAATTGTGGAATCCTTTAGAGAAATAAGAACTAATGTACAATTTTCACAACCTGACAAACCCACAAAAGCATTTGTTGTTACCTCTTCCGGACCATCTGAAGGAAAGTCGCAAATTACGGCTAATCTAGCGGTAATTATGGCTCAAGCTGGTTATAAAACCATTTTAATTGATGCCGATTTACACCGTCCTACGCAACATGATATTTTTAAAGTTGAAAATAACTTTGGATTAACTGATGTCTTAACCAAAAATGATCTCCCTAAAACCATTTGGGAATCAACTCAAATAAATGGATTATCTTTAATTACCTCTGGATCTTTTCTCCCTAATCCCGCAGAATGGTTAGGTTCAACCAAAATGTATCATTTAATTGAAAGACTAAAGGAAGCTAAATTCCATACTATTATTTTCGACACCCCACCAATTGGTTTAATTACTGATGCCGCAATTATTTCTTCCATGGTTGATGGAGCTATATTAGTAGTTGAATCCGGGAAGACCACTCGTACTAATGCACAAAAGGCCGTTGAAGCAATCAAAAAGGTAGGTGGAGAGATTATTGGGACAATTCTCAATAACAAAAAACCGAATGGTGATAAAAAGAGTCATTATTACCGATACAGTGAACACAAAACGAAAAATTAAGAAGTAATCATTTATATCCCATGCGAATCTATTTTATTGGACAAAAGGGAATTCCTGCTTCCTACGGAGGCGTAGAACATCATGTTGAGCAACTAGCTTCTCGACTTGCTAAAAAAGGACATGAAGTCTATGTGTACTGCCGCCCTTGGTATCAAAACTTGGTTTTTCAAAACAAAAAAGTTCCCAAAACATATCAAAAGATAAAATTATTAAATAATCCTTCAATAAATACTAAAAACCTTGATGCGATAACAAGTACTTTTACGGCAACAATGAATGTTTTAACTCGAAAGGCTGATGTAATACATTATCATGGAATTGGTCCTTCTTCCCTACTATTTATCCCTAAGTTACTAAAAACCAAAAGTCGGATTGTAGCAACATTCCATTGCAAAGATTACGAACACCAAAAATGGAGTTTTTTAGCCCGTAGCTATTTAAAATTTGGAGAACATGTCTGCGTCAAAATACCCAATGGAACAATAGCCGTTAGTAAAACTATTCAAGAATATGTAAGAGAAAAATACCACAAAAAGATTACCTATATTCCAAATGGAGTTCCCCTATTCACTAAAGAAAAAGCTAAAAACATTAAAGATTGGGGTTTAGAAAAAGATAAATATATCTTAACAGTAGCAAGATTAGTAAAACATAAAAATATTCATACTTTGATCAAGGCATATCAACTCTTATTTCCAAAACCAAATAAAACAAATCCAAAACTAGTCATTGTCGGAGGAAAAGCAGATGGAAGTGGACAATATGAGGATTACTTAAAGAACCTTGCAAAGGAAGATCCCAATATCATCTTTACAGGATTTCAAACGGGAGAAACTCTCGCGGAGCTTTTTTCTAATACTTACCTATATGTTCATCCTTCAGCAGCAGAAGGTCTTCCTATTGCAGTTCTGGAAGCCATGGCCTACAGCAATTGCGTACTTGCTTCAAACATCCCTGAAAACCTAGAGCCGCTTTCTGATTTTGGTTTTTCATTTAAAGTAGGAAATGTGGACGATTTAAAAGAGAAACTTGTGAACTTATTACACAAACCTAAATTAATTAAAGAAACCGGAGAAAAAGCTCGTCTATATGTACGAAAGAAGTATTCTTGGGATCAAATAGTAGAAAAGACTGATGAGTTTTATGAAAATCTTTATCATCATAATCCCAAAAATCTACATCCTAAAGAATTCGCAACTCACCATTGGGATAAAATAGCAGATCTTACTGAGCAATACTATACAAATATGCTCTAAATTCCCTACATATCAGCATTCTAATTTCTATTACTCACAATTAAATTTCAAACTATTGCAATCTAAAGCTATTTTATGGCAAAAAATGAAGCTTATTTCATAAGGAGTATTTTATAACTATAGGTTTGACAACACACTAATTATAAGATATACTTGAACGTTTTCTATAGGTTACGACAATTATAAAGCATAATAACCTTAAAAAACATCAATAATAGAGAGAAGAATAAAAGGAGAAGATTAAGGAAAAGAGGCTGTCCATTCGCTTTTCCTTCCTAAAAATAGTCATGAAAATTGCTTATATTGGACAAAAAGGAATACCTGCTTCTTATGGTGGTGTTGAACGTCATGTAGAAGAGCTAGGCAAAAGACTCACAAAAAACCCTGAAAATGAGGTTTATATTTATTGTCGTAAATGGTATGTAGAAAAAAGTCAGAAATTAAAAATAAAAAATCAAAATTTAAAACAAGTTTTTATTCCCTCAGTTAAAACTAAACATTTAGATACCATAACGCATGTACTATTCTCTACTCTGCATGCACTAACAAAAGATTATGATGTAATTCATTACCAAGGAATTGGTCCAACACTTCTTTCTTTTATTCCTAGAATTTTCAAGCCAAAAACAAGAATAATTGCAACCTACCATTGTGCTGACTATGAACATCAAAAATGGGGATTTTTTGCAAGAACAATGCTGAAGCTAGGTGAAATTGCTTGTCTAACTTTTCCCCATGAAGTAATTGTGGTTTCACAAAATATGCAGCACTATTTAGAAAAAAGGTATCACAAAAAAGTCACCTTTATCCCGAATGGAATAAACTATACAGAACCTGATGTTAAAGCCTTATTTTTAGATAAATTTGGATTAAAAAAGAATTCCTATTTCCTCACAGTAGGAAGGCTCGTTAGACACAAAGGAATACATTATCTAATTGAGGCCTATCAAAAATTATACCCAAAAGTATCTAAAAAGGATAAAAAGTTAGTTATTGTTGGTGACAGCGCTTTTACGGATGATTATGTCCAAGAGCTGAAAGCACTCTCTTATGGTAACGCGAACATCGTTTTTACCGGTTATCAAACAGGGAAAATTCTAACCGAACTTTTCAGTAATGCTTATTTATACATCCAACCTTCAGAATCTGAAGGTATGGCTCTAACAGTGCTGGAAGCAATCTCTTATGGAATACCGGTTTTAACTTCAGATATTCCAGCAAACCTTGAAGTAACTGGAAAGAATAGTTTTAATTTTGAAAATAAGAATGTCCTTGATCTGAAGAAAAAATTAAAATACGCAACTTTTCATGAAAGAAAAATCAAAAAATTGGGATTAGAAAAACAAAAAGAGATTGTAAAACAATATCATTGGGATAAAATAGTCAGGAAAACTTTCAAAATTTATTATCACAATAACAATAAAAAACCTTCTGAATATTCATTTGGACCATCTTTTGAGCTTTTTTCTGTAAATAGAATTTAAAACAATATTGCCTATAAGATGCAATCCATGAGATACACCAAACTTCCTGAATAAAAAAATGAAGTTTAGGTATAACCAGAATTAAAATATCGTAATTTACAAATTGTAATAATTCAGGTATAAAAAAGAAAGGAGAAATTAATAATGTCAAATCAACAATATGAAGTTGTGGATGTCGTTTTAGCTATCACCTATAAATGCAACTCCCGCTGTATCATGTGTAATATTTGGAAAGAGCGTGATCATGAAGGAGAGTTTACTACGCAAGACTTAAAAAATCTTCCTTCAACGGCAAAATACGTGAACGTTACCGGAGGAGAACCTTTTTTACGACCCGATATTGTAGAAATAGTCCGTCAAATCAGAAAATATTCACCAAAGGCTCAAATAATCATCTCTACAAACGGTTTTTTGACTGATTTCATTAGTCGCCGCGTTGAAGAAATTCTAACCTTTTATCCTCAGATTGGTATCCGTGTTTCTATCGATGGTATGTACGAAAAGCATGAACAAACCCGCGGAATTCCACACGCTTTTGATAAATGTATTGCCACTATCAAGGCATTACAAGAAATTGGCGTCAAGAATCTGGGTATTGGACACACGATTCTGGATGAAAACCCTGGAGAAGCAGAAAGAATTTATAACTTAACCCGCGATTTGAAAATTGAGCTTTCTCTAGCTCTCGCTCAAAACTCGGAAATCTTCTTCAAAAAAACCGACAATAAAATCAAAAATTTTGATAATCTCCGCTCTCAACTTGAATATCTTATTGATAAAGAGCTTAAATCTTTCTCTGTAAAACGTTGGGCAAGAGCCTATTTTGACTATGGTGCCTGGAGATTTTTCCGCTATAACGAAAGAGTTTTACCGGAAGGCTCAGGAAAAGACTCTGTATTTGTATCCCCTAAAGGACAAGTTTATCCGGCCGATTATGTTAATCATGAAATTGGTAATATTAAAAACCAAAATATCAACGATATCGTCAATTCGCAGGAAGCTGAGAAAGCCAGACAAACCACCTGTAAAAATAATCCTTATGAGGCATGGATGATCTGTACCCTACGCGGCTCTTTTGAAGCAAATAAATGGAATGTTTTACTTTGGGCAATAAAAAATAAACTCAAGGTACACTTGGGACAAAAAGTACTAAAATAAGGAGTATCTTATGAAAAAAGTAAAAGTTACCTTCAACCATGAAACTTGTATCGGTACTGGAACTTGTGCCACTCTAACAACAAAATATTGGCAAATGGGAGATGACACCAAATCACAACTAATTGGTGGCAGTCTAAATAAAAAAACTAAAGTGTACGAACTAACTACTGAAGTAGACGATGAAGATTATTCAATCCTCAAAGAAACGCAGCAGTTTTGCCCTTCACAGTCTATTAGCGTAAAAGAAATTAAGTAGAACTTACTTTTTGATAGATCTGAATTAATCTTTGGTAATGATCCTCTTCATTAAATAACGCTTCTGCCCTCTTTTTAGCCTCACTTCCAAAGGATACTAATTTCGCGGGATATTTCTCTAGAAATTCTATTTTACTCATTAGGTCTTGAATATTTGAAGGATTAAATAATAAACCACTTTTTTGATCATCAATAAGTTCTGGAATTCCACCCACTCTACTTCCTAAGACCACTTTACCTTGCCACATCGCCTCCATAATCGTATAAGGAGCATTCTCAAACCAGATCGAAGAAATAATTACTCCTTTAGCGCCAGTTAATAATCTTTTTATGGCTTTTTTATCTTGAAAACCTAAAAACTCAATGTTTTTTGAATCCTTAGCAATCATTTTTAATTCCTCTTCTTGAGGTCCAGAACCGGCAATTTTTAAAGTTTTTTGGGGCAGCTTGGAAAATACCTCCATTAAAGTTTTTACCCCTTTTTCCGGGCTTAAACGTCCAAAATAGAGGAAATACCCTTTTGATGTTGATTTAGTAATCTTTTTTGCTTTTCCCTCAAGAAAAAGAGGTAAATAAGTAATTTTTTCTTGACTAACACCAAATTCCTGCATTTTTTGCTTTAAAAACTGGCTTGGCGAGATAAAAAGATCAACTTTCTTCCAAACCTTCCTCCAAAGATGGTAATAGGCTTCAAACGATCCAATCAATGATATAGAACGAGACTGTTTGATACATTTTTGGGGAAATGGACTATAAAACTTTCTTCCTTTACATCTTTCACAAATTTCGCCATTTGCAAAAAGTAAGGAATTGGGGCAGATAATTTTATAATCATGTAATGTCATTACAACCGGAATTTTGTGTTTCTTTAAGACTGGAATGATTGATGGCGTAAGATGACGATCGATATTGTGAAGATGCGCAATATCAATTTTTTCCTTAGTAAGTAATTGTTCTAGCTTTTTTTGAGCTTCATTTGACCAAATTAAACGAGAAATCTGCCCAATTGAGCTTAGATTAACTTGTGGCTTGGTAATATTAAGATGGGAAACAAAATAATCTTTGTACGGAGAGTTTTCATTCTTATTGTCCTGCATGGAAAAGTGAACCACATCGTGTTTATGTTTCTCTAAGAGATTACATAGAGAGAAATAATAAGTTTCCGATCCCCCTTTGGGATAAAAGAATTTGTTGATCTGCAAAATCCTCATAAACAAATTCTATCATAATTTAAATCACCATATGAAGGAGTTTAGAAATTCATTAAAAAATGAACTTATAAGAATGCACCTGTTTGACAAATAAATTGATAAGTTTGCATTGTAGTAAATGAGTTAATGAATTCCTTGATGACGTAATTTAGTGTCAATTTTAACTGATTCTTTTGTCACCACAAGAGTGGGATAATCATTTACCCTATAGTATTGACATTCCTTTCATTTTATGCTATACTGCCCTGTTCGTTGGAGAAATATATATAAAAGCTTGATGGAGCTCTCTGACGAATGAGAGCTTTTTTTGTATATGGAGAGAGATAATAAGCTTGTCTTAAAGTCTTTTCCCCATATTTATAATAGTAAAATATTCCTTTTTTGACTCAAGGTGAGGAGAGTTTAAAATTCACTCCAACGAATCACAGATTCTCCTCTCCTTTAAGCCTGAAAAGGAAAAACAATCTAGCACCTATTATCATGGTACTTCTCGACTTCGCTCGAAGAATAACAACACTATACTTCGACTTTATGGAGAAGTTCCTTATTATTTACCATCAAAAGATGGAAAAATTCCTCCTCCTTTCTCTTTCTGGTAAGGAAAAAGGGTTGCTTTTACAACCTTTCTCCCTTACCGGAAAATCAAGGGGAAAACCCCCGTCTTCCTCTGGTCCGAGAGGAAGTAAATTCAAATTCTGACGCGCATTAAAGGCGTCACAATGGAGAAAGGAGAATAACGTGAAGAAACTTGGGCTTTATGCATTGGCATTGCTCGGGTTAGTCGTCCTCGTGACGGCGTTATACTACTACCTTCCCACAGAAACATGGGACTGGATTCCAGTAGAAATAACCGTCAAAGAGACCGCGACCCCCGCGACAGATGATTCGGCTGGCGTTTATGGTGCAGTTGACGCACTCAAAGACGCTGAAGCTAATCAGGCAAGCGCTATCCAGAATCTGCAGAACAAGCAGAATGCTGCTACACAAGCGGCCAATAATCTGGTCAACGCTCAGGCGACGGCAACACAAGCAGCAAATGGCGTCACAAACGCTAAAGCTACAGTTGCTGCTGCAGGCAACACCCTGATTGGCGCACCGACCCCCACCCCCACCCAAACACCTGCTCTGCCCACTATCGGGCCAAGGCCGTAAAGCTTTGAGGTGATTGGGAGACCTTTCTCTCTGATTGATTTACCCTGCTCGGACCGCTCGGTAGAAAAAGAAGATAAAAGAGAAAGACGAATTCGTCTAAGAAATTGTTGGACGAATAGGGATTCGTGTCACTTTTGAACTTTACAGCCTGAGGAGACTGTAGATAATTCTGGTGGCACAAACACCTCACAATTTTTGACTCCAAGTGGGGAGGAGAATGACAGTCGCGCGAACGTGGACAAAATCCATGTGTGCCTGATCAGCTTGCCATTCCCTCCCCCCTCTGGAGGTTGGACCACCGTATCCAACTAAAATATATACAAACGGTAGTTCACCAATTTGGTGGACGGGAAGACTGAAAGATAAAAAGTGTAGACTCAAGGAGCTACTTTCAAAAGCCAAAAGACCACCACGGTCCGGCATAGAAAGGAGAGCCTTGGCTCTTTTGAAACTATCCTTGTTTCCACTTTTATTTCTTTCGCTCTTCCCTCTCCTCTTCCCCTTTTCTTAATCTTTCTCCAAATTTAAAGAAAACACATATTTAATCCTATAGTATTGACTTTTCCCTTAATTTGTGCTATTATACATAATAACAAACTGAATATGTCTGGAGAGAGACAATTGACTTAAAATACTGCTTTAAAGTAGTATTTTGGTACACTGACCGTCTCCCATCCAGAGGCGGTTTTTTGGTTAAAAAGAAGTGGAGAGATCAAAATCTCTCCAGACAAAATCTCTCCCCTTCTTCTAGCTAAAAACCATCGAAACTACAGAAAAACAAAGTAAGAAAATAAAGAAACGGAAGAAGACATTTAGATTTTGTACTTTAAAAAGGATTGAGACAAATACTTGCAGGGAGAAATCATGGGAATAAATAGTTTTCCCTTTTGTCATTCTGAATGTTAATGAAGAATCTAGCAAAGCGAATTCTTACGAAACTAATAGTTTCTAGATCCTTAATATTCGTTCAGGATGACATATGAAAATGCCTTGTCCCCAAGACTTCTTCCTGCAAGAAATAATCCTCTTTGATCCTCTCTCAGATTGGAAACCTGGGATTTAGGAATTAAATCAAAGAGCAACACTAGCGCAAAGAAAGCCCTAGTGGAGTATTGCACGAAGCGTTCAAATATCAATCTGCTTAAAAGCAGTCAACCTAAAAAGCCTTGTAAAGTAAGAGGAACTATTTCTCTTCAGGCTAAAAATCAACTATTTTCCTCTATTAGTCAATCCGCCAACCATTGGTTCGCGGAAAAATTCCGATACAATTTTTCTGAAGGAGAAAAACTGTGAACGCTTATGCTATCCGCCGCTTAACCCCGGCAATTTCTATCCTTATCGCGCTCGTAGCTGTCATTGCTCTATTGAGCTTTGCCGATACGCAGAATGCGACTGCTGCACAAACTGTAAATACTATCACCGTAGAAGCCATCCTGAACCCTGAGATGGATCTTTTAAACGAAGGTTTTGAAGCCGGCAGCCCAATTAACCATCTCTATGCGGACAATCAAGACGGAATCCACGCCTATGGTGAAGGAATCGTAACCCGCTCTGATGGCTATACCTGGACACTCAGCATGGATAACGACCAGGCTTTCTTGAGTCCTATCAACGATCTCTACATCATTACTGACGGAATCATCACCGAAACATGGACATTCACCGTCACTAACGAAACTCCGGCTAAAATCGTTCGCAACGACGCCTTCTTCACTGTGTACGTGAATTCCCCTGCAGAAGTCCAGGTGAATCAACCCTTCGATGTTGAGTTCAGCATCACTAACATCGGCAACATGACGGCAACAGTATCCTTACGGGCTCCGTGGGGACAATGCGGAGATCGAATTCTGATCCCGAATGAAGTTTTCACTCTGACAGACACTATGGTGCTCACTGAAACTGGCCAAACCGAAATCGTCGGAATGATTGCTTGGGCTGAGTATCGTCTCCAGGATTACAATCAAATAATCATTTCAGACCAGATAGTGCCCGTCACATGGGTGCAAATTGCAGGCCCTCTCAATGGATATATTGGTGAAGAAATCACGTTAACAGCGATGACGAACGTCACCGCAACTAACAACGTCACCTACCACTTCACGGCCACTGACCTCGGAGAGATTGAGTTTTACGGACTGTCGTTAGGCGTACAACAAGCCCTCGTCTGGGAAACTCCGGGTGAAAAAGTTATTGAGGTTGCTGCCACCAACGTCGCAGGAAATGTTGTCAGTGACACCATGACCGTCACGGTCATCTCACCAGCGCCCACAACGTACCAGATATTTATCCCCCTGGCATACAAAGACTACACTCCTCCCACGGTCATCGATCGCGGGACGATCACTCTCACCACCGGTCAGGGCTGGAGCAATCCAGAACAGGAAGACTTCCTCTTTGGCTTGTTCGCGCTGAATGTCGAATTTCTGTCAATCAGCGTGGATAACGCCGATATGCAAATCACTTGCAATGATGAAAGCCTTACGGCAACCGACGATGATGGCAACGGCATCTTTGATGCCGGTTGCTCAAGCACCGCCCCCTGGACGGTAGAGATCAAAGTCGGAAATATCATCGAGCGCTGGCACGTTAATCTCGCGCCATAAAAAGTCGCTCGAAAGCGGGCATAGTGTTAAAAAAGACATGCCTTGAACCGCATGACTTGGTTCCCCGCTAAAAAGTGCCCACGGGTCTAAACCCGAACAATGTAACACGGAATAAACCCCGTGGGCACCGAAAGTCGCCTTTTGGCGATTAAAGAACCCGCTAGGGAGAGAGATAGAACAATTTGTGAGACCAAATCTTGGTCTTTTCTTCACATCTTCACACACCAACCTCACAAACTCTATCTCCTCTCCCTACCTTTCCTTATGTGCCCCCGCCTTTGGCGGGGCAAAGTAGCACCTGAAGATTGTTTAGACTCATCTAAACAAAGTCGTTCAAGTAATTGAACCGCTGGCTTGGGAAGTTCAAGCCGAATAAGGAATATAAATAGAAAAAGCCCCTGGTTTTGATATCAAAACCAGGGGCTTTTTTGTTATCTACTTATTATCTAGTTCTCTATTTCATAATCTTTTCTATCACCTCTTCTACTTTCAATCCCATCAATTCTTCATTAAATTGAGCTTTTACTGATTCACTTCCACTCAACGCTAACATCTTCCTTAACTTTTCATCGTTCCAAACCCTTTCAATCTTTTCTTTCATATCAGATACATCATAAGGTTTCACAAAAATCCCGGTTTTATTATCTTCAATATAATCAATCGTACTCGGTGTTTTTGTCACCACAACCGCCTTTTTAC
Organism: candidate division CPR3 bacterium GWF2_35_18; assembly: GCA_001771135.1. Lineage (GTDB taxonomy): Bacteria > Patescibacteriota > CPR3 > CPR3 > GWF2-35-18 > GWF2-35-18. The sequence goes on along the minus strand of MESW01000002.1, from coordinate 64,988 downwards.
AGGCCATCGACTGCAAAAGTGTCATTTGCCCATAGGCGTAATTAAATACCGGCAAAGGAATCACTACCAGTCTGGAACGCCAAATATAATCACGCAGTTTATCAACCGCCATAAAAGGTATCAACTCCACATTGGGCGGTACTTCAAAAGGTAAATCAATTAGTCCTATAATTTTAAATTGAATCTGTGGTAAACTTTTTGCCGCTTTTATTAAGGTCTCATAATCTCTTTTTATAGCTCCATAAGCGAGAACAAAAGGTTCTTCTTTAATTTTTGAGTTAGGAAAATAATACCCTGTTTCCGTTCCAAACGGGATGAAAAAAGATTTCTCCTTTAACCAAGATAAATATCTTTCGTAATATCCTTTTTGAATAGAAGCATGATAGATAATTCCATCCAGTTTATGACCTGCAAGTTTGACTAGTTTTAAACTTAAACCACTTTCTCTTCCTCCATTCATACAACCTACATCGATAAGTAAATGTCGAGTATTTTTATTACTCTTTATTCTTCTTAATATTGACAGAAAGAGACTTGACTGTGATCCATGCGAAATAATTAAATCGTATTTTTCGCTTTTTCCCCACATCGAAAAAGGTTGACGAAGATAAAAATGAAGCTTGTTTTTCTCAAAATCATAAATCCAGTCGGGAGTAGTTTTTATTCCCACGACATCCACTTCATGTTTTTCTTTGAAGTATTTAAAAAACCAGTATGGTTCCCCTTTCACTACTTTGTCTGGAGACTGGATAAGTTCATCCTCAGAATCTAAGTAGTTTATTTTCCAATTTACGAGCATCAAGATTTTCATGATATTTGCTCCTTTTTCGACCTCCCAAAAAAGCTAAAAACCACTCCTCCAACAAGCCAGAAATAGAAACTAACTGAACGATAGGTAAAGTTAAAAGACCAAATATTGGTAATAATCATCGCTACAATCATGGCCAAGAAACTCACGATTAATACTTTTTCAATTCCGAAATATCTTTTTAACAATTTTGAGGCTTGAGAATAGAGACTAATGATAAATCCCAAGAATGCCACTAAACCCAAAAGTCCTACCTGTGTCATAATGGCAATCCATCCCACATCTCCTAAGTAATACCAAGCATCAACAGGCAAACCTAAAAGGACTCCATATTTAAAATCTCCAAAGGCTGCTTCTTGAGATGACCAAGCTGATCCCATTCCTACTCCAAGTAGTGGCTTATATGCAATCACCTGCTGAGAAGCTTTGCTGATCAGAAATAACCGATCGTTTTGTAATGATTTTTGGATGTATTCGCCGGAAAATACTCCCAAAAAACGCTCTACAGGAGTAGCCCCAGAGCTTTCCGTGATTGACAAAGAAACAGGCTCATACACAGAAACCAAAAGCATAGCCAAAGAAACAACGACAATAGATGCGATAGCTACCACTTTACGTTTATTAAGAAGAATCAGAATCGACATAAAACCGAAGAATGTTCCAATCCAAGAATTACGAGAATTGGAAAGAATTAAAACAACAATTCCTGAAATCAAAGCAACAGAAAGTCCAAATTTATGGAATTTACTTCTTACAATAAAAAGTCCTGCAAAGACTAAATCTAGCCAAAGCATTAAGAACCCACCCAATAAGTTATATCTTGAGAAAGTTCCAAAAACCCAAGCCAAATCAAGAGATTGTCTTTCTATCGAATAAACCGTAGTTGAAGATATAGCTCTCTTTACCTCAACCGCAAAGATACTCTTGAAGGAATCCCCTATTATTACCTGTCCCAAGGAAATCAGTATTTGAAAGAGTCCAATTCCAATCATCACTCCGTAGAATGTTTTTAACTTTTTCTTATCCCATTTTAATTGAGAAACAGTAAAAAAAAGAAAGATATAACGAATAATCACAGTCAATCCAAAAGTAAAGTGTTCTATGTCTACCTGATTCGCAATAATTGATAAAACCGACAATAAAAGAAAGAGAGAAAAATATAGATAAGCATGGTTAAATAAAAACTTCTCCTTCTGAACTGCTTTTCTGATAAAAATGGTAAGGAGTAAAATTCCCACCGAAATTTCTGAAGCAAACTTTATTATCGCTGTATATTCTTCAGGCATCCACTTGGAAGACATAAGATCAACAAAAGGAATCAAAATAGCAATCAAGTAAGTAGCTAAATATGGATTAATAAATGAAATAGCTACAAAAATAACTCCAAGCAGAAAAGCCAGAGCAAAAATTGGTTGCCATGATAATAAGAAAGCAAAAATAATAATCAGGGAAATCGCTCCCCAAATCTGTAGGACTTTCATACTTTTTTAAGTATATCACGATCATATTCTTCTGTTCGATATATATGATATTCTTAAATAATATGAATAACTTCAGTTGGTATGTTTATATTATTACTAATCATACAAATTCTGTGTTATATACCGGAATAACCAATGATTTAGAAAGAAGAATTGAAGAACATACAAAAGGTATAATAAAAAGTTCCTTCTCTAAGAAATACAAACTATATAAATTAATTTGGATGGAAGAATTTAATTCTCCTACAGAAGCAATAGAAGTAGAAAAGAAAATCAAAGGTTGGAAAAGGGAGAAAAAGATTAGCCTTATAAAGACTATCAATCCTAATTTTAATAATTTATTTATGTCATCCTGAGTTTAACGAAGGATCTAGTTCTGCCAAAGGCAGAACGCACAGTTACCAATACTGCGGTCTTTAGACCTAGATGCTTCACTTCGTTCAGCATGACAAAATACAAAAAGGCACAAAAAAACCACCCATTTTCAGGGTGGCTTTTGATTTAATATATATAATTTAACTTTCCTCTTTCGGCTTGATCTTCCCAAGCCTTCATCAGGTGCTAAGCACAAGAGGGAAGCTAGATTGGGTTGATGATTGTGTTGTTTTGTTGGTTGGTGTTTTGAAGATGATAAGGACAGGTCACTTTTAGGGTGACAATAAATGTATCTTCAATACAAAAACAACAGACCTTCACAATGACCAAACCAATTTTAACTGCATTTTCATGCAAACTAGCTCGATGAGGAATTGCCTCATCTTGGAGTCTTGCTATAGATTCTTTATTTTCTCTATAACTCCAGGAAGGAAAAATCCTTCACTTATCTTGTTTTCCTGAGGATCTATCAACTTAATGATAGGCTTTGGGACTGGTCAAGATAAAACCAGACTAAGATGAAAAGACAAGGAAACCTGCCGGCGCACAAAGAGCGCAGATCAGGACGTACAAACGCGCAGGCCAGGAGGCCGGCAGGTTTCCACCCATTAGTTATTTATTATCCGCATTTCTGCAGACAGCCTCAGGGTTGAAGCATAGTTTTGATTGTTACTCGCCAGCGGGGACGATCTGAGGAGTGGCGCCCAGGATGAAGATCCAGGTCTCGGTATTGCCATCGTCATCGGTGACGGTGAATTCCCAAGCCCCAGGGCCTTCGATTTCGGCAGAACCAGCGCCGGGCAGGAAGAAATCGTACGTCCCGTTGCCATCAGCATCGGTCGATTCATAGCTCCGCCCAGCATAGCTAACCACGCAGTGGTCATTGCAGACGCCGCCAAAATCAGCGCCACCGAAGTAAGCGCCGTAGAAGACGGTGTCCGTGTAAGCCGTATTGGCAGCTACATCCCAACCCTGACCGGGTACGAATGGGTATGTATCAGCAGCAGCGCTGGTGCGGAAAGCATCGGCGGTCGCCGGTGCAGGGCTGGTGCCTTCGGTGCTAATCAGTTTCGGTTCCATACCGATCTGGACGCTCCAGGTCTCGGTGTATACGCCTTCGTAATCGAGGCTCATGGTGACGACAGAACCATCCCAGGGGCTACCAACCGCCAGAAGGTCAAACATACCGTTGCCATCGCTGTCTACCCACTGGGTAGAAGTGAAGGTCGTGGTATATTCGGCCGTTTCCAGGCTAACGTTGGGGGTGTACATCGAAGACACCCAGAGGCCGCCAGAGATCGGTTCGGTGGTGCCGAAATAGGCCGGATCGTCAGAGTCGAAGAAGACGCCGCTCAACAGTTGAGTCCCAGCGCCCAAATCGGCCTGATGATTGTGCCATCCAGCACCCCATGCGAAGTGCAGATCGGTGCCAGCAGCAGTGTCCATAGCCAAAGCGCGAGCTTCTTCACTCATTGCCGCAATCGGCTGGACAGGGCGAAGTTCGATCGAACCGCCTTCATTGGACTGGACGGCGCCGCGAACAACCACGCCCAGAGCGCGCTGAACATCGGCAACAGCTTCAGCTACATCAGCGGCTTTATCAGGGCTTGCAGGCGCCATCACAGCGGTCAACAGGTTGGTCAAGGCAGCAGCAGGTGTCAAAACCGGCTCTTCCACGTTCAGCAACCAGGCATTCACATACACGCCATTCGTGTCGCTGATCGTCACACCAACGGTGTAATCGCCGGCATTGGTGAACACATGCGTCACCGTGAACTCGGTGGTATCCAGCACGAGACTACCATCAGAGGCGTTGATCGTCCAGTGGATGTCGGCCGTCGCGGTCGGTGCCGGGCTGAGGCTGATCGCGGTGGTAACGCCCACGGTGACCGGATAAGGGTCAACCACGGGCTGGTAGTCAGGAACGGACTCCTGAGCGGCCGCAGTGCCAACGAAGCCGAAGAAAACGGCAACGAGCATCAGGGCTACGATAACGGACGCAAAGATATTATAGAGCCCCTTGCGGCTCTGGGTGGAGGTTTTAGTCTCCATATATCATTCTCCTTGAATACTACCCCTTGCCTAAGAGAGTGTTTCACTCTTGAAAGTTCAGTCTGAGTCCTTTCATCTTTTGCCTACTGTATTCGGCAGCTGGACTGGAACCAGAAAAACAAATGGAGACCGTTCCCTCTCAAGTTACTAACCCTTTCGGTTTGGGGAGTTGAAAGAAATTGTCCAATTTCGCCCTTCAAGTTTTTCAGCCTCTTTATTTTTGCTTCCTCTATCCGCTTATCTAAGACTGCTCTGAAAGCAGCTTCGGATAAATTCTACAAAAACTGCAAGGCCTATTACCTGACAGGCACGATATGCCCCTTCCAAAGGAAGAGGTCTTTTTCCGGTTAGGCGGACCTATAATTGGGTCCTACCCAGGCGCCTACGGGGTACAACCCTTCAGGCCCGAAAAACCGGGAACGACACTTTTTGCAGTACTTCGTTTGGATTCACAGGGTCAACCTGACTATTACCCAACCGTCTGAGTATTCTGGTTTGAAAATCTGCAGATCCTTTCTGCGCTTGCGACTTATGAAAGCGGAAAGATTTTCCTAACAGACCTCAACTTCCTGCAAGAAAGCGAACTAGATACTAAATCAATAGCTTCCAGTTTACTTCCTTGCAGTAACTGCAATCTTCCTTCATTAAGAAGAATTTAAAATTTTCCGGATTATTTCCGGAGATTAACGAAATATTCTTTTTTTAAAGTTCTAAACACGTACCTCTTCTTCCACATCTATTTCTGTCGTTTCAATTCTTTTTCGTAGTTCCGATTCTTTTATTTTCTGTCATTCTGAACGCAGTGAGAAATTTCTAATGATCTTTCACATACCGCTCAGAATAACAAAAAACCGCTTTTGGATATGAGAAGCTATAAATAAGCTACTTAGATAGCTATTCCACCTCTCTCATTGCTTGGGGCTATATAATTTTTAAGCCCCAACATATATATTTCCAGTATTTTGGGGAAATACATTTCTATATACTCCAAATAATATAATTTGTCAAAGTTATAAGCCTCTCATAAATTCTTTAACCATGACTTCAGTAATTTGTTATAAGGTGCGACAAAAAAAGCTCGCGCGTTGGCGAGCTCTCTTTTATACAGTAAGATTCCTGCTTTTACTGCTCTCTCCAACAAACTATAAATAGTATAGCATAATTTTTAATAAATGTCAATACTATGGGTTAATAGATAATATGAAGCAGAGGAGAAATAGTTTGTTTGTTGGAGAGTCTCTCCTCCACTTCGGATTACCTACTAATCTTTAAATGTATTTTTTCTAATATTTTAAGTGCAAAAAAAACTCCTTCTTCTTATCGATTCAGAGAGCTTTTAAAAAAATGGAATATATTCTTCTCTCTCCAACTTAACAAAAATAGTATATCATGTTTTTAAGTATTTGTCAAGCACTATAGGATATACATTTAATACCATAACTTTACTATAAATTTTAGTATATTTAAATCATACATTTATATATAAGGGAAATATAAAATACCCTAATTAATTACACAGAATATTTATAGGCCTACTAATTACACTATAAAGCTGATAGATACTTCTAGAATATTCTATTCCGGGGGATTCTAGTTTTTGAAAAATTACTATAGAAACGCAATTGAGGGGCTATCAGGGCTAATCGCGGCACCATTTGTTGCTACATACGGCGTCCCAATTAACCTTGTCAGCCCCCCAATTTAGGAGATGAACGATTGCCTTTTTAGAAAGGACAATATTACCTTACCACATTCAAATATATTTGTCAAGACCCATAATAGTACAAACGAAGTGCAATAATTACCAATAAATACAGTTTTACCCTTATATAACAATCAATATCCATATTTTTATTATATTTATGTCCTATATTAAACATATTAATGTTACTGCTGTGACAATAACCACATAGTAACCCATAGTTTGATATCACCCAAAAATCAAATTGTCTCCACTTTTTTGACTTTTATGATCTAATCTCCTACAATTCGAACATGAATCAAGAAGAATATCCTCCTATACTTATACACAAACCCGTAGGACCAACTTCATTCCGTATTGTTGCGGAATTAAGAAAAATCACGGGAATAAAAAAGATAGGTCACACTGGGACACTAGACCCTATTGCAGAAGGATTACTTATCGTTCTAATCGGAAAAGCATGCAAAAAACAAGATGAATTCATGGGACTAAACAAGGAATACATTGTTGAAGCAACATTTGGAACCGAAACAGATACGTACGACAAAGAAGGAAAGACTGTTCATAGATGTGAACAAGAAAAAATAGAAACCCTAAATAAGACCAAACTCCTAAAAGTACTTGTCGATTTTGTCGGTCAACAAGAACAAACAGTTCCCCCATTTTCCGCTATCAAAGTAAATGGACAAAGATTATACAAAAAAGCTCGGGAAGAAAAAATAGACCTCAAAACCCTTCCAAAACGTACAATAAATATATTTGAGATAGAATTACTGGAATTTAGAGAAAAAACACAGAAAAACGAACCAAAAGCTAAAATTCGAGTTTTTTGTTCAAAGGGAACTTACATCCGATCCTTGATTCATGATCTCGGCCAAAAACTGAATTGCGGAGCTTATGTTTCCAAGCTCACGCGAACAAAAATTGGGAATTATCAACTTGAAAAAGCCTTAATCTTAGAAGAGTTTGAAAAACGATGGAAAAATAATCAAAATCTAGTCAATGAATAATACTTCGAGAAACTATTCCCAAACTTCTTTAAGCGTTACCATATTGGTACGACCCGGCTCTCCGGTAATTTCTCCAGAAAGAATAATAAGTAATTGCCCTTTTCCTACAATTTGATTCTCTTTTAAAAACCTAAAAACCTTTGATAATTCAAGCCTTTCGTGTCCTAAGTTTAAATAATAAGGAGTTACTCCCCAAGTAAGACAAAGTTCATCACGAACTTTTTCACTTTGGGTTAATGCAATAATAGGCAAAATCGGTCGTAAACGTGATAATAACCTTACCGATCTTCCTGTTTCGGTCAAAACTACTATTGCAGAAGGTTTTGCACCTTCTTTTGGTTTAAAGTAAGTAAGCTCCAGCGCTGATTGCACCATAGCATCAGTAGTATTAATCGAAGCATGTGGAGAGCTTGGCGGTAAGTATTTTCGCTCTGCTTGAAAAAGTATTTTACTCATCTGTCTCACAGTCTCTACCGGATAATTACCCGCAGCACTTTCTCCAGAAAGCATTACGGCATCAGTATAATCATAAACAGAATTAGCCACATCTGATACATCAGCTCTTGAAGGTATTGGATTATCTAACATTGATTCCATCATCTGAGTCGCCGTAATTACTGGTTTTCCCGCTAAACGACACTTTTCAATCATCTCTTTCTGTAAAATGGGAACCTTTTCGATTGGAACTTCTATCCCCAAATCTCCCCGGGCTACCATAATACTATCAACCTCTTCCAATATTTCATCAAAGTTCTGAATTCCTAATGTATCTTCAATTTTTGCCATCGTTTTTGCTTTGACTTTTAATTTTTCCATTTCGCGCTTCAAAATCCTAATATCATCTCTTGTTTGCACAAAGGAAAGAGCTACATAATCAACATCATGCTTTGCAGCTAGTGATAACCGATCTAGATCACTCTCAACTAAAGCCGGAAGGTTTACTTTTAAATGAGGAATATTTACTCCTTTATTCTCTTTTAAAAACCCTCCCTTCAAAGCATTAGCTTTGAAAAAACGTTCTTTTACCTCAAAAACCTTAAAAAATAAAGATCCCGAGTCCGCCGAGAAACGAACACCTTCTTTTAAATTTTTGTAGGCAATAAAGTTACGAACTGGAATCTCGCCTTCTTTAAAATTATTCTCATCAGCAAAAATAACTTCTTGTCCTCTTTTAAGAAGCATCCCTTTATTCGGAATTTTGCCCAAACGTAAATCACGTCCAACTAAATCAAGTAAAATAGCAATAGGCTTCCCCATTTCATTAGCACATTTTTGCACTAATTCAATCTTGTCACTGTGCCACTGTTTATCATTGTGTTTAAGATTAAATCGAAAAACGTTAACACCGGCTTTTATTAGAGATTTTATCTTAGTTGCGCTTTCAGATGCAGGCCCCAAAGTTGCAACTATTTTGGTTTTCTTCATATTTCTCCTAGAAAATAAGATTATTGAATAACAATATTACCCTATTAACGTAAAAACATTAATTCAACAACAAATTATGATATTTCGACCTTTTTTACATTAGGAAGGTGGGTTTTAATTTCTTTTTCGATATATTCTTGAAAAGTTATTATCGACATAGGACAACCAACACAAGCGCCAGCAAATTTTAGTTTTACAATTCCCTCTGAGAAAGATATGAGCTCCATATCTCCTCCATCCATTTGTAATCCAGTGCGAACGGAGTCGATAATCTCTTTCAATTTTTGTTCGTCAGTTTTATTATTCATATATATCCTTTTTAATTTATATTGAAAACCTATTGTACTATATCCATATAACTTCAATTTGTAAATGATTAATATGTTGTTATACGGGTTATATTCAACTATATTTGTTTCAAATTCAAGGGAGGTTGAGTATAGTAAGAGAAAAAAGGAATTAAAGCTGTGATTTTAAAGCTGTAACTAGATAACGCTGATTATTAAAACCTAAAGGCCAACAGGTCATTAAATGTAAAGTCTCCTCCGGAGTTCTTTCTAAATAGTAAACTTCAGTTTTTTCAATCACTTTTCCCTCAATAACACGATATTCATACTTTTCTCCTTTATAATATACGATAAGCTTATCTTCGTAGGTCAAAACTGGAAGTTCATTAAAAACCGCTTGATATTTGGAAGTATCTCCTCCAGGAATTTGACTGTGACCAAAAAGGAAAATATTTCCCGCTTGCCCTGGAAAAGCTCCATCAACAATTACGTCATACGCCTCTACGTGTTTAAAATGCGCAACTCCTTCGGTCACCTTCCATAAAAATTCATTGGGATTCAAACCATTTACATCAGCAATAATTGGAACATTTACCCCAATCTTCGGAATTACCAGACCAAAATCTTTGGAAACCGGGTCTACATTTTCAGGAATTTTATCTTCTATTGGGAAAATCTGTGATTTTATGCTGTAGTATTTAGCAGGATTTTTAATAAAAAGATAACTAACTCCAACAATAAAGATAGTAATCAAGATTACTGCTATAAGAAATACTAAAATAATGATTTTCTTCTTAAAAAACAATCTTTTCATTATGATTTATATGGTAGAACAAGTTCAGACCCCTTTTTAGGGGTCTGAACTTTAATTAAAAACATTTTCTTAACCCTTATAATTAAAAGACAAATCCAACTAAATTCCAGATAATATTTACTAACTTTGTGATCAAATCTTTTAGAACTAGCATACTTAATCCAGTTTCTGGAAGTTCTGTTAGCGCTTGAGTTGGAACACCTGAATACTGATCCGTGTTATACGATTCGTTTCCTGCAGCATCAACAGAACGAACAGTGTAATAGTATGTTGTTCCGTTGGTTAAACTTGTATCAGAATAACTTGTATTGCTATCGGTAATGTTGGTAACCAAATCACCAATCGTTCCTAAAACCGTAGAGCGATAAACTCTAATATCCTCAAAGTCAGTGTCTATGGGATTAACCCAAGCGATGTTTAACACTCCACCAGTTTCAGGATCAGTTACTGTAACAGATGTTGGCGCTGCTGCTGGGATAGTATCAGAGGCTCCAGTCACCAAAGCAAAACTTGTGAAGTGATCAACAGTTAAAGTAATTCTGTTATTATCTTGATCAACAACATAGCTTTCAATTCCTTGCCATAAGGTTGAAGTATCATCCCAATAAGCACCGGATAGATCATCTTCGGTAATACCCATCTCTGCCAACATCTCTTCAGTATAAGGCATCACAATATTAACGCTTGAGTTAAAAGCAGTTGTTATTTCTTGACCGGAAGAATTATAAGCTTTAAGTTCATATCCAAAGGCAAGGGGTTTAGCAGATTTTTGTTTTGCTAATCTTGCTGTTGGAGTTACAGTTACAGTTACATTTCCTTCAGTTGCCAACGCTCCTGCTGGAATAGTGATCGTCATTCCATTATCCAAAGTAAGAACCTTGGGAGTAGAAGCATCAAAGGTCTGAGAAATTGATGCTGGCATAGTATACGAAGCTTCTTGTAACACAAGATCCTGAGTTTCTATTTCTGAGTCAACCTCTACAATATATTCATCTGAACGGTAAAAATGCTCGCTGGTATCAAAATCAGCACCAATATGCCATATATCACCTTGAGTAACATTTAAAGTAAAATCCCCGCTTGATGTAAAGTTACCAGAGAAACCACCTGATTCTGACCAGGCCCAAACAAAAGCGGAAGATTTTTCTCCATTTAAATAAACTGAACCTGTAATTTGAGCATCCGATTCCTTGTATTGTAAAACCAAATCAGTAATTTCCTCATCTTTTTCAATTGTGACTTTTTGAATTCCTGGAGAGATAAATCCTAGTGAGGAAGGAGCACCAGATCCAAGACCATAAGTACCCGCTGGAATAGAGATTATAAAAGTCCCGTCTGAACGAGTAAGATCTCCAAAATGAACTCCCGGTCCCTCATCACCATTATCTCCAGGTCCTCCAACATGGTCATTAACTCCTAAAACATCACCTGGACCGCCAACTGGTTCTCCACTCCGAACACTACTCGCTCCTAATACAGTCCCATCATCAATTGCTTTTGAATCAATAAAAACATATACATTTGGAAGTGGATTTCCGTCAGGATCCAAAACAGTTCCAGAAAGAGTTGCATTGGCAGTGAGTAAAGTAAAATCTTTAGTTGCGGTATCACCAACTTCAAGCGTAATTTTATTATTATCTGGTGGAACCATTACATATCCAGATTGTGAATCAATATATACACCTAAAAACCAAGTTGATCCACCAAGAACACCCAAAGTGTATCCCCCTGTTTCTTCATCAACCATCGTCATCTTTTGAGAGTTCTCATCATTAAAACCAAAAACATCTATTCTTTGACCAGTGATTTTATTTCCTTCTTCGTCATAAACAAATCCGGAAATAGTAGCATCGTCTTCTCGTACTACGACTAAAACGTTTTCAGTTTCTTGGGAAGCAACAGTAACCATTTCACTACTTAAGGAAGTATATGGAGATCCCGGTTCAAACATCGCACTCACTTCATATGTACCAGCCGGAACTTTGAGAGTAAATTGACCATTTTGAATAGAACTTCCCATCCCAGGCATTGGCATCTCTTCTTTAGAGGCACTTCTTGCTTCAGCGTAACCATAGATATTCCCCAATAATTGATTATTACTATCGACAACTTGTCCAATAATGGTAGCGTCAGCCGTTATTAAATGGAAGTTGACACCGGTAACGGTATCTGTTGTTCCTAAAGTTATTCTAGTAGGAGGACCACCTGCCATAGCATAATCCTGATCAGGAGTAGGCATGGCATTTATTTCCCACGTACCACTCGAGACTAAAAGATCAAATGTTCCTTGTCCATTTGTCTGAGTATTTCCCCATCCACCACCAGTGCTCGATTGCCAAGCATTAATTTGTACTTCAGCAATTCCCTGATTATCTTCATCTACGACTTTTCCTTTTATATGTGCAGTTTTTCTAACCAGAGTAATTGTTCCTAAATCTTTGGTTTGATCTTCAGCAACTGTAAATGATTCCATCGGAGGCACAGCTAAGCTTTGATCATTTGCAAAAACATTTATATTATATTTACCTGCAGGAACGTTGATACTAAAAACACCTTGATTGTTAAAGCCACCGGAGCTACCTTGACCTTCTTTATTACGAACATCTACCCCACCTTGAGATACAGCTACTCCATCAGGATCAACCACTTTTCCCTTTACAACCGAAGAAGCATTTACTACTTGAAAATTTACCCCTGATTTTGTTTCAGAAATAGTATCATTGGCAAAAGCTATTGTAACTGGTCTACCCATATAAGCCCAATCAACAGAAAGTTGTCCTTCTGGACCCCACTGAGGATTAAGCATTATTTCAAATTCGCCTCCAGGAAGACCTAGGCTAAAATTACCTTGTGCATTAGTATTTGATCCATACCACCCTGGAGCACCACGTCGGTTTGCATTTACAGAAGCAGTTGTCACTGGAGAACCATCTGGATAAGTAACTTTACCTGTTACAAGTTTACTAGGAGAAACAAGTGCAATAATTCCGACATTAGTTACTCCGTTACCCACCGTAATTTCTTGAGGATCTGGAGAGATATATTGACTTCCTGGCCCTAGATAAATCTGTAGCTGATAATTTCCCGCTGGAATATCAAAAAATCCAAAAGAACCATCTTCTCCTGTATTTCCCTGGTAATTACTTGTTTCATTTGTTAACCCTAAACCTGTATATGCAGCCGGATTACCAAGAGGATCTTCGATTTTTCCTTGGACTTTTAGATTACCGATTACAAGTGGTTGCCCCATAACTTCAAGAAGTTTATTCTCTTGATTGTTCACATCAAAAACCGGAGTATAGAGTCCTGATTGAGTTGGATTTTTCACATTAGAAAGATTAATGGTAATTTCGGTGTTTGCAGTAATCTCTTGAGTAATAATTATTCCAACATTTCCACTTTGTGAATTTTGATCATCAAATTCACCTTTTCCGTTTGGAGAAAAAGAGGTCATTATTGCAGAGCTGAAATCTGCGGCGTAACCTTCTTCCATAGGACCATTACCACGCAGTGAGATATTCAAATACGAGAACTGTGGAATAGTAACCGATGAGGTTAACGTAATTTCATAATTAACTGTTGCCCCTTTAGTCGCTGAAGAAGAAACAATAGAAATTGTGGAAGCTGCTTTACTTTGACCACTACCAAAATATAGAGTCCCAATTATTAATGATGAAATACTGATAACTGAAAATAATCTCCGAAGAGAGATTCTGGAAAAAGAAGGCAGCTTCATAATGGGGCTCCTTTTGAAAAAAGAATATTAAATTTCAAACCATATTAAAAGTATCAACTATTTTTTCAGAAGTCAATAAATAACGTATATATAACTGTTTTCCAAAATAACAATATCTTCAGTTACAAATCAAAGTAGTTCGGATATAATAACTTACATGACGAGATTCCTGCAAATTGTCATTACAAAAATAAAAACCTTAAGTTTTTTCAAACTTTCTCTCATTATCTTTATCATCGGTTTTCTTACTTATGGAAATACGCTAGTAAATGGATTTGTTTGGGATGATGAAGAACAAATTGTAAATAACACTTTGATTCAAAACATTGAAAATCTCCCCTATCTTTTTGGTGGAAGTACGTTCAATACCGCTGGATCTGACTCACTATCTGGCCTCTACTACAAACCTTTAATGCCCTTATCTTTTATGATCAACTTTGCAATTTGGGGTGATAACGCCTTTGGTTTCCATCTTTTTCAAATTACCCTCCACTTTCTTAATGCAATTCTACTTTTTAAACTTCTAATAAAGATTTTTGAATCTCAGAGAATAGTAAATAGTAAAATGCTGGCTTTTATAATTGCCCTATTTTTTACCGTACATCCGGGAATCTCTGAAGCGGTGTCTTATCTTTCTAGCACGCAAGAGGTTATTTATACTTTTTTTAGTCTCCTTACCTTTATTTTTGCCCTAAAATATCTTGAAAATAATAAACTATCTAATTGGTTACTCTTTTCTCTCTTTCTATTCCTGGGATTAATAGGGAAAGAGTCAGCCATTACCGTTATTCCGATTATTGTTCTTTATTTCTTTCTTTTCGCTCGGCCAAAAATTCTTTTTCCGATTCTCTCGGCTTTTCCGAGCGTACTTTTTTATCTGTTTTTACGCTTTATTGTCGCGAAGGTGTCCTTAGGAAGTTCTCATGTGGTCCCGATTGCCCAAGCTTCTTTATTTGAACGAATTATTACAATACCTTATGAACTATTTTCATACCTACGTCTTTTTTTCTTTCCGAAAGACTTATTTATTTCCCAACATTTTGTCGTCAAACAAATTACTGAACCGCATTTTTGGGGAATACTAACAATCCTAGTTGTCGTTACAATTGTTATCCTCTACACCTGGATAAAATTACTGCAAAAAGACAAGCTTTTTCTTTTCTTTTTACTCTGGACCTGTTTTTCTTTATCCTTAGTTCTCAATCTGTTTCCTCTGGACATGACAGTAGCAGAAAGATGGTTCTATTTCCCAATCATCGGAATCTTCGGAATGATAGCAACAATATTTACAAAGATGAAGGTTAAAAAGGAATCCGGAAAACTATTCCTCACGTTTATATTAGGAGCGATCCTCATTCTTCTTACCGGTCGAACTATTATCAGAAATCAGAATTGGAAAAACGGCTTAACCTTATATACTAATGATATTCAGTTAAACCCCGAGGCTTTTGATCTTCAAAACAACTACGGAGTAGAGCTTTTTCGTAGTGGAAAAAAAGATGAAGCCAAGATCCATTTTGAAAATTCGATTGCTTTGGCTCCAAACTGGACTACAAACTATAGCAATCTCGGAGTGATTTACGAAAGATTAGGAGATGAAGAAGAAGCCGAAAAACTCTATAAAAAGACCCTTGAAAATGGTGATTACTATCTGGCGGTTGAAAATCTTGCTTCCCTCTATTTCCGTCAGAAAAAATACTCTGAGGTAATCACCTTTTGTGAAGAACAAATCAAATATCGACCATATAACTTAAAACTTAACTATACTTTGGCGATTTCTTTATATCAAACCGGAAAGATTACAGAAGGCTTAAAATATATCCGAATCACTTATCAATTATATCCAGATACACAGGTCAAAAATATTCTTACTATCATGGAGCAAGGAAAGGAATTAAAACTTGAATAGCCCAAATTCAAATCATTACTTTCGAAAATAGTTTTTGGAGATTTTCTTACAAAATATATAGAAGAATCAGGATATCCAGCTTTGATTATCGAATTGAAAAGCAGGTAATGAAAGAAAAGATGTTATCGGAAATCCTTAAAAAGCTCAGTAACCGAATCTGAATAATCTTTTCTTGAAATGAGAGTTCCTTCCTGTAAAGAAGCTTCCTGCTCGTGATAAGCAGGCCTTTCTTCTTCATACAAAACTCCCAGAGGTAATCTCTCTCTATCTAGAGTTAACTCAATCGCTTTAATCTTACTATGACGATCATGCTTATCCTCTTCAAGTTTATAAGTATGTTCCTTGAAGTATGCAAAGGTATCTAATTTATTCCAGGTCACACAAGGCTGAAAAACATTTACAATCGAAAACCCTTTATGATCAACTGCTTTTTTGATAACTTCGGTCAAATGTTGTAACTCTCCGGCAAAACCTTGAGCCACAAAAGTAGCTCCCTCAGAGATTGCCAGCGCTAAACCATTTACGGGATATTCAATCAAACCATTGGGAGTTGATTTTGCTTTGAATCCATGTTCGGATGTAGGTGAAGCCTGTCCGGTTGTCAGTCCATAAATCCGATTATCATGCACAATTAAAGTAATATCATGATTTGCACGAGCAGCATGAATAAGATGATTCCCAGCCTCTCCATAGGTGTCACCATCTCCGGCAACACAAATAACCGGGAGATTATGATTTCCCAACTTAATTCCTTCTGCATTGGGAAGAGAACGTCCATGTAATGAGTGTAAACCATATCCACCGATAAAATCAGCCATGTTACCAGAACAACCTACTCCATACACGATCACGTAATTATGTCCTTCCCAATTTTTGGAGGCAAGAACATTTTTAATTGCCGCCCAGATGCCAAAATTACCACATCCTGGACACCAGGTAGGACGAATAGTTGTATTGTAATCGTTAGCTTGTTTGACCATAAAATTAATTTCCCAATATCTCTTTAATTTTAGCTTGAATTTCTTCCGGATAAAACGGTCGGCCATCATATTTCAACATTAAATGAGTGGATTGCCATCCGGTTTGCTCACGAAGTAGTAATCCAAATTGTCCTGTTCCATTTCCCTCCAGAAGCAGTGATTTTTTCGTTTGAGATAATATTTTACTCAAAAGCTGTGAATTGAGAGGATAAACATGATGAAAATGCATAAAGTTAACTTTATCGCCTAAATTTTTCATCGCCTCCAAAACTGGAGCTTTGGTTGAACCCCAAGAAATTATGGTTAATTCTGCTTCTTTATTCCCATAAAAAGATGGGCCGACAAAATCATTATCTAAATAATTTAAAGATTTTTGTTGACGTTTGTCTTTTTGATTTTTGACAACAATAGCATCTTCAGTGGCAAAACCTCTTTCATCATGTTCATAAGAATTCGCAAGGTATTCACCATTCTCTTGTCCGGCTACAGACCGAGGGGAAATACCATCTTTTGTAACCGCATAACGAAGGAAGTTCGTTTGGTTCTTAATTTCTTCATTAGGGATCAACTTCCCTCTATTAATCGGAAACTTTTGTAAATTTTCCTTCTGCAAGTAATACAATCCTTCGCTCAAATATTTATCAGAAAGTACAAAAACCGGTGTTTGATATTTATCTGCCAGATTAAAAGCTTCTTGAGTCAGATTATACGCTTCCTCAGCATCTCCTGGAGCTAAAACGATACGTGGAAATTCGTCTTGTGCCGCATGAATCACAAATTGTAAGTCGGCTTGCCCTGTCCAAGTAGGAAGACCGGTTGCTGGACCAGGTCGTTGTGAAATTACTAAAACCATAGCGCTTTCAGTCACTCCAGCTAGTCCGAATCCTTCGTTCATAAGTGCGAATCCTCCCCCGGAAGTCCCAGTCATACAACGTACTCCAGAAAAAGAAGCTCCTACAAGTAAATTGATAGCTTCTATTTCATCCCCTACGTGCTTCACCACCATCTTTGATGTATTTGAGTAACCGGCTAGAATATGCAAAATTGAAGAAGCCGGAGTCATCGGATAAGAAGCATATAAACGGCAATCGGCAGCAATTGCTCCCAAAGAAATCGCTTCATTTCCAGTCATAACATAAGAGTTCTTTTCTCCAAGTTTTTCAATTTTTTGGGAAAAGGAAAAGGGATGAGCGGTAACAAAATCGTAACCAGCTTCAATAATTTTTTCATTTAAAGAGATTACCGCTTCTCCCTTATCAGTGAAGATATCAGAAACAACTGCAAAAATAGCCTCTTTATCTGCTTGCAATAAAGCCAAGGAGATCCCGACAAAAAGATTATTTTCCATAACCGGGAGACCGCCTAATTCTTTAACAATTTTGGAGACCTCTACAGCATATAATTTGTAGTTAGCACTCTCTTCTACCTGAGTTTTCAGAGGATCGTATATAATAATCGCATCTTTTTTAAGCTCATTTTTATGCAGATTAAAGGTTTCGGTATTTAAACAGACAAGAAGATCTACCTGTCTTTCTTGAGAATAAACGGGTTCACCAGAAACATGAACCTCGTAAACATTATGTCCACCGCGAATTAAAGAAGGATATTCTAAGTAACCGTAAACATAATAGTTTAATCGGTTTAAAGTTTTGGCAAAAATCAAACCGGCGGAAGCGATTCCAAAACCTGCTTCTCCGCCAATTTTCCAGGTAAAATCAATTTTTGACATAATATCAGTTTAACAAATGAAATATCATTCGTAAAGATAGGTATCTAAATATATTTTTATATTTTTGACTTTAAGCTTTAAACACTGTAATTTAGATCCCAGGATATCGTTGTTACTTATAGTAATTATTTTACATATGCAAAAAATTACCCTCGCAGAAGAAAAAATACTGGTAGAAAAGGCAAAAGAGTCGTTAAGTGCTTTTTCTAAACTGTACGAATACTACCTACCCAAGATCTACAGCTATCTTTTAAACCGGGTCGGAGATAAAAAAACAGCCGAAGATATCACTTCGGAAACTTTTTTGAAAGCCATGAAAAAAATAGATAAATTTAAATACCAGGGTTTCACTTTTGGAAGCTGGTTATATAAAATTGCTCACAACTCACTATGTGATTACTACAAAAAAAATAAAGCGATAATTTCGTTAGACGAGATAAAAAATGTTCCCGAAACAAAAAATCCGGATATTTTAGAAAAAATTGATAATAATCACCAAATACGACAAGTATTACAATACCTTAAAGAAGACTACCAACAGATACTCGCTTTAAAATTTTTTGAAAATCTTAGCAATCCCGAAATTGCCGAGATTCTAGGAATCACCGTAAATTCTTTGAATGTAAAACTACACCGCAGTATTGAAGCTTTTAGAAAACACTATGTTAACCTTTTCCCAAAAGAAAAGGAGGTTATTCTATCATGAATAAAGAAGATTTAACCCTCCATGGGTTATTTGCAAAATCAAAACTTTCAGATCTCAAAGAAAATCAGCTTAGTGATCAATTTCAAGATGATCTTAAAGATCAATTAATCAAAGTTTATCTCAAACCTAAAGGAGGTTTTTTTATGAACTTAAAAGAAAAAATCGGAATTGCTCCGTTTTCAGCTGCTTTAGCAACTTCTCTTATTATGGTCCTATTTGTTGCCGGATTATCTATCTATAATCTAACCGCAAATAAAAGTAGCTTTTCACACAAGTTAAAAGCAAATGTGCTTTTGGCTGATGGTGATGTTCTTTATAAGACATCCGGAACCGATCGGTGGATAGAACTTAAAGTTGATGACGTTCTTTCTGAAGGAGATAGTGTCAAAACCTCTGCTGCATCACGAACAATTCTCGAGCTTGACGATGGTGGAGCTATCAGACTTCAAGAAGAAACGGAAATTACCCTCACTTCAATGACTGCCAACGAAGTACTCATTACCGAAGAATCGGGAGAATCGTATCATCGTGTGGCAAAATCAGAAAGCCGCGAATACACTGTCAAAGCGGGAGATCTCGAAGCTACCGCACAAGGAACAGCTTATACGGTTTCAAAAGAGGAAAAAAATATCACCGTTAATGTTATTGAAAGTAAAGTTAAATTAAACAAGAATAATACCGAAATCAGTGAAGGTGAAAAAGCGACTTTCGAGATTGAATCTGAAAAATTAGCCATTGAAGAGATCTCCAAAGATTCTCTTAAAAATGATGATTTCCTGGTCTGGAACAAAGAAAAAGATGAGGAGAATGGTGAAGACACCGGAATTCTAGATGATATTACCGCTCCAGAAATTATCATTACCTCCCCTACTGAAAATACTACGACTGAAGAAACAATCACCATAAAAGGAACTACTGAGAAAGAAGCATTAATAAAAGTTAATGGTGAAATAACTGAAAATAAGGAAGGTAATTTTGAAGAAGAAGTTGCTCTGACCTTAGGAGAAAATATCATTACGATCATGGTAAAAGATCAAGCCTATAATACTGCAACTAAAGAATTAAAAATCATTCGCAACGCTCAAGAACAAGAACAGGAAGAAAATAATGGAGAAACACAAAATCAGGAAGAGAATGAAAATCAGAATCAAAATGGATCAATTAGTCTAAACGGTAAGGCTAATCAATATGGAATGAACCTAAGCTGGACCGTTACGAATTTAGATGTTACTAAAGGATTCAAGGTGGTAAAGTCTGAAACCGGAACACCAACCTACCCTGGAAGTGATTATTCATATCTTTCCGGAGAATCTAAAACAAATCCCTACACCTATACTTGGAGTGTCAAAGACGGAAAAACTTATAATGTCAGAGTCTGTCAATACGATGGTAATGGCGCCTGTGGGGTTTATAGTAATATGATTACCATCACAACTATCAAAGAGGTTGAAGAAGAGAAAGAGGAACCAGTTTCTCAAGTAACCTCAATTGTCTTAAGTGGAACCGGGAAAAATGTTTCCTGGGTGGCAACAGGTGAAGCACAATACGGATTCAAGGTCGTGTGGTCAAAGAATACCAATCCAGTATATCCAAACCGTCAAGGGGATAAATATCACTACTACAATAACCCTGAAACTTCAACAGATGTTTTAGAAGCTTTTTCCGGGAATGGAAAGTATTATGTCCGAGTTTGTGAATATTTGCTTGGAAAATGTGGGACTTATAGCAATCAGATTCAGGTAACCCTGTAAATTAAAAATAAAAGCTATTAGGATCTTAAAAAAGAGAGCTCCGACTTTTGTCGGAGCTCTCTTCATTTATTACCTTGTTATGAAACTCCACTACTGTAATTCCGTGGGTAATTCAATTCCCGGATTGTTAAGCAATATATTCGAAATCGCCTCTTTGGAAAAATTTATCGCCACACTTCCTGATAACTGCATATACTCCTTAACTAAATTCCCCAATGTAACAATAGGATCTAGACCCAAATTAAAAACCTCACCTTGATCATCCAGAACAAGTTGCGGAACTTTTTCGGCTTTTTTGATCGCAATTTTACTCCCGATAATTTCGGCTTGTTTTTGAATGATCGCGGTCGCAATTTTATTGTATATTTCCTTTTGATTCGACATAATTTTTTATAGTTTATTTCTATTTCTCGTGAGGGAAAAAAGCCGGACACAAACCTAAAATAAACCAAGATAAACCGTAAACAAGATATGAAATGTCACCAAAATAGAGTAAGTTAAATGAACCGCG
The DNA here is from genome assembly GCA_001771135.1 of candidate division CPR3 bacterium GWF2_35_18. GTDB lineage: Bacteria > Patescibacteriota > CPR3 > CPR3 > GWF2-35-18 > GWF2-35-18. The sequence continues at coordinate 43,712 of MESW01000002.1, read as the reverse complement.
GATAGCAAAAACCAAATCTCCAATAAGCTGTACTAATATCCCTAAGCAAAATAATAAAATCGCTTTAAATAATGTTCCCTGTTTAATTCGGCTAAAGTTAACCATCAAAGTCAAAAATTCAGCTAGTAAAATCACATCCGAAAGAATTGTTACGAATTGTAGAATTATCATACTCATCTCAGCATCCTGAAAAAAGGAGATAAAAGTGGCGATAATTCCCACAACGGTAAAAGAGATAATCAGATATCTCCACCTTTTTAAAGAAGTTGGTTTCACCCCACTAAAATAGAGCAATTCTAAACCAGAAAACGTCCAGGATATATACATAAAAAAGAAAAGTATGATTGTGGCAATCGGATAAGAGTTATAAAATTCAGGAAAAACAAAAAGAACCATGGAGCTTATAAAATTTAGGACAAAACTTATTGCTAATAAAAATAGCGCTTTTCCTAAACGAGAGTTTAGGCCACCCCATTTTTTTACAATTAACCCGGCGTAAAAAACACCAAAAAAAGAAAGCAGCTCCATTAGAAAATAAAAAATCTTATTTAAATTGAGATTTTTACGGTCGAGGAAATAAACATAAAGCCAGAAGATAACAACACCGATAAAATATACAGAAAGGATTAAGGCTTTTTTGTTTTTAAACATATAGATTAGTATATGATAAAAAAACTCAAAGCTCAAATATCTTGCTTATATAAAACGCTGCAAAAAATTCTTCTTTCTCGGGAAAAAATTATTTTATTCCGAGGAAGAAGAAAGGAAGGGAAGCAGCGATGTTATGCACCAGAGGCGCACGATCAATGTTTCACTTCCTTGGAATCTCTCTCCCTTTCTTCTGTTGTCTTACGAACGATTGTTCTTGTTCTTTTGAATTTGAGCAATTGCCCAACAAACCTGTGTCATCTGACTAGCAATAGCCCAAATTAGTGCTCCGACACCAATTGCCCAACCGACGTTCATAATCCTCCTTCCTGTTTACAGAGCGGCCGCCAGTGAAACGTACTGCTGTAACAAAGATGGTTGATCTTCAAAACGTGTAGAAAGTACTTCTTTGAACTCATGCAATTTATTGCTCTGTAAGTTTGCAGTGAATCTACCAATAGGTTCACCACTTGGATCGTAAACTTTCCAAGTATAGCGGGTTAGTCGATTGGTTTTCTCACCATTGTCCGTAACGGTTATCCGATACCCGGCAAGGGTAACAACTTCAGTTTCCATAGGTTCCTCCAAAATACAAATTGATGTGGCGACCGTCCAGAAGGACAGGTCTTGCGACAGACGGTCGCCACATGATTGAGAAATTGTTTTAGGCGACGATCACCGTCACATCATGATCAGTATAGTCACGGGAGAGAATATGAGGACCGGGAAGATCTTTTCCAGTCATTGTAAGTACGAACGCTTTCGCGCTCTCCTTCGCATCGCCAACTACAATGTACCAGGTGACCGAGGTTTCGGCGTCTACATTGAGGTACACATGACCCCAAAACTCCTTCTCCTGGTAACCAACGACCTTGAACTGCCAAACAATCACAAGCTTACCCACCATATCCGGAAAGAGTTGCTTAATCTGTCCCAGATTGGTAAACAGAGTATCTAGATTGGCACCGGCGGCGCATTCCTCGTGGCCGATCAGTAACCAACCCTGGGGATTGTGGTGCTCGTGATCAACTTCCAGTTCGGGAAGCAAACGATCAATAAGATCCGGAACACCAGCGCCACCAGCCAGGTTAATCGCACAGTAATGTCCAAGGGCTAAGCCCATTTCAGCTAAAATCACTTGAACATCGGCCTGCACGCGGTCGTCCTGACATGCGGCATAACCCACGGTTTGACGTGGTTGAGTAAATCGATACGATTGAGGTTTCATAATTTTCTCCCATAAAATTGGTTGGATTGGTTAAATTGATTGATGGTTGAAAACAGTTTATTCAATTTTCTGATAGATCAACTCCTTCTCCGAATTTGCTTTAGCAAAACGGAACTAAAACGGATGGGTAAAATGCGCTTTTGCGCTGCTCTGAGGGGGAGCAAGATGAAAACAATAAAAATTGTTTTCATCTTGCTCCCGCAAGAGCTTCTCCGTTTTTTCTAATCAATCATTCACTTTTTTGGAAGAAATTATAATTTCATGATTTAAAAGTGCGATCTATACAAAAAGACCCCTCAAAAGGGGGGCTATTACCACGCGATTGTACTAAAAATCGACCCAAAAGGCAAGCAGTCAGGAACAGTTTACTGTTTCCCCTGTTTTATGATATATTTTGGTTTCAATTAAATGAAAGGATAAAAAATGACTGAAACTATACACGACGAACAACAAGCAAAATTTCCGGTAATTTTTCCAAAGGAAAACTATCAAACCCCCGAACAAACTTTAAAAACAGTTAATAAATGGAAACATCAAGTCCGCGGAACTGAAGATCCGGTATCGAATTATCAAGAACTTTTTATTGAAATTAATTTTGCTGATCAACTTAAAGGAACCTGCACTGACGAAAGAGATATTGTTGAAAGAACTGAAAATGATAAATATTTCCGCTTGCCTGGCGGAGCGGCAGGACTTATCCATGCTATAGAAGCTGTGAAAGGCGAAATCAATCTTGCCTATCGACAGAAAATTTTAAACACAGCGGAACAATATAATTTACATCTTCTTAACCATCGTGATAATGTTCATGGTAGCACTGAAAACCCAGTAGGCTGCGGATATTTAGGTCTACTTGCTATGGATGAAGCGGAAGATGTCTTTGGATTTTCCTTAAAATCCTCTGACAACAAAGTTTCTGGTTACATCCAAAAAATGGAACAAGATTTGGGAGTTAGAGTTATTACTCTTAACGGTGAACATGTAGCTCAAAACGGTGGATTATTAATTAATGTCAATTCTAACAGCGTTTTAAATCCTGAAGGAAATGCACAAAATTCTTTCTTCTCTTTGGATTTGGGGTTACTTAATCTGAAAATCAAAGAAATGGCCGCAGAATTAAATTTGAGTGAAGACGAACAACAACAGGTTCTCATCAATATCACTCGAGACAATATGGCCGCATGTTATGTTCTATCCAACGGAAATATCGATGCCGAAAAGTTTATAATAACTGGAAACGTTAATGAAAGTATTAAAACCATAATTGAAGAAGCCTACAGGCAACTAACAGAATCAGAACGTATGGAAGCCATGAATGCAATGATAAATAAACGAAAACACAGCACTCATTAGGATTATTTTTTGAATTTCTTGATAATCCCCTGCAAGAGATCTTCTTCACTTTTTTGGAAAGCAAGAGTTATTTGCAATAGAAGCAAAATTGAATTTCCAATTAAGGCTCCCCCATGATGGAAAGGCAAATAGGTTAATAATATAAAGGAAACACCAAGAAACCCAAATCTCGCAAAAACTTTTCCTTTAAGAATCAGAAAACCGGAGATAATTTCGATTGTTGTTGCCATAAAAATAAAAAATAAGGCATATGGAATATAATAGTTATTACAGATTTGACGATAAAAAGACAAGTTTGTTTCTTCGGCTAATTTTCCCATCACTGGACTAATCAAAGCTTTTTGAGAGATTACCTCTGCAATCACGATAAAAAATTTCCCGAAACCAACTAATAACCATATCCCAGCAATTAAGTATCTACCTATTTTTGTTTTCATAGAAATCCTTTTTAAATCTAAAACTATTATTATCATAATAAATCTAAAAAGAAAATTTTGCTAGATATCACAAAGAAAGCCGCCCGCTCAATAAATTGAGAGGGCGGCTTCTTGTTATCCAAAGCTATTTTATTTAGCGTTGGAAATCATTGGTACGTGGTTTTTTTGGTCTCGCTTCGTTAACAACTAAAGCTCGTCCATTTTGTTCCTTACCATTGAACATTTCAATGGCTTTTTGCGCTTCATCTTCAGTTCCCATTTCTACAAATCCAAAACCCTTGGAACGACCAGAATATCGATCCATGATAACCATAGCACTTGTAACGGTTCCTGCTTGTGCGAAAAGCGTATTTAAAGCTTCGTCATTCATCCCGTAATCGAGATTACCGACATAAAGTTTAGTACTCACTATTTATTTCACCTCCTTAAAGGGAAAGGAGCTTCTTTGTGAAGAAACCGTTTGGGGAGCAAAAAAGATGCGCCAAAAGAGTAGGAATCATTCAAAAAGCTTCCGTAAATTGTTATCTCCCAAGTAAAGCCTTTCACTCTTACATGCGCAATACTTGAGAACACAGTGATTTTAACATTGTTTTATCTTAAATACAAATAATTAAACTTTTTATAGAAAATTGTAATTTTATATTTTTCATGCGAAAATTAATTTGTCTTGTCTAAGACTTTTTACCAAAGGAGATTTCATGTCCGTATTTCTACGAGGTTTCATGATTGATAATGACCGTGAAAAAGTTGCTAAGGTTAAAGGAAAAGTCGGACTTGCTGAGTTTGATAAAAGAATTGAGAAAAAACATTACTTCCCCACAAAACTATATCCGATAGAAGAATCTTTAATCCGCCAAAAAACTGCAGCCGAAATTATTTATGGCAAAACTGACGCCGAAGCGTACAGAAAATTAGGAATCTGGGACTATAAACTGATGCAGGACACCCAAATTGGAAAAGTAATCTTTAAACTTTTTTCATCCACCCTAGAAAAAACTATTGAAAACTTTAAGAAACTCATGGAAACTTTTTACACCGGACTAAATTGTGATATTGAAAATATGCAGGGAAATAAAGCTGATTTTGTTTTTGGAAATGATCCTTATCCGGAAACTTATTTTCAAGGACTAATAGAAGAAGGCGTCCGCTCTTTTCAAAAAATACCTCAAATTAAAATCGAACAGATCGGGGTTAAAAGAATCTTTCACTTGACCTGGGAATAATTGCTAACCCAATTTTTGATACTCTTTTATTCCGTGAATCAAAACCTCTGCAGCTTTCTTAAGCTCCTCTTCATTCAAAACAAAAGCTACTCGAGCCTCATTACTACCTTCTCCTTTAGTAGCATAAAACCCCGAACCGGGAGCAAGCATTACCGTAGAATTTTTATAAGAAAAATCGGTCAGTAACCATTTACAAAAGTCTTCAGAACTTTTAACCGGAAGCTTTAACATCGTATAAAAAGCTCCTTCCGGATAATGGATTTTTATTTCCAAACCCTTTTCCAATTCCTTTAAAAACACATCTCTTCTATTTTTGTAATGTTTAGCTAAATCTTCAACATACGGTATACAATTTTTTAACATCGGAACGACCATCAGTTGTTCTAGAGTGGCAACAGAAAGCCTCGCCTGTGCGTACTTCAAAACCCCACTCATAACTTCTTTGTTTTTTGAAATAACGACTCCAATTCTAGCTCCGGTAATATTCATTCTTTTAGAAAGGCTGTCCACAACAATAATTCTTTCTCTGTCTATCTCTTGTGCTATCTCTAACATACTATAGCTTTTTACTCCATCAAAACAGATACCACGATATGTTTCGTCAGAAATAATAAACAGATTATGTTCACGGGCAATCTTCAAAATAATCTCCATCTCTTTTTTCGTAAAAACAGTTCCAGTAGGATTATTGGGATTTGTAAAAAAGATCGCTTTGGTTCTCTTATTTATCTTCGCCGCAATCTCTGATTCTGAAGGTAGATGATAACCTTTATTTGGATCTAACTTCACTGGAATAATCTCGGTTTCCAACATTGATCCGAAACCCAAATAGTTGGCATAAAAAGGTTCAAAAACAATCATATTATCTTTTGGATCTAAAACTACCGCCATCGCCAAAATAATTGCTTCACTTCCTCCAGAAGCAATGAGAACATCTTCACTTTTAATATCTATCTCACAATCGGCATAATATTTTACAAAAGCTTCAATTAACGTCTTTTCTCCTTGAGAATGTGCATACGAAAGAATTTTTAGGTTAGCACTTTGACCTAATAATTCTTTTTGAATCTCTGGAGGGATATGAAAATCAGGTTGACCAATATTAAGATGATAAACTTTAATTCCTTTTTGTTTTGCCTGATCAGAGAAAGGAACCAGTTTGCGAATCGGAGAGGCGGGAGCTTTTTCTCCCCTCTCTGAGATTGAAAGTTTCTTTTTGAACATAAAATTATTCTCTTTGATATTTTATTTAGAATTTCATTTTATCATAATGAAAACTCTATTGACATTTTTATAAAAAAAGGCATAATTTGGGATATTATTTTTATCATTTTTTGATAAACAGACAAAGGGGTATTTGGTTTAAAAGTCAAACTAAATACCACATACATGGAAAATAATGAAGACAAGCCTCCATCGTCTTGTGGCGATGATTATATTCTCTCTCTCCCTTTAATGAAAATAAAATATTTAATTTTAAAACCCAAAAATATGGGAATATTTAAATTATTTAGGAGCTAAAATGAAAGTCGCTTTTACTTATAATATTCAAAAAAATGATATTCCGGAAGAAGCCGAATTTGATACTCCGGAAACTATAGAATTAGTTAATAAAGAGCTTCAAGGTCTTGGTCATACGGTCAAATTGATTGACGTTAAAAAAGACGTTACAGAGATTATTCGAGATTTAAAAGAATTTTCTCCAGATATTATTTTCAATACCGCGGAAGGGCAAAATGGAAGATTCCGAGAAGCTTTCTGTCCCGCATTATTTGATAATTTAGAAATTCCTTTTGCCGGATCAGATGCGTACACCTGTACGGTCACTCTAGATAAAAGTGTCACCAAATTGATGCTTCACAAAAATGGCATTCGAACTCCAAACTGGATCTTTGTCCAAAAAATGAAGGACATTGAGAAATTTCCTCTAAGATTTCCCGTCATTATTAAACCGAATTTTGAAGGGAGCTCTCGTGGAATATCTCTGAAAAATATTCATGAAAATCTTACAGAGATGAAAGACCATCTTGAAAAATTTCTCCAACAGTTTCCAGAAGGGATAATCATTGAAGAATTCGTTGATGGGGTTGATTTAACTGTTCCTTACTTACAAGCTGCATTTCCAGAAACACATGGAGTCTTACCAGCTTGTCTATATACCTTTGAACAACACGAACAAGGTAATTACAAAATATACGATTTTAAGCTCAAACAATACCTCTCTTCTCAGGTAATAGTAAATATTGCCGAAGATCTTTCTCCAGAAATTATCAAAGAAATTCAAAAAACATCATTAAAAACTTACGAGATATTGAATGTCAAGGATATTGGACGAATTGATTATCGACTTTCAAAAGACGGAAAGCTTTATTTCATTGAGATTAACGCTCTCCCCTGTCTTCAGGAAGGAGCTTCCATTTATATCTCTGCATCTTCTTATGGCCTGAGTGTTAAAGATGTTATTCAGAAAATCCTAGAAAGTGCGCAAAAAAGATATGGAATATAGGTTTTTACCATAATAAACAGGGGTTTTTCTGAAAATATGATAAAATATGGTAAATGTAGTTTCTAAATCTATATCTATGGAATTTTTTAAACCCAAACAACCTACCAAAAGAATGCGTGTCCGAGATATTGGCCTTTCAATAGGAAGGTTTCGTACTGGTGATTTGAATGCGATTACAGATGTTAGAGGCGTAAAAGTGGGACATGTAACTTTAATTCAAGGATCTGGAGAACTTAAACCAGGAATGGGACCAGTACGTACTGGAGTAACGGCAATTATTCCCTCTAAAGATGATGTATACCAAAACCAAATTTTTGGAGGTGGATTTATTTTAAATGGAGCTGGAGAATTCTCGGGACTCACTCAAGTCATGGAATGGGGTACGATTGAAACTCCAATTCTTCTCACAAATACTTTTTCAGTCGGAACATGTTCTGAAGCTATGGTCAAGTCTTACGTCCGAAAATATCCCCGAATCGGAATCGAAGATGAAGTTATTATTCCTTTAGTTGGAGAATGTGATGATTCTTGGCTGAATGATATCTCTGGCCGTCACGTTAAAAGTCAACATGTTTACGAAGCACTTGAAAAAGCATCTAGTGGAATAGTCGAAGAAGGCTGCGTCGGTGGTGGGACTGGAATGATTACCTGTGATTTTGCCGGTGGAATTGGAACTTCTTCACGAAAACTCCCCCAAAAAATGGGTGGATACACAATCGGAGTTCTTGTGATGAGTAATTTTGGAAATATTCGAGATCTTCGTTTTGGAGGAATTCCCATAGGAGAACTTTTAGAAAAAAGATACCAATCTCTTGAAAAACGTCAAGAATTGTATGGAAGTATTATCTCCGTAGTCTCAACTGATGCTCCCTTAACTCCGGGACAACTTTCAAAACTGGCAACACGCTCTGCTTTAGGAATTGGAAGAGTAGGATCATACGCGGCAAATGGATCCGGAGAAATTATTATTGCGTTTTCCAATGCTAATAAATTATCTCGCCGTAGCCGGAATATGGTCAACACCTTTCAGTCTTTAGACGATCCACGACTTGATCCTCTTTATGAGGCTGTTGTCGATTCCACTGAAGAAGCTATTTTGAATGCTTTATGCATGGCAACTGATATGACCGGAATTAATAATCATTATGTACCGGCAATTCCCCTTGATAAGGTAAAGTTTTTTATTTCTAAATATAAAAATCTCTTCCGAAAGTTAGAACTAAAATAACTATTTTCTCATGCAATATAAATCATTAATTATCTCCAACTTAGCTGAAACATATTACCAAACATACCGTAAGTCAGATCCGACAGAAGCCGAAAAACTCATACAATCAGATATTTTAGAATCTGATCGCGCTGTTTTTTATGCTAATAATTCTAAAATTTTAATCACCTCTCTACCTTTAAATCATGAATTTCTAGAAGATGTTCGTAGAATTTTAAGTTATGAAATAATAAACCTCTATCCCCATAAATATTCAGAATCTATATGTAAAGATATTCTGGATGACAAAACCTTATTAAATCAAATACAAAAGATAATTAGGGAAAATCCAGATATTGAAATCATTCCCTACTATGCCACTTCAGAGTTTTTTGAACTCCTGACAATATTAAAACAAAATAAATTACAGTTTACTACACCCGAAACCATCTCTCCAAAAAATCGTTTTATTCGTGACCACTATAACTGTAAAGTAGGATTTCGAGAACTTTGGGAAAGAGCTACTGATAAAGATAGTTTTGTAAAAATTCCCCCTGGATTTATTGTTAACGACCTTAAAGAAGCACTGGATGCTGCCTGGTGGTTTTATCAAAAAAATACTAATTTTGTATTTAAATATAATCGCGGAACAAGTGGATTTGGAATAGTTCCTTATAATATCTCTAACCTTCCTAACAATGAAATTGAATTCAAAAAATACCTAACAGAAAAACATAATGATAAGATGTGGTTTGAAGAAAATTTTGTCGTTGAAGAATTTATTGAAACTAACACTTCAGTTTATGATAGAAGCCCTTCAATTGAATTTAAAATTAACGGAGATCTCAAACATCAATATAATTGCCTTCAAAGACTGAGAGAAGATAATTATTTTGAAGGAATAATTATCTCAAAAAAAATTGAAAATTATTTTAATTTTGATATTAATCGTGTTGTTGATAGCTGTAAAAGATTTGGAGAAGCACTTATAGAACAGGGATATAGGGGGAATTTCGACATTGACCTTATAATTGACAAAAAACACAATGTTTACGCGGTCGAATCAAATCTACGGAGAACTGGGGGAACTCATATTTTTGAAACGGCGACTCATCTTTTTGGGAAAAATTTTCAAAATAAAATTTCAGTATTCTCACGTGATAATCTTCCAGTAAAAAAAGAAATTAATAACTACTCAGTATTTAAAGAAAAAATATCACATCTTCTATTTTCAAAAGAAAAAGGTGAAGGAGTTATACCCAGCATTGTAAGTTTCTTAGCAATTGGTACAATTGGATACATGATTTTAGCAAAAGATTTAAATCGTCTTGAAATGATAGAAAAAGAATTATTCTCTGTATTAACCGACCCTCATGAATGAATACCTTCATTATATTTCTAAATTAAAAATCGCTTGTAGTAAAAAAAATTTGGATTTTCTTAAAATTGGCAATGTTAACAAAAATTACCCGTTATATAAAATTGTAATTAACGGATACAATGCACGAAAAACAATATGTTTCTCCTCTGGAATTCACGGTCATGAAAAATCAGGGCCTTTGACTATTCTTCAATTTATAAATAATTTGAATCGTTATGATCTTCCCTTATATCTTAAAATAATTATCTTTCCCGTAGCCAATCCGTATGGGTTTAACACCAATAGTAGATATAACTATCAGAAAAAAGATTTAAATAGATGTTTTTGTAATCCCCAAAAATTACTAACCGAAAATAAATATTTATTAAAAAGTTTGTATAACGAAAAAATATTTTTTTTTCATGCTTTACATGATGATTGTGATGAAAAATATTTTTATCTATATGCATATAATAAAAATAATGAAGCAATTTACCGAAAAATTGTGAATAAAGTATCTCAGTTTTTTCCAATCCGACATATGAAAAAAATGTACGGTAAAGTTGCTTCACAAGGTATTTTCATGGATCATGAAGACGGATCTTTTGAACACAAGATGTATCTTGAACATACTCCTTATAGTATTTGTACTGAAATTCCAGGAAAAACCAAAACTGATTTAAAAATAAGATGCAATCTTGATATCATAGATTTTATTATTCGATTTTCTTCTAATAGATGATTAAATTTATACTTCAAAATTCTACTTTTTAACTATCTTTCCCTCTTGTTTTATTAATCAATTTTTTATATAATATCTCACTTCGTTTCATTTTCTTATTTTAAAGATTATCTATGACTTATTTAGTAAAAAACAAAACCGTAAAAAGAAATCATAATCATCACACCCTACACCTTAAACAGGAAAAAAGACTTCTTAAAGAAGTCTCCGACCTTTCTATCATTCTCTATTTCGCCTGTATTTCCGCTGGAATTGTCACTATTTTCCAACTTTTTATCCTAAAATAAATTAAAAGCTCGAGATTAGCACCAGAATTGAGGCGAAAACCAATAATCCGAGCGCGGTTAAAGTAATAATGTTTGCGATTCTACTGTTTTTATACTCTCCCATAACTTTTTTGTCGTTGATAATCTTATAAGCATAGATTAAAATAATCGGTAAAAGCATCCCATTAAGCCCTTGAGATAAAAGCATTATACGAAATAATGGTAATCCCGGGATCAAAACAATCAATCCACTTCCAATAAGTAAAGTGATAATTATCCCATAAAAAATCGGAGCTTCTTTGCGATTACGATCAAGTCCAGATTCAAATCCAAAAGCTTCACAGATAGCATAAGCAGTCGCTAAAGTAACGATACTTGCCCCCATAATCCCAGCATTCAAAAATCCAACCGCAAAAAGTATTGAAGCATAATGCCCTGCTAGAGGAGTTAAAGATAAAGCTGCTTGAGAAGCTGTATCTACAAAGATATTGTTTTTAAATAGAGTATTTGCGGCCGTTACAATAACAAAAAAGCTGAAAAAATCAGTTATAAAAGCACCAATAAAAATCTCTAAACGCTCATAAGCATAATGCTTTAAGCGAATTCCTTTATCAACAACATATGATTGTATAAAAAACTGTCCCCAAGGGGTCACGGTTGTTCCAATCAAAGCAATAAGAGTAAGTAAATACTGCCTGTCAAATTGTAAATGAGGCTTTACTAAGGCAGTTAAAGCTTCTCCCCAATCGGGTTTGGTATAAAAAGCAGTAACAATATATACAATGTATATTCCTGAAAGAGCTAAAAAGATTTTTTCAGCTCTTTTGAAAGAACCTTTATATAAAAGTAGCCACAAAATAAATACAATAATCGGCACCGCAATATATTTAGAAATACCGAATAATTCCATAGATTCTGCAATTCCAGCCATATCGGCAATGATGACTCCCGCATTAGCAATTGCCATAAAAAACATTGCTAACATTGTCAATTTGAGTCCAAAACGTTCCCTAATAACTCCTCCCAAACCTTTACCGGTAACAACTCCAATTCTAGTTCCCATTTCCTGAGTTACGGCTAAAACAAAAGTTATGATAAATAAAGAAAATAATAAACCATAACCATAACGAGCTCCGGAAATTGTATAAGTAGCAATCCCCGCGGCATCATTATCCGCATTAGCAGCGATTATTCCCGGTCCAAGAACCGAGAGAAAAATAGCTATTTTTTTAAACCAAGAATTAGAGGAGCTTTTTTGAAAAGATGCCATGCTTTAAGCCTCCGGAAATAGTTCACGCATAATATCATCAATCATAACTACTCCCAACAGTTTGTCATTTTTATTCGTAACGGCAATGGAGAAAAGATTGTATTTAGTTAAATTGTGAGCAATTTCTTTAATCGAAGCTTTCGGAGGAATTGAAAATACATTAGTAACCATAATACTCCTAATTTTAGTATCGTCTTTAGAAAGAAGTAATTCTCTTAAGGATAGAACTCCGACGTAACAACCTCTTTCATCAGTGATGTAAACGTAACTCACACTTTTAATTTCTTCTTTTCCTTTTAGTAACTCCTTCTTTACTTTTTTTACAGTCCAATCAGGTCGAGCAATGAAAAAGTCAGTAGTCATAAGCCCTCCGGCTTCCCTCTCTCCATATTTGATTAAATGCATAATTTCCTGACTTTCTTCTGGTTTTAACTCCGCCATAATCTCCTTTACTTTATCTTTAGAAAGATTTTCCAGAATATCTGCTACCTGATCAGGAGACATCTTTTCCAAGATATCACCGGTTTTTTTAACTCCAAGATGTTTAATTAAAGCCTCTATACGCTCATCACTCATCTCTTCAAAAATATAAGCAGCAATATCAGGGTCAAACTGGGAAATAAAATCAGCCCCCCTCTTAATATTCAAATCTTCAATCAAATTCGCAATATCTGCTGGGTGAAGATTCTTAATAAACATATCATTATTTTTTATCTGTAACTGCAAACTGGGAGAATCAATCAAAGTAACTTCTGTCCACGGAATGAGTAAAGGTTGCTGTCTATTGATAAAGGGAATATTTCCTAGACCTAAACGTCTAAATATTCCTGAAGCACTAATATCAATACTAGTAACGACCATTTGATTATGAATCTTTCCAAAAGCAATGTCATTTGCTCTTACGATCTTGATTCCTTCTGTATCGATAAGCTGCCGATCTAAAACATGCTCTTTAAGAAAACCTTCTTGAGATTTAATTTTATAGTTTGACTCCTTCGGAAGACGAACATTCAAAGTAATAACACCCTGACCAATTGATTCTACTGAAGAGATAGCAAGAATTAAATTCTCTTTATTTTTTAACTTCACTTTGAATGCAGATAATTTGGGATAGAGATTATTGAGAGGAACAATAACGTCAGTAAGTATACCAATTTTATGATTTGTGCTATCAATTACTTTAGCGTTGATAAGCATGCTGAAAAATAACATGTTTTTCCTCTATCTAAAGGTCAACTTATATACTCATCTTACTCTAATTTGCAATAAATGTAGATGCGTATTACCCAAATAATAACATCTTGAGTTGTAACCTGGAATTACTTGGGTATAATTCTGAAAAAGTTGCGTATATGAGCGTATTCTAGCATAAAAGCTGAGGATAGAAAAAGTTTTTTTATGCTTTAGAAAAGAATTTATTTTCTGCTTATTTTTCGAATCGATTTTCGTTTTTTCTCTAATTAAATTGCCGCGATTTTACTTTAAGGAAAAATAGTATAATTAACTCTCATGGAAAGCGTAATTACACGGTTTTCAAGAGTAACAAACTGCGATAGCATCAAAAAACTACAGACTCAAAAAACCTACAATCAAAAATTCTTAAATTTCAAATACTCCAAAAAGAGGTAATTGTTGCAAAACTAGAAAAAGTGATTATTGGAGTATTAAAGTTTGATTTCTTTGGAAGTGTCAACCACTTATAATCCACATGTACATTGAAGAAAAATACCTTGTAAAAAAAGGATATAAATACGTCTTTACTTCTTCATATAAAGACATCAAAGAACCATATAAATGGTATGATATCCAAGGATTCAAGTCTTGCGAAATTATTGATAGAATCAATCTTCTAGATAGTACCTCTAAGGAGATTTTTTCTACAAAAACCTCAGCTAGCCTTTTTTTCTTATTGCCAACTGTCCACAGGCAGCCTTAATATCTTCTCCAAAACGATAACGTTGAGCTACTTCAATATAATTATCTTCTAGAATTCGGCGAAAATTGTTAATCGCTTGAGTTGAGGAAGCTTTATATACACCCGTTTCATTATAAGGAATCAGATTAACCATACAAGACAAACCTCGTAGTAATTTTGACAGCTGTAGAGCTTGATCCATACTATCATTGAGATCTTGAAGCATTAAATATTCAAACATCACCTTGCGTCTAGTTATTTTTTGGTAACTTTGAATGGCCTTAAAAAGCTCTGTTAAATGGTATTTCTTTGCAATCGGCATCAGCTTTTCCCGAAGTTCTTGAGTCGGCGAATGTAAAGAAATAGCCAAATTAACTTCCATTTTTTCTAACGCGAACTTTTCAATACCTTCGGTGATTCCTGAAGTCGACAATGAAAAATGACGAATTCCCAGATTCATACCCTCTGGATCATGCAGAATTTTGATGGCTTTAATTACTTCATCGTAATTTAGAAATGGCTCTCCCATACCCATAAAAACGATATTTGTCACCTTATCTTCTTCTTTTTTCATAATTCTCCCAAACAGAAGAACTTGATTTACAATTTCATCTGCCGTTAGATTTCGGATAAGTCCCATTTTACCGGTAGCACAAAAAGTACAGGAAAGCGGACAACCCACCTGAGAAGAAACACAAACCGTATTTCTTTTTTCGGAATACCGCATCAAAACGGTTTCAATTTTATTTCCATCCTGAAGCTCTATTAGAGCTTTGGTGGTTTTTTGATCTCGACTATCAAAAATCTCGGCTTTAATTTCTAGCGGTAATTTTTCGTTTAACTGTTTTCGGAGAGACAAAGGTAAAGTAAGGGCAAAATCCCAATTACCAATCAAATCACGATAAACAGCTTCTTTTACCTGTTTCAAACGGTATTTTGGTTCCTTTTTGAGAATTAATTGTAAATCTTCCATAAATCATATTCTAACACATCTTAATGTCCGAATCGCTTGCCAAGAAACTATAAAACTGTCAAAATATACCCAACTTGATCTATCCTAAAATAGCTGTAGTTGGGGTATAACCAAGATTAATTCTGGTATAACAAAAGAAAGTGAGCTTTTAATGTCGCAATACCACATTATTTTTGAAGATAAATCCATAATTGTGATCGATAAGCCAAGTGGAATGCTGGTTATTCCCACTCCCAAAGGAGAAACAAACACCCTCTCTCATTTAATTAATGATGAACTTAATAGTCGTGGCGAGGAGGTAAATGCTTACCCTTGTCATCGGATCGATCGGGAGACATCGGGATTAATTATATTTGCCAAAGGGAAAAAGAATCAACAGGAAATTATGAAACAGTTTGAAGAGAGACTAGTGAAGAAATCATACCTTGCCTTTATTCATGGATCATTGCGTCAAGACCATGGGGTATTAAAAAGTTATGGCAAAAGTAAGTATGACAATTACAAAAGATTAATGATTACACAATATAGAGTAGTAACGAGGAGACCTGGATTTACGGTTGTTAAAGCAAAGCCGATAACTGGAAGAACTAATCAGCTTCGAATTCAATTTAAAGAGATTAGTCATCCTATTCTTGGAGAAAGTGTCTATGCTTTCCGTAAAGATTTTAGTCTAAAATTCCGGAGGTTAGCACTACACTCTTATAAAATTTCTTTTGTACATCCGATGACAAAAGAATTGGTGGAATATACATCAGAAATACCAGAAGACATGAAAGGATTATTATGAACATAAATATTTCTGACCCATATAATTTAATGACTACCCTATTATTAGCGCTAATCCTGCAATTTCTTTTTTTCATATTTGCAGCAATAATGAAAACCGACAAACTCACCGATTTTTCTTATGGAGTATCATTCATAATTCTCGTTATCTATCTACTATTAAAACATCCAAACCCGTCCCTTTCTCAAATTTTGATCGCTATCTGTGTTATTATTTGGGGTATTCGTTTAGTAAGTTATCTTTTTATTAGAATTTTAAAAATTAAAAAGGATACCCGTTTTGATGGTGTGCGAGAAAACTTCAAAAAATTCCTCCAATTTTGGATATTACAAGGATTATCTATTTGGATAATTATGATTCCTACTAGTATCTTTATAAGTTTAAGTGTGGAATCTGAAAACTATTATCTTAATATAAATAATCTATTAGGGATCTTGCTCTTTACGATAGGGATAATAATTGAATCAGTAGCTGATTATCAAAAATATGTTTTCAAAAATGAATTAAAGAACAAAGGAAAATGGATTAAAACTGGACTCTGGAAATACTCAAGACATCCTAATTATTTTGGGGAAATCATAATTTGGTGGGGAGTTTTTATTTATACCATAAACCTTTTATCTGGCTTAACATATTTAGGAGTAATTGGTCCTCTATATATTACTTTCTTACTAATATTTGTAAGCGGAATTCCGCCTTTAGAAAAAAGATACAATAATATATACAAAGATAATCTAGAATATCAAAGATATAAGAAAACAACGAGTATTTTAATACCTTTACCACAAAAATCGATTACTTGATTCTCACTTCTTTTTTTAATCCCTCTAAAAACTTTTTGACATTCTTTTCTTGATTTTGAGAGTATTTATCACGGAAAAGCTTCATGAATTCGACTAATTGAGAAATCTCGGCATTAATCTTTAAAATGCGAATACAAGCTTTGTCGACATCAATTTCTGATTCTCGCATGCTGTGTTCAACACTGGTTAAAATGACCACTGGAGTATTCTTAGAACCTTTATTCTGGCGCATGTTAATCAGCACATCTAATCCATCCATACCCGGCATAATAATATCCAGGAAAATCAGATCTGGTTTTTCATGCTTTGCTTTCTTTAATCCGGCATCTCCATTCATGGCTTCGGAAACTTTAAACCCTTCTTTTTTAAAAGCATTGGAAAGCGGTTTTAAAAAGAAGTTTTCGTCTTCAATAATTAAAATTCTTATTTGATTCGAGTTGTCATTCATAACGCATCCTTAAATAAATAAACTATTACCTAGTATTGTATATTTCTTGATATTTAAATGCAAACAAAGAAAAAAAGAAGGAGGCTATAAGCCTCCTTCTTTTTTTCAAAGAGCCGTTTTATATTTTATTAGGTCCGCCTAGTCTTAAAGTGATGTATAAGCTGTTTCCTTAAAAGCTGAGTCTTGATGGTATAGATGTTATTTTCCATCATCGTCCTCCTTCCTTTAATCTCTCTATTTTTATTACAAGTGTAAATACTTTTTTCTTTCAAATTTTAATTTTTATTACTAATTTTCTATTTGTTATGCTTAAAAAAAGGAAAAGTCTGTTTCTTCAAAAACTGAAGACTCTGAACTAGAAATGTCTATTGTAAAAACAATTGTTGATCTTTACAATCTAAAAATCACCGATAATTGTTCGATACTTATTCGTGCTGTCTTCTATTGATTCTGCCTGAACCTCATTTGCTACTGACATATCTTTTCGAAAGTCGTCAAAGTCATACCGAGTGTAAAAAATCTTCTCTGCTTGTGCTGCGATAGCGCCTTCTGTACTTCTTTTGGTAAATTCATAGTTTTCTTCTGCGTTCTGACCATAAAATGCTTCTGCCTCTGTGACCCAAATAGGATTATCCAGACTGAAACTCAATAACATTTTCTTATACTCTCCCACATTGAAATCATGAGTCTCTCGATCGTTGCTGATACAATGAACATTCCCAATATCAAAAGATTGTAAAGCTGCAGTATTAGTAAAAACCAATCTGTAAAAATTTAAGAAACGCTCATCACCCCCGGCCGCACCAGCGATTAATATCTGCGCTTCCGAATCAGTCTCGCGAATTACTCTCGCGGTATTAATTAACAAAGTGGCATATTCTTCTGGACCCTCTTTATAAAAGACCAAGAAAGGATCGGCATTCTGATAAGAAAGATCTGGCTCATTCATAATTTCCCAGTATTTAATGGGAATTGTTAATCCCGGCATATCATCATTACCATCCCCATCATAACGCTCGACCACAGCGGCAATCCAGGTTTCGTAGCTCTCCCAGTTATGTGGATTACATCGATGAAGAGGCAGATAATCACTGTGGCCTTTTTGATCATTTTGCGGTAAAAATTCGTCTTCACTATTTACCTGACATCTATCTGCATCTAAGTTATTTAGCTGATCCCATTCCGCAAAAGGCCAAATGGTAACCAAGGTTCCGTAAGCCTGATTTTGTTGCGCTTTCACAATTTTATCAGTCTTTACAAAAGAAATTTCTTCGTTTTTACCTGTCTGCATATCGTCCCACAGAAATGGACCTGGATGAGGACGAACCCAAGCACCTCCAGTATTACTCACAAAAGGATTTTCTTCTTCTCCCCCTGATAGAAAACCGAATTTATTATTCAAAACTTTCTCCGGAATTGCCACTATATTCGAAACCGTTTGAGATTCATTATTCTGAAAATTAGCATTATCGTCATTATCTTTATTACTATTTACTGCAATAAGATATATGCCGATCATACTGACAACGACTCCGACAATAATTAAAATTAAAGGAATTTTTGAGTGAACTTTCTGCGGTAATTTAGTTTCTTCTGTTGTAGGAATAGGATCTTGAACTTCCATAATTTCTCCTTAGAAAAAGATAAAAGACGATAATTCCAGCATAACATAACTAAGCTATAGGACAAAAAAATTTCCTTTTAATCTATTTTTAAGATAAAATATAGAACATATGAAAGATATATTCGCTCACAAAATTGTGGTTTTAGTAACCGCCTTTTTTACTTTGGCAATAATTATCAGCATAATCCTGATAGTTTTTCTCACTAATACTGAACCCATTGAAAACAGATATTTTGAAACTAATAAAACAACAGAGTCTAGTCAAAGCAGTAATGAAGATACTTTTCAAGAGGATAATCCGATAGAAATACCAGAAACAACCCCTTCAGAACAATTACAAGAAGAGGAAAATCCAAATGAACTGGAAGAATTGACCGAAACCCCTAAAGAAATTGTCTGGGGTAATACAAACAAAAAACAGGTTATTTTTACCTTTGACGGAGGATCTGGAAACCAATCGATTGACGAAATTCTTTCTGCTCTAAATAAACACAACATTACCGCTACATTTTTTACTACCGGAAAGTGGGCAGAACAAAATCAAGATGAAATAAAACAAATTGATACTGCCGGCCATGAAATCTTTAACCATACCTACGATCACCCTCATTTAACGGAAAAGACTGATGCCGAGATCAAAGACGAATTTGCCAAAACCGAAGTTATTTTAAAGGAATTAACTGGAAAAACTACAAAACCATATTTCCGCCCGCCATACGGAGAGCGAAATGCCCATATTCTTGATATTGCGTCTATTGAAGGTTACCGATCGGTTTATTGGACAGTTGACGCCCTAGACTGGAAGGAAAGTGAAGGGATAACCGCAAATGAGGTAAAACAAAGAATTTATGACAATCTCGAAAATGGAGCTATCTACCTTATGCATATTGGAGACAATATTACCGGAGAAATCCTTGACGAGGTCTTTACTTATATTGAGAATAAAGGCTATAAAATCGTTTCTTTAACCGAAGGAATCAAATAATTTCAGAATTCCAACTTCAATCCCATAGTTTTGATATTCACATCAATATATGATATACTTCCCGCCATTATTTGTGGTTTTTCCATTTATTTTTTAGTGGTAAAAATCATCATTGTTCTTTAAAAACTGAAGCATAATGCATCAAGGTTATTGCCTTGAAAATGGCTTTTCCCAATGGGAATAGCGAGGAAAGAAATTACTCTTCTTCCTTCACTAATCCCATTGGCATAAAGCCAAAAAGATTCGAGCTCACAAGCTCGCCTATCCAAAATCAAAGAAAAAGAAAGGAAGGTCTATCGAAAAATTCGAGAATTCGTTCGTTTAACACCAACCAATTCAATTCAACCAACCATTCAAATGTTCACTCCTGCCGAGGAAGCAGGACAGGTTCGAGGAGGACCTATGAACACAAAACCTAAAACCATCCTTTTAACTAAAGCCCAAGAAATTCTGGGCATGCACGGATTGCGAACAAGTGGAATCAAAGGCAACTTCTTGCCGGTCTATACTGAGCATGGTCAGGTTGTCTTCCAACTCTTTTGCGGCACCCCAGCCGCCGACGACTACATCGGAATTCACGATTTTACGATGATGGTTTTCAATCAAGTCGTACGTGAAGCATTTGATGTCGTTCGCAAAACTGGATACACAACTAGAATCGCGGTTTTCACAAACGAATCTGGACGGAACGATTTTCGGTTGGAGATTGTTCTCTGGAGCGACGAAACGGGTTCCGCGATTTTGTACCTAGCTCTGAAAGATGAGCATTACTCAAATCCCGCTGACATCGAAAAATTCTTCGGTCAAATAATCACTCTTCACCTACCCATAAATCAAGCAATTTCTATTTGCCACACGCTCGAGGCCGCTACCGATGGAGAAGCTGAAGGTTGTCTTGACGGAAAGCAAGGACTTACACGTAAGGCTTACGATACTATTTTAAATTCATTAAATGCCAAAGGTCTTGGTTGGCAGAATCCATTCGAAAACACCTAGATCCTGTTTTTCCAATCCCTAGCTCTGTTGCGGATAAGTATGGGTACGCTCAAACGGACCACCAGCCTGGCGGTAGAAAAATTCCGTCGGCCATGATACCACGTAGAGCTAGGTTTTTTCTCCACCACCTCTAAACCGGACAGCGAAAGGTCATATATCACCAATTTCTTTGACCTTGTTAATCGCTTCGTAGGGCTGAGTCCTTTCCGGTGGCCCGGGACTCATCTGGCACTGTGCCAAACAGTGGCTCCAAAGGAGGTGGCTCATGGCTACAAACAAAATGACTCTATGCAAACTTCTTCGGAAGGTTGCAAAAGAAGTCAACAAGACGCAAGACCATGGAATCGGTAACCCCGAAGAAGTGGTTAAACAACTTGTGAAGAGGATCCCCAGGAAAGACCTTGGCGAACTGATAGCTCAAGCTGACCAATATATCGGTCCAGTTGAAGTTGCTCAGTGCTGGGGTTACACCAATCGGTATCCTTTGTCCTGGGAAAAGTATCTCCGCGAGACGCTCTCGAGCATCATCGTGGTGATCCTCAACCTGGATCAAATGTAGCCACACACGCAAAAGGGGGTCTGTTGACCACGCATCTACGACACACAATGTCGCAGACCCCTTTTTGTGGATCTTTTATCCTTCATGCATTTAATAAGAAGTTTCCTAAATAAAAATAGTTTAGACAAAAACTTCTCAGATAGATACGTACATCTGACCCTATAATTTAAAACCGTATCTATATGCTTCTTTCTCTCTTTGCCCCCTAGGGCAGTATGTTTTTTTCACTCGCACCCACATACTCCCCTAGCCCTCTCTTTTATTATGCAAAATAATTTGAATTGATTAAAATTGAATAACTTGACTAACAAAGCCTGAAATAAGAATAATTTTAAAAGTAATAATAAAGTAAAATAATATAAGGGAAAAAGGTATAACAATTGAGAAGATCGATTTCCAATTATTTAACTTAGTTATCTTTTGAAAACCAATACTGATAAGAATTAAACTCCATACTAAAATATAGTTAATATTTAAATTGATATAAATTGTATTTTGACGCAATAGGTATTCAAATGCGTTCCCAATATTCACATTCACTATCATTAACTTATCAAAAAAATCTAGCCACGAAAAAATCTGAATAATGACTAATGGACTAAAACCATAAATGCATATTCTTAATAGATCAAAAAAACTCCCCTGTCCTTTAAATAATTTATTTAAAATAAAGGCCAATAGAGAGATAATTAAAATTAGAGATATGACGGTCACAATAAAGAATAAAAAGCTCTTTGTCTGAAATATGAAAACTGAATAAAGTAATGACTTAAAGATAGAAAGTGTCCAATCATTCTTAAAAAGATCCGGATTTTTATCCCAATTTGCTAAAACAGTATATGTCAACCAAATAATTATCCGCAGAATATAAGAGAATAAAAACAAAATCAATAAGTAAACAAGACTTCTCCATATTTTTTTCTCAAAGTTAATCTCCTCAAAAAATGAAATCGGATCAACAAGAATCATCGTTATTTTTTTGAATAAAGGTATTGGAATGTGTTTTTCATTAGAAATGTTTGAAGTTTTCGAAATAAAAGGCTCTTTTCCTTGCAAAGAATCCTCCGACTCGTTATGAGATTGAATCATTTTCAAAGTTACTTCAATATCCTCTTTCTTCCAACCTTTTTGCATAAGTTGCTGTAAAACTGTTTCAGACCATAATCCAGATTTTATCATTTTCTGAATATAATCAATTAATGCTTGAGTAACCATATAAATATGGTAGCATTTTCATGTAAACCGAACAAGTTTGTGACTTTTTAGATTTTTTCGACTTATTTATTATAGTTGAGTAAAATATTAATAAGGATTAAACATGAAAGATAAAAATCTACATACAATTAAAGAAACTATTCTAAAAGAAAAAAGCTATCCAAAATACCAACCAGAAGCCGCTTTTACAAAAAACCTTCTTGAAAAAATTGAGAAAGAAACAACAACAGAAAAAATTCTAAATGAAGGAACTGAAATTATACGTTTAAAGATTTGGGAAGATTTAACATTTTCAGAAATTGCGTTCATAATGAAACAAAAAGAGTCAAAAATAAAAATGATTTATTACCGAACTCTATTAAATCTAAAATCAGCAATCATATGAATTAACTTTACCTAATATTAACTTTGATACGACTATCCATAAATTTTCCATTAATAATTTTTGATGGAGCCAGCTTCCAAAACTTCTGAGGAACAGCTTTGTACATGCGTAAGACCGAATCTCCTTGAAAATCATGATAGGCATTTACAAATTTTTGGATTCCTCCCCTTTTTAGGAGAAACTTTGTTTCCCACATTTTCTTAGCATAACATAGGCATCCTGCTAGAAGTTCTTTTTTTGATTTTATTTCATGTGCTTTTGCCTCAATATAAACCGCATCCACATCATTAATCATAGCCTCTGAATTGAAAATGGAAATAGATATCTTTCCGTTCTCAGAGATGTATTTTGAATGTTGAGAGTCTTTTGAAGAATACCAGTAAAAATTGTAGTCTTTGTCAACAGCGAAATAGAGATTAGCAATCCAGTTGTTATAAGAATAATCAGAAACTGCAATCGTCATGTACTTAGTTTCTTTAATAATTTTTTTGACCTTTTGCAGATTTGTCATCATTAAATCCTCACTCTTCAAATTTGATAAATAATCTTAGAAAGCGGATTGATCTTTCAATAAGAATACACATCAGTAACCAAAAAAATCCGGCGATATATCCAGCTACGACGTCACTTAGATAATGTACTCCTAAATAAATCCGGCTAAATCCGATTAAAAAAACTAGAACCATTGATACTGTGATTACAATAGCTTCAAGTTTTTTGTTATGAAAATAACGATAAGTAAGGTAAGAAACTGTCCCATAAAGAACCAAGGAATTCATGGCATGTCCAGATGGATAGCTATAGGTATTTTCGACTATTAGAGGAGCAATATTTGGTCGAGGGATTTGAAAAATAAGTTTTAAAAAGAAGTTGATCGTAATTCCCATAAATAAGGTAAAGATAAAAAAGATCGCTTCCTTCCGATGCTTTCTAAAAGATACTAAAATGATAAATACGGTTGTGATGAAGATCACAACCGAAGAACCGAAATAAGTAATAACATTCATGAGTATCGTTAAAAAGGGCGTTCGAAGCGAGTAAATAAATTCGGCAAAATTAACATCAATAAATAAAACCTGTTCGTATAATACTTTTTCGGTTATCTCCGCAAAAATCATCAACATCAATAAACTCAGCAAAGCTCCGGAGATAATCTCAACTAAAATGAGTAAAGCATGATGAGAAAAACGTAAAAATTTATAAAATTCTTGAATCTCTTTTTTTATCCTACTCATATTAATTAAGTTGGTAAAGCACAAAAGTAAAAATAAAAGTAATCATTCCTCACAACCAAATAATCACGCCTAAATTATGAAGGACTACAAGTATTTCTCCCTTAAAAAGATAGAAATAATAAATTAAGAATAATTATCTTTATCTAACCGTTGCTTCTTTTTCCGACAAATTACCGTCAAAATACAGTTTACCATCTCCAAAGTAAGCTTCTTTTGCATAGAATCCAGTCAAACTTGCTAGTTTATCATTGATAAAACTGATAATCGCTTCTCTCTTTCCCTGGTACTTGGAAAGCTCTGAGATTGGATCAGCCGCATAGGTCGGATTAAAACCTCTATCATCAAGAATAGCCATCAAAGTATCAACGGGTAAAGGCATCTTCCCAAGATATACTGCTTGTGGCTCAAAATCTTTCACCTTGTTCTCTTCTAGGGAAGCTTTACCTTTTAAATAGAAAGTCGGAGTGGGAGGAAGAAAGCTGACAACAGTTGACACCACTTCCTGAGGGACTCCGATTGCCTGGGCGTAACCAATTAGCTTGTCTTTTATGACAACACCAGAGAGTTCTGCAGTTCCATCAGCATTAAACTTTATCTGCACATCTTTTATCGGCCAATATTTCCAGGGACGGTTATTCATTAAAGCCGTCATTTCGGCGGAACTCCAGGAATTATTTATCTTTCGTGTTCCGCTGAATTTATAACTTTTCTCCACAGAAGTAGTCGCTGGTAATTCTTCATATTTTATTTTACTTTTTGCTCTCGCTGCAGTTTTATCTGCCTCTGTATAAGTAATTCCCAGATCTCGAGGAGTTTCTGCTCCAAGGAGTTTTGATAATCCGGGAATATATCCCAAATAAGCAAGCACAAATATGATTCCAAATACAATTAAAAGAAAAATTATAAGTAGAAAAAAAAGAACTTTTTTCATATACGTCTCCTTTATGAGAGGATGAAGTTATAAGTCTAAACTATTATATACTTAACTTTCCTGTATTGGCAAAAAAATGCAGTTTTAGATATTAATATGTTAAGATAACCAATAATGAAAACATTACCGAAATTACTACTGATATTTTTTATTATCTTTCTCTTCTCCATAATCATTGGGGAAGGATATCTGTTATTTTCAAATAAAGGAAGTTGTCCTCTCAACTTTTGTTATCTAAATTCTTCCCAATCAGAATCAGAATCGGAATTGGAAAAAATCCGAAATATTGAAAAGCAAGCCAAAAAGATTGAAGAGATCCAAATAACGGGTTGGATTCCCGATTGGGACTTTCAGGATGGCTTCAACTCTTTACGAACCCAAAAAGATACCTTCTCTAGTATCAGTCCTTTTTGGTACGACTTGAATGAAGATGGTTCTTTAGAACCAAATGCAAGCACCAATAACGAAGAATTCATCCAATTTGTAAAGAATAATAATATTGAACTTATTCCTACGATTACGACTTTTAACGCGGATACCTTAAGTTCCATGCTCAATAGCATAGAATACCGTGAAAAACATCTTAACGAAATTATTCAGATTGTAACTAGAAATAATTATGACGGCATCGATCTCGATTATGAATCAGTTTATCTGGATGACGACGAGCTTTTTTATAACTTTTTAGAAACGCTCGCCTTAATACTACATGAAAATAATAAAAAGCTAGTCTTTACAGCTGTTTCCAAATGGGGAGAAGAGGATATTCTCTATACCACCTTACCGCAAACCCGAAAGACCTTTGACTATAAACGTCTTGCTAAAATTACTGATGAACTGAGAATCATGACCTATGACTATACCAACAGAACCAGTATTTATTATGGACCAGTCTCCCCAATCGCTTGGGTGGAAGATGTCATTCGCTATGCTATTTACGTCGGTGTCCCACGCGAAAAACTAGTGATTGGTATTCCCACCTACGCTTTCGACTTCACGGAGCGTCCCGCTTTACCAAAAATTGAGTACTATCCGGTTTTATATATGCGAACAGGTGAAAATCTTAAAGAAGCCTCTGCTTATTACTACGATGAAATCAAAAAAGTAACGGCTGCTTATGATTTTGAAGTTGAGTTTAATGATTATTGGGGTGAAGCGATTGGGAAATATACAAACGATAATGATGAAAATCACATTGTGGTTTTTCAAAATCAGGAGTCAATTGATCTGCGCAAAAAACTGGCAGCCGATTATGGAATTAAAGGCGTTACTTATTGGCGTATTGGAGATGAAGTAGATCTAAGATACTAACTACGGTATTTGGTTTTATCAAGATATAAAGTATTCCTTTTCATAAAATAAATACTTATTAAAGTCGTAATCGGTACCGCCATAATTAAGCCGATACTTCCTACTAGGGTTCGAATAATTTCTGTGGCAATAGGTTCATAATTAATGAGTTCTAAAAAAGGACGTGGATTATTTGTAAAAAGCAGTAATAACGGTAAGGATGCTCCTGTATAAACCAAGAATAAAGTGTTTATCATCGACGCGATATGATCTTTCCCCACTTCCATAGCTCGTTTAAAAATCTCTTGAAACCTCACTTTGCCAACGGAGATTTCATATAGCTGCATTACAATTGCCGCCTGAGAAATGGTAATGTCATCAAGAACTCCTAAAGTTCCGATAATAATTCCTGACAGAAGTAAACCTTGCATGTTGATAGAACCAGCTTTAAGCGCACTTAAGATTCCGACCTCTTCAGAAAAGTATCCAGTAAGCTTTCCAAAATAGATAAACAATCCTGACAAAATCCCAGTCATAATAACTGCAATAAAGGTTCCCAAAAGAGCAATATGAGTCTTTTTATTTATTCCATGTGAAAGATAAAAAGTCAGGGGAAGAATCAAAAGAGAGCCAACAATAGTAATAAAAACCGGGTCTCTTCCACTGGCAATTTGGGGAACGATGAACATTAAAATAACAAAAAAAGTTAGTCCTAAACCAAAAAGAGAGCTTAAACCTCTCCATTTTCCTACAACTAATACTATTACCAAAAAGAATAATACTAACCAAAATAAAGGACTTCTGCGTACATAATCAGTGATATAAAAAATCTCTTGATTATTATCGCTAGACTGTCTCATTAAAACAACCTGATCCCCTTCTTTGTACATAGGAATGTATACTGACTCAACCTCACCACCGCCATTTTCGACAATTACAGTTTCTCCTTTTCTAGAGCCTATATTTATCTGAAGTTCTAATTTTTGAAAATGATCTTTTTCCTCCAAAATTTTAATAACTTTTGCTTCTAAAGTTTCGGTCTGAAAACTCGAACTACTTTCGACTTCTGATTGGGCAAAAATAGGATTAGGGTAAACTATTAATGTTAAAAGTATGATAATTAAAAACAATATTTTTTTTCGCATCGATTTGAAACTCTAAGTTTTTAGACTAACTAAACATCAATAATTCCGGCTTAAAAATAAGTAATAAACCAATTATAATCATTAAAAAACCTCCAATAAGATGTGAAAATCGACTATATTTACCACTGATACCAGTCATTTCCATAGTAATCATAGCCGTGAAAAAAACAAAGAGATCATCAATCATAAAGAAAAAGATATATAAAAACATATATGCATAATATTGCCAAGAGGAAACTTTACTCAGGGTCAAAATCTGTGTAAAAACAACTGGTAGACCAGCAGAACAAACAAGTTCGACTAAATTCACCACAAAAGCTAAAAGAATAATTCCTAAAAAAGCTAAAATAAATTGCTTCTGATGGGTTATCTCTTTTAACTGCTCAAAAACCTTTTTGCGCTTTTCGCTTCCGGTTACCTTACAACTTCCATCCTTATTTACAACAAATTCCCGAAGATTATAACCTCCTCCGGCTAATGCAATAAGCCCAATAATAATTCTCACCCAAACAATGAATCCAATAAAAAGTAATAAATTCAACCAGGCAGCCATAAAAACAAAATAAACTGAAGCTGAAGCGATGATAAAAGCTGTCCCTAAAATCCACCTTCTTTTTTTGTCCTGCATACCCAAGAGTAAACTGATTAGAAATAATAAAACCCACATCGCACAAGGATTAAAACCATCTAAAATACCTAGAATAATTGTCAAAACCGGCAAGGAGAGATTTTTAATGGAAAAATCTCCGATTAAAGGCAGTGTAATCTTCTCTGGGATATTGGCGGATTGAGTGCTTTCAGAAGGACATTGCTCATCTTCGTTTTGAGTATCAACGGAATTTAAAATTTCAGCTATAATGTCTCGACAGCCATAAACAGAAGCATAATATACGGTTTCTTTAATGGCTTTTCCTGTTGTTTCCTCAGAATAGAAACCGACAAAATATTTATCTCCTACAACTAAAAATGGAACTCCGGAAACTGATACTCCCAACTTATCTCCCACTTTTATGAGAAGGTTTCGGTTCTCTTCAGACTTCCAAACTTCATAATCATAAAATTTCACATTTGAATTCTCTTTAGCAAAATCCTCCAAAAAAACTTTCTCTGAAGCACAATGTGGACAACCTTCTCCCCAAAATAAATAGATATTCACCTTTTTTGACTCTTCCGCTCTCACTTGTTGTGCAAATAAAAACGGATAAAGCATAAAAATGACAAAAATAATAATTAAATTAATAAAGACTTGAATCTTTTTCATAGTTTCAATTTTAATATAAAAACTGACATCTTTGACTCTTTTTTATTTCTCTATACGAATAGCCTTTCCCTTTATAATCGCTTCGGCAATTTTTTTATGAGCATTATTAAGTATCCTCGCAAATGTCGGTTGAGAAATTTTCATCCTACTTGCAGCTAAAGTCTGATCTAAGTTATCTACTTCATAAAGCTTAATCGCTTCTATTTCATCTTTTTGTATTGCGATTTCTTCAAGCTCGGATAAAGGAATCCCTCTTGGTTTATAATAATAACAATTTGGTTGAAATCGAAGATGTCTTTTTATCTTTGGTCTTGGCATATTGATCTTCTTGTATTAAAATATATTTGCGAGAGAGCCCGCCTCCTTAAAGAGGATTTGGGCTCTCCTCTTTCATTTCTTTTTCAATTCCATCTCTTCTTTATTCAGATCTTCAAGCTCCTCTTGTAAGGCTTCTTTGTATTCGGAAAGGGCTTTTAATTCTTCCTCTTTACTCTGACCCCAATTCCAGTTAAAGTAACGACCTAATCCTCTTTTTCCTCCAAACTTACGCCTCCAACCCATTCCAAGGCCACAAGGACCAAAACCTTTTCCTGTTCCGGCCCCCATTCCAAAAGGACCTGTTCCATCTTGTCTCGGCATTATTTATCACCCCCCGTAATTATATTAATGAATAGGTATTCATTATAATAAATACTCATTTACTTGTCAAAGGGTGAATGTTAACTAGAAAAAACAGATTGTAATTGCCATAAGAGCCATCCCAATCGCAATCCCGGAGATCGCAACATGACCGAAACCGTTTTTAAAACAACAAGGCAAAAGTTCATCAAAGCTAATAAAAACCATTACCCCGGCTACTATAGCAAAAATATAAGATAAGATCGTATCGTTTAAAAAAGGGCCCAAAAGAGTAAGTGCTAGTATTGCACCAATTGGTTCTGCAATACCGGATAGAAATGAAAATTTAAATGCCTGCCATTTATTTTTTGTTGCATAATAAATGGGAACAGCCACGGCAATCCCTTCGGGAATGTTGTGCATCGCAACTGCAAGAGTAAGGAATAAACCTAATTTGAGATTACTATATGAGCTCATGGCAACCGCAATCCCTTCCGGAAAATTATGCAACATTAAACCAATCATAATAAAAATTCCGGTCTTTAAAAGCGATTTTGAAGAATCATCACTTACAACCTTAATCTTTTCTTGAATATAATCATGAGGGATTAAAAAGTCCAGTAATCCCATTACTAAAAATCCGAAGAAAAAAAGGATATTGGTTGTTACAAATCCTACAGTTTCGACAGAATAAGGTAAAAACTCCATAAAGGAGAGGTAAATCATCACCCCTCCAGATAAACCCATTAGAAAACTCAAAATAGAATGTTTAAAATCTTTAATGAAGAAAAAAATTAAGCTCCCAACTACCGTAGATGAACCGGCTATAAGAGAAAGGATTAATGGTAAAATAATATTTGGATTTTCCATAAATGAGATTATATCACACACAAAAATCAGTTAGTCTTTTAAACTTTAAAGATTCTAAACGTATTAAATTCGATTGTTAGTTTAAAATGTGATAATTTGTATTAATATATTAATCTAAACTTCTTGAGTTACAATGAAGCACATAAAACCAATAAAAATACCTAAAGAAAATAATCTTCGGGAGAAATTATTGCGATTTTATACTAAAAATAAAACCTTTGTGATTGTTGCCTCAATTACTATTCTAATTTTACTCACAGTAATTATCGGATTATTTGTTTATCAAAAAATCCAAAGTACAAAAACACAAAATGAATCCAGTAGTTCAGCGGTAGTTAGTGATAGTGAAGCTCGTAACGCCTCACAATCCGCCGGGCCAAATTTCCCAAGCAGAACACCTCTTACTCCTTGTTTCATAGGAGGAAAATCTGTCTACGAAAGAGATATTTTAAATAACAGATACGGAATGTATATGGTTACAGACCATACCAATCTCACTTTAGACAAACAGCTTTCTGAGATTTCTAATCTCGTTAATGGTAGTGGTGGTGATTGGGGATATGTTTTAATTCCTTTTTGGATTAACTATGAAACAAGCTTTAATAAAAATGTTTGGCAGCAATTTTTTGATTTAACAGAAAAGTATCACCTAATTCCCATTATACAGCTTCAGACTAATCAGTTTGGAAAAGATTTTCTTGAACCACGAATTACTAAAACCGCTAAATTCTTAAATAGCTTTTACTGGCCAAGTTCCTGCCGTCTTATTACAGTTTTTAATGAAATGAATGCTCTTGAATACTATCCCAATGGTATTGATCCTGAAGGATACGCTGAAGGTTTAAATATGATTATTGATATCTTCAAAAAAGAAAACAAAAACTTCTATATGATGAATGGTGGATTAAACACTTCAGCTCGCAGTGGTCCCCACTATCTTGATGCTGAAGATTTTATGATCAGAATGAATAATAAAGTCCCTGGTATTTTTGAAAAGATAGACGGATGGGCAAATCATGCTTATCCTCAACCAGAATTTTCTGGAGACTATTATAATCCCCCTTCTTGGTATGAAAAACGAGATCAAATCAAATCGTATGAATGGGAACTAGAACTGTTGCAGAAACATTTTAATATTACCGGATTATCAGTATTTATCACCGAAACTGGATGGGTTCACAAAGAAGGAAATATTCCAAAATGGCAGTATAAAGATTCAACACTCACAGCAACCTATTTTGATGATGCTTTTAAAAATATCTGGGGACCAGACGACCGCATAAAAGCCATAATTCCTTTCATCTTTAACCATAAAGCCTGGACGAATTTTAATTGGATGAATGATGATGGTTACTGTTTCCCACAATGTGATGTTTTAAGGAATCTTCCCAAGGTAAAAGGTGAAGCGGAATTAAAGTAACTTACTTTTAATATTCTCTACCCATGTTTTCACTCTTTCTACCTCCCCTTCCTTTAAAGGGCCTTTTTCACCAAGAACAATAAATCCTTCGGGATCAATAACCTGCTTTCCTCCTTTTTGGGATAACAAATTGGCAATCGGTTTGGCGGCATAACCAAGAAATTTAACCATATTCGTCAGTAATTTATTATTTAATTCTTTTACATCCACTCGGGTATCAAAAGCTGCTATCCTAACCTTTTTCAAACTGTTTTCCGGAATTTCTCGAAGAAAAGCTGTTAGCTCTTTAGTGGGACGAAAAGCACGTGTTGGAGAACCAACAATGAGTAAATTAAGTCCACAAAGCTGTTCGATTTTTACTTCACTCACTTTTGCAATTTCTACCTCTTTTGCAAAGGCTTTGGAAATTGCTTTGGCGACTTTCTCCGTATTTCCAAAAACTGAATCATAAATAATTAAAGTTTTCACCTTTAAATCCTTTTAGATAAAAAACTAATGTGGGAAAAGAATCTCTCCTAACATAAAAAAAGTAACCACAAATCCAATGGCTGTTGATATGGCGACCAAAGGACCTCTATCTTCTCTGTTTTTAATTAAACAGATTAAACCAGTAATAAAAGAGGTAACACCTGAAACTCCGGCCAGTAAGATAGGAATTGCTAAATATAAATTGTCAAAAAAACTTTCCTCTCCTCCTTTTTGTCCAAAGGCTGCAAAAAAGGAAAAAACTACTATAAAGATAAAAAAGGCAGTAATAAAAATAACTGATAATTTACCAAAAAGAGTTTTGGGCATAATTTTTCTCCTTTTACATAAAATTATAACAGATATTTCCGGTTGCTTTCTACTATTTTAATAGTGTATCCTAGAAATTAAGCATATTTAATCTCGTGAAGGAGGATTATGAATCAAAGAGTTCAAGAAGCTGGAACATCAGGAGCTGTTTATGGTTTAGGATTTATCGGCGCGGCGGTATATTTTATCGGTCATGCTAGTTCGTTTTGGATGGGAGTGTTGGGATTTTTAAAAGCTATCGTTTGGCCAGCATTTTTAGTCTACCATGCTCTGGAAGCTTTGCTATAACTTCCTACCGGTCCAATCGCATATACATACATTTTGCCTGAAGATTCTCTGGCCACTCAGGCCAATGGCGGTAAAAATAACCTTTTTGTCCTCGGCTAATATCAATTTTCCAGCCCCATCTCTTATATATTTCTATCGCCTTTATATTATGACAATAAAGGTCAAGAACTAAATTTCCGATTGAAATATGTTTCATAAAATATGAATACAACTTTTTCCCAATCCCCTGACCCTGATAATCGGGATCAACATAAAATCCAGCCAGTTCTCCCTGATTTTTATCCGTAGAAATGTAAGTGATAGATCCGACTAATTTCTCTTCGATCAAGACCAACCAGGTTTTCTGTTTTTCAGTAATCTTCAATCGAGATTTGAGGTAATCTTGGGTATTTTCGGAATTAAAAACTGCCTTGGAAAAACACTCTTTAGTTAAACCCAAAGCCTCATTAACGTAAGCTTTTTCATATGTTTTTTGGAGAAGATTTGTATATTGGAATAGATCAGTCTTTTCTGCTAATCGAATATGAATTTGCATATTCATATTATAGCAAAAACTCAAATATTGAATTAGAGTTTTTGTTTAAGAAATTTGGATTGTCTATCTCTTGAAAGTTTATCAAGTCTTACTTCCCAGGGAGACATGAGTTGAAAATAATTTCCATCCGGATCGGCAAAAGTAGCAATCCAACCACCTTCCAATTATTGCTTGATAATCGTAAAAGTGTCTACAACAACTCCATCGATGTTTTTAAAATAACCAGAAGCTTTTTCAGTATCTCCATCAACACGAAATTCGATAAATAATGCTCCATATTGTGCAGATTGATCGGTCGTATATATTGAAGCCCATTCACCGTTACAACCATAAGGATATGAGATGGGAAGACAACGATCTTGATTTCGGATTCCTATCCCTCCTAAGCCAGAAACATTAGAAAAAGTTTTTCCGTTTCCTACACACAAATTATTAGGATCGGAACAACCAACATCAACTGTTTGGTCAGACATATCCGTCAGAGTTTTGGTGCGATGATAACTGTGTTCATGACCGTTAACGATAATTGCGCCGTGCGTTCGGCAATTTTCATACACATCCCATCCCATATCATCAGCCTTTGATCCTACTTGCATAGCATTCTGCATCTGATGCCAACTGCAAATCTTCCAAATATGATCATCTGTGGCAAATTCGGAATTAATAAAATTCGCAAACTCGGTATTATTTCCGTTTTCACCTACGAAAACCATCTTTAAACCCTTATAGGTTAAAGAGTATTTTTGGTCAGTGAGATCGTTGAAGTCAGGTGTAAGACCTAAGCGCTGCATTCGGGTAAGAAATTGGTTGGCATATGCATTCCACTCACCAGCGTCATTATTATCATGATTACCTACAGAACCAAAATAAGGGAAATTAACACCCAGGATATTATTTATGATTGTTTCAAAGACAGCGGGATCCTTAGAATCCGTATTATCAAAATCTCCCTGATGTAATACCATATCTGCATTTTCGTTTTTAATTAAATTAAGTACGCTCTCAAAGTTAAACCCCGCGTCTGAATCGCCAATAAAAGCGACTTTGAAATTTTCTTGCGTCGGTCTAGGAGTAGATTGAGTAATAGTTCCACCCTGCCGAATTAAGATTCCACCGCCGCTAATTACTCTGATGTAGCTGTGCTCTAGATCAACAGTCAAAGTCACACCATTTTCAATTTCTAAAACACATCCATTATTCACCGTCAGATCACCTTCTAAAGTGTCACTTGTTTCTAAAGTGCAGCTTGATGAAATCGTCCAGTCTCCGGTTTCAGGAACACTACATGGATCATAAGAAGATGTTGGAGCATAATAGGCAATAGTTTTTTGAGATATAAAAAGCAATACTGTCGGAACAAGAAAGAATAGAATTTTAGTAACTGATATTTTAGGCATATTTATCATATTTTATTGGCAGTTACCTATACAAATATCACCGTCGGAAACAATGTTTCCACTTAATTTAAAGTTTCCATTAACCTCCAACTTTTGCGCAGGAGCTGTGGTTCCTATGCCTACATTACCATCGTAATTCCAGGTCATAATGGTTCGAATAGAGCTAGTTAAACCATCATTCAGAAGTCTTAAGTCTAACCTATTTAATGAGCTCGCTCCGGTATTAAGATTAAAAGCCTTTCTACCACTTGTATTTATTGCGGCTTTATAAGTCACAAAAGCATCGTTATTCGTTCCGGTGGCTTCATTTAAAAACCCAGCCGCCTTACCTGTCCCTTTTGCTATATGCAATGGAAACTGGGGGCTTGCTGTACCAATACCAATATTACCGCTTATATTAGCATACATATTTATCCCTGAGTTAATCCACGAATTTGCCTCTGCGTTTACCTTTTTTAATGAGTTACTGACTAAAAGGATTATAAGACCTAAAAATATAGATGAGAAAAATATAATAGCTGCTTTTTTCATTTTCATTAATAGCTCCTTTCCATAAAATTAATTTATAAAACCATAAATATCTCTTTACATTTCCCTTTCACTTAAAGACGTTTTAATTAAGGTAAAATATGAATTATTTATCAAATCTTCTTATGTCACCTGTTGCACTTTTTAAATATTTTCCGAACATTTTAATTCAGTGATTTATAAGAGAGTGTCAAAACATAACAACTTATCCAATTAATAAGGGATTTTATTCCAGGTTCTCTTTCGATGAAGCTAAAAGAATAGTCGGTGACATAGATAAGAGAAACCATGAAAAACAGTAAAAAGCATCATCAGCAATATATGTAATTGTCCCTACCTGAAAAACTCCTCGATTTAGAAGATCTCCAACTAGTTGAAAAACAATCCCAAAACAGAGGAGTAATACCGGCATAAGTAAGGCTCCCCCTCGAAAACGAGAACTGTATAAGAGTAATAGAGCCGATTCAAAGATTAAGATAACATTAACTAATAAGATAGCCATACTTAAAAATTCATCGGCATATGAAACAGGAAGATTCCCGTAAGCGGCTAAAGAGCAACAGATAACAATTCCTATTATGAGAATAGTTTTCCATGCCTGTCGGATTTTTTGACTAACTCCGGTAATCAAAAAAAAGTTATAAATAGAAATTGCCCAACATAAATTCATAATTGCCAGCAATAGCGTCGAAACAGGAGAGTAATCAGCTAGTGAAAAGAAGAGATAATCATAAACAATTGTAATTGCTTGAAAAAAAAAAGCTAATCCTAAATACAGAAAACTTTTGCCCATTATTGATTTTCTTCCCCCTAGTTTCTTCATTAACATCATGCTATAAACAAAACCTAAAGCACAAAGAACAATAATTGCCAGATAAACAATCAATTCTGAGGTTGAGGTATCACTGAGAGATCGATAGTAAGAAGCTGATAATCCGATCAATAATAGAATAATATGGATAAAATATAATAGAAATTTTTTCATAATTTCAATTCCTCCGGTAGAATTAGACTAGAATTTTCTTTTATAAGTGGGGCAATGGCTTCTTTGGAAAATAGAATTGTGGCTTCTCCAGTCAAAGAAGCATATTCTTTGAGCAATTTTTCTAAAACTATCTTACCGTCGCCATGAATAGAAGCGACTTTGCCCAAATCATTAAGGATTATACCCTCAACTTTACCAGCTTTTTTGAGAGCGATAGTTTCTCCTAAAATACTAACTTGTTTCGTAATGATAGCGTCAATTAGCTCTTTGTATCCAATATCCATATAGCTTTCCTTTTTAAACTAAGATTTACGCTCTATGTAAATGCGGATTCATTGACTTTTATACCTGTTTACACTCAATTCCAGAGCAAAAATATTTACTCTCCAACTCAATAGTTGAATGCTTAATCTGATGTTTTTTCAACTCTTCCTTGATCTCCTTCTTCATTCTATCAGAATTATCAAGTAAATTCTCTTCTATAACAATATGTCCTGTAAAAATATTGGTCTCTCCTTCTAAAGACCAAACATGGACATCGTGCACCCTGAGCACTCCTTTGATAGCCAAAAGACCTTCTTTGATGTGATCGACACTGATATTTGATGGGGTAGCTTGAAAGAAAATATTGATTACCTCTTTGAGGTTTTTTGTTACTCCCCACAGAATAAAAATCGTAAACCCAATTGTCATTATCGGATCAATAACATGGTTATCCCAGAAAAATATCAGAGTCCCTCCCAGCAAGACTACTACCCACCCCAAAACATCTTCCAAAAGATGCCAGGAAAGTACTTTCTCGTTCATATTAGAACCTTTTTTCAGTTTTAAAAATCCCGCTCCATTAAAAATAATACCGACAACTGCCATCAAAATCATTCCTTGTGAATTGACATGTTCGGGATTTTGAAGACGTGGAATCGTCTGAAGAAGTATGAATACAGAACCTCCAATTAGAATCATAGAAGAAAGTAACGCCGACAAAAGAGAGAGTCTTTGATAACCAAAAGTGTATTTTGCATCTGGTTTCTTCTGGGATTTCTTTTCAAGAATCCAAGAGCTTATGAGAGTAACACTATCTCCAAAATCGTGCAGGGCATCAGAGAGAATTGTGAGACTATTGGACCACAAACCTCCAATCACTTCTAAAATGGTAAATGAAACATTCAATAAGACTGCAATTTTAATATTATCTTGTTTTGAATGATGTTCTTGCATAACAATGAAAATATCCCCAATATATTTATATTGTAGATTAAATTACTTAAAGAATATAGTTGTATTTGGAAAAATAAGAAATACCTATTAAATTTGATATTCTAAAATAAAAATGTTATATCTACTCTTCCCCATATTTCCCCAGATACTTTAACAACAGAATAAGAATAAGGAGGCTTCACAAATATTTTATACTCGTATAACTTCTCAAAACCTATAAATTAACCGATTACGAAGGAGTAACTATGAGTAAGAAAAAATATCAAGCTCAGCGCAATAGAAATAAAATGATCAAGAGAATGTTTCTTTTTCTCTTCATCGTTTTAATCTTGGGATTTGGAAGCTGGTCATTAGTACCAAAACCCATTTTCAAACCTGATTGTTCTAGTCTCATAGACAATCCCCTTTTCTCTATCTATCCAAACTATCAATCGATTCAAAACAAGGGAAATTGGATGAATCCCGCGTCCTCAGTCGAAGACCAAAGAATGCGCATGGACCGAATCATGTACCAGATGCAACAATCATCAGGTGGAATTGCAACTGTTGCAACGGGTGATTGGATATATCAAAATCCAATGAATATCCGAATCTGGGAAGGACTAATAAATGGTGCAGCCATGGCAACAACTCAGGGAGATGATGGCATCAACCTTGAAGTAGGCCTTCAATTCTTAGAAACCAAAACAGACGATGTAGAAATTGCTATAGTCTGGGCACATGATACTGTTCATTACATAAATGCCCTAAACGGGTATGATCCAAAGAATAATTTCGATCTCTGCGCGGAAATGCAGGCTTATGCCTGGGAAACAATTGTGTATGCAGAATTTCGTGACCTGGGATATTATAACCTGTCCATGGAAGAAAGATTTCAACTTCTCCAATCGCTTCAATTCGATTGGAGTTCTTTAGAGTGGGCACGACACATCTACTCTATTTCAAATAAGTAAAACTTATTCTCCAGTATCCAGCTTCAAGTTCAATACTATCTCATCATAGGCCAAGTGATTATTGTCTGACTTCACAAGTCAAACTTTGATCACTTGGCCTTTTTAAAATATTCTGTATTCATTTGTGTTGAAGGGCATGTTGGAGCCTTAATCTATACAGAATTTAGACTCTGAGTGAACCTCGAAATGCTCTAGCAGCATAGTACGATTCTGCCCCGTTGTGATAGACAAAAACATGGTCATAGCGACGATCACTAAAGATCGCGCCACCTAAGCTTCTAATCTCAATAGGTGTTTTCAACCAGCTTGATGTTTTCGTATCAAAACTTCCAAGCTCCTGTAACTCTCTATATTGTTTCTCCGTTAAAAGTTTAATTCCCATGGCAGCGGCCATATCAATAGCGTTATTTTCTGGCTTATGTTCTTTCCTTGACTCCAATCCTTCACGGTCATAACAAACACTTCTACGACCGGAAGGCGATTCTACACAACAATCATAAAAAATGTATTCACCTGTCTTTTCATCATAACCAACTACATCTGGCTCACCGCCAGTTACCTCCATTTCATTAAGGGACCACAGTCTTTTGGGGTTAGCTAGAAGCTTTGATTGTACTTTTGTCCACTGTTGACCTTCATGACGATTCATATTTTTCTCAAAACGGGATTTCAATACTTTGAAGAGTTCTGTACGCTGTTCTATCGACAATTCCTTTTTGAATGCAGAAATTGATGATGTACCCATAGTAGTTAATAATTTTTTAATCCTAATTAAAATATCATACCGATCGCGTATTAACTGTAAGATACAATACAAAAAAGCATAAAAATGATTAGATTAGAGTCTAAATATTTACTCAAGGATTATGTTGTAATCTGAACAATTAATCTTTCAAGTGATACGACTCTTTCAACCAACTGATGAATTTGGAATCGATGTCTTGTTTGCTATTGATATCAAAACAATTCTTATATACTTTGGTGGACATCGGCACACTTACTTTCAACCTAGAACTGTCTAGAGTTGTCTGTCTAATGCAAAACGTATCTCAATACCGTCTCTTTTAGGCAAAGCGGCTAAAAAATCATATACTCCAAATAAATGAACACAACAGGGAAGAGAAATAACCTTGCAGGTACCAATATTTTTCTCAATCAGACTAAGTAAAAAATTGAATAATTCTTTAGCCTTATCCTTATTTTTAAAATGTGAATCCACAGATACCTTTTTGCAACTATGAGGTTGTTTTACTTTTTGAAATATCCTACCACAATTGGGACATGTCCACATAATGAAATTATACAATATTTAATAATAAATAAAGACTAGTGACACTCCCGTTCCTACAAATATAGAATATTTTAAGCTTACACCAATTCTCAAAAATAAAGCTCCAAAGTGCAGCAAAAATTCGATCATTCCTCAATAACTAGGACTTCACCATCGTGAAGAGCTTTGAATTTAATTCCTTCTCTTTTGTAGTACATAACCTCTCTACCTACAGCCTCTGTTTCCGGATGACCGGGGGACTCAAAATGTGGGGCGAAAGCAAAGTCAATGAGTCCAAGCCCATCCCACAAAGTTTCTTTTGAGTATCCCTCTGCAGTTATAACCGGATCATCAACAATCTCCAAACCTTTTAGTGTCGAAGAAAGGATACAAACTCCCGCACTATAACCAGCATAAACTAACTCTTTATTATCCTTTTGTTTTTTTAACCATTCATCTAATCCGCTTTCTTTAAACGCCTTTCGTAGAACAAAAGTATTACCGCCTCTTATCCATAATGCTCCAAACTCTGATAGTTTGTGTTCTAATTCCTTAGGTTTATTGAAGTATTTTTTTAAATCCAACTCTTCCGCTTGAAGTCCAAGTTTATTCAAATCGTCAATTTCTCTCTGCACTCCTTCGTTGCGCCTTAAAATATCTGTTGAAAAATCTAAAGCGTTTGGAATTACAGCAATTTTTTTATTGACACCAATCATCCTAACTAATTTTTCAGGTTCATTTCCTAATCTATATGAGGATAAATACATTTTCATAGTTTAATATTTCGGAATTTAAAATTGATTTTCATAATATTTTATAACATTATCGCTTATTTCTGATACTCCAAGTGATTATTAATCACACAATAAAAAAAGACTGTTGCAATGATTATCTAATGTTATAATCTACCACTCATGATAAACCAGAAAGATTGAAATCTATCCAAGAATATCCATTCCGCAGCATACCTAAAGTTTGAATTAATTTATTGATTTATTCGGTTACTAATGCTTCCACTGCATCCTTACCCATTATTAGTCTTAATAATAGGTTATTTAATCGATCTTTAGTTGGATGAAATTTATCAAGCAAGTTATTGCTGTATTCATTAACCTCATAAGCCATATCCGACTCCTCATTTAAAAAATAGTAGTAGTCATACTTACATAACTGCTTCTGGGCATTAGTTAAATCATTATAATTCAAATAACAATCTTTTAGTGAATCTGACATAAACAAAAAGTGCTGCTCATTTAGCTGATTAATCAAATAAATATAAGGGTTGTAGTAGGCATAAAGGTATGCCTGGAGATCTGAATCTAGTTGAACAATATATTTCATTGCTTCGGATGAAGTCCAAACGTCGTCACTATAATGAGGCATCAAATGATAATAATCAGGAATTTCGTTTGATTCTATGATTTGTTGTGGATAAGCATCTAATTTGTTTAGCATATACTTATCATAACATATTGATATAAACTCGAATTTCGCTTTCAGGGTAAAAAAAGAAGGGCTGATGTAACGGACTAAAATTGACCATTCCGGTAATAAATAATATTAAAACATGTTTTATAGATTGTCATAATACTAATACATTTGATATTATGTGTCTCAATGAACTTCCATCAGTATCAAGAAAATCAGCCTCTTCGTGCAAGAAATTTAGCCTACCAAGCCTCTCAATTGGATCAAACTCAACCAATCTTTATTTATACTCCACCCTCTCACGAAAGACCGATTACAGTTCGATATCCTGTATTGGCATATGAAGATCCTATAAAAATAGCGGAAATTTTAGCAGTAGAAAATGGTAAGGTAGTGACCATTGCAGCTTCGGGTACTAGCTCTATAATTGCTCTAGCATCAGGTGTAAATGAAGTAGATGCCGTCGACATTTCCACAGAACAAATAGCTTATAACTATGCCCTGCAACATCTCTTTCTTTCTCTTTCTGCTTTTAATTTTAGAGAGGAAATAAATACATTTAACGCAGAAAATGGAACCTATGGAAATAGATTACCCTTTATCAGACAGAGAGTATTAAGAGATCTGCCTCAGTTTTTTGAAGAATTAAATGTTCCGGAAAAATATCATGAAGCTATTGCTCAATTCATCCTTTTCGAAAGATTTTCCTTCGTAGATGAACTTGATATCAAAGATCAGTCTTTTTCAGGATGGATTGATCCAGATTCAATTGAAAATATTAGAAACGCTATTTTAGAAAATAGATGGAGACTTCATGAAGTTGATTTAA
This sequence comes from candidate division CPR3 bacterium GWF2_35_18, assembly GCA_001771135.1. Classification (GTDB taxonomy): domain Bacteria; phylum Patescibacteriota; class CPR3; order CPR3; family GWF2-35-18; genus GWF2-35-18. The sequence goes on along the minus strand of MESW01000002.1, from coordinate 1,786 downwards.
TTAATTATTTAAAGGATACTCCTCCGGAATATTATGATTCTATTTATACCTCAAATGTTTTTGATCATTTGCAACAAACAATGATACCTGGAAGTATTCAAGTGGCTTCCGAAGAAAAACAAACACATATTCAAAATGAATTTTCTGAGATTGCAAGTAGATCTTTAAAACCTGGAGGGAAAATGAACTTACATAATCTTCATCGACCACTGGATTCTGGAACAGCATGGAAAGAGTGTAAACTGCAATCATCAGAATGGTCACAGTGGCATATAGACCAATCAGAATACTTATTAAAAGATTGGCAGAATGGTACCTGGTATAGTCTGACAAAAAAATAATAAATAGTACAAAAATATTTCAAATTATAAACTATTCTTTAAAATGATATTGAAAAGCAACTGGATATTGTTTAATCTCAGGAAATAATATAATCACAGGGTGACTGGGTTTTTCTGCTAATAGTTTTTCAAGCAGCTCCTCTTCTGATATATCTCTCATATCGATAATTGGCAATCCACATTTATTAAAAGCTTCTGTTTGTAGAGTAGGATTGTCTTTGCTTTCTCTTCCCACCCAAGGAGTATTTTGTTGATATCCGTATACTGTAATTAAGTCCTCTTGATGAAAATTATCTTGATTCATCAATTCATTATAAACATCTTGCTGTATTTGAGCTGCATCTACTCCCCAAAACATAACTCTTTGTATTGTATTAACCATTTCTCCATCTTGCATATATGTAGCATATGTATAGACAAAACGTTCTTGATCACTTAAACCATAAATATTATCTCCTTCAAATAAACCAAACTTCACTCGAACCTCATTTTCTGTCCAATCAGATTGGTCATAAGGAACAATGTCTAGGGAAGAATCAGGAAACTCAACTAAAACATTTCTTTTAAAAGCTTGGCGCCATTGAGGATTCTCAACAGTAGTCTGAATCATACCGTCGCTTAAAACGTTTGGATTTCCTACTTTTGCCCTATAAGCTGAAATCATACTGGGAATAGCAAGATTTGTTCTTAAATAGGTAGATTTTGTCCCAATTCTTTGTCCACGAAGTGTTGGATCAACAGCCATATAGTTAATATCAAATACGGGGATACTTGATTCCCTCAAGTTAGTGGGAATAACTGATAATGTAGAATCATACATTACCACACTTGAAGTGCTTGTTATTTTGTCTCCTTGACGAGAAAAAGTTAGAGAAACAGCATGAGCTCCATCAATATAGTCTAGAATCGTGCAACCTGGAAATGTATCACTCATTAAGTCGTTTATTTGAACAAGGTCTTCATCTCTAATAGTGTCTGGTGATGCAACTATAAAAACGTTTTCATCTTCAGAGAACTGATAACTTTCATGTATTCCCATATCTAAACCCATTTCCTTATAACGCATTTTAAATTCTTCAATAATTGCTCTTTTCTCGGGTGGAACCGTTTCTAAAAAATTTATCTGTTGTTTGTCTAAAACCATATATTTTTATTTATAGTTATCTAAATATTTTATCACAATTGAAGAGGTTCTAACCTACAGTTCGGGGTAAAAAAGAAAAGTTGATGTGACGAGTTAAAAATAACTGGCTTCGCGTAATAGATTATGTTAAAACCTGTTATCTACCTATTGAGTAAATTACTTTCTCACTACTTTTTGTAATCTTTCAATCACGCGGAAGTTCACCGCTAACCAGAAAGTAATTAGGGTAAGAAAAAGAATAATTATGATAGAGACACCGGTATCTGGAAGCTCTTGAACGTTAGAGGTTCCCAATACATTC
>MESW01000001.1 GCA_001771135.1 candidate division CPR3 bacterium GWF2_35_18 | reverse complement strand
AGGTCTGTGGTTACAAATACCCTTTCTCTTGATTCCAGGAAGAGGTAATCATCTGTTGATATATGCAGATGTACATCATCATAGATCTTTGACCCCCCTTGATTCAGATTGAAAGACATATACTTACCCTGATTGAAGGTCTCTGATCCCAGGGTAACCTCTGTTCCAGAAATATTAAGGTCTCCAATAATGGATAGCTCTTCCGTAATTGTGTAAGCATTTGTGATAAGTGGATTAATTAGAGCAAAAAAGGTAAGAAAGATTACCAAGCTTATAATTGATATCAATAGTAGTTTCTTTTGAGATTTTTCCATGAAATTAAGATTTGGAATAATTTTTAACTAATTACAATAATACATAACTTGATTTAAGTTGTAAAATTGTAGTTAAACTTATTAAAGAATATCTAGGATTTTAGCCCTTGGAAGTTTATTAATCCTAGGTAGACTGAGGTGAGTGTGTCTTTACTATATAGGTATAACTGAGTTTATTGAGTATTTAAGAGTTAAGTATGAGTTATCTAATGTGAAAGGATGTAGATTTCAACCCATTTTGAATCCCACCAGCCGTGATTTCCTTCGTAGAAAAGGTCTATCATATTTCCGTTAATGGCTCCGCCTGTATCTTCAGCCACACCAATGCCATAGCCGGGAATATACATTTTTGTCCCAAAAGGAATGACTGCTGGATCAACAGCGATGCTTCCAAAATGAGCTTTGGTGCCGGTGGCAGTATATCCCGAGCCGCCAGCAGAATCTGTTGTGTAAGGTGTAGCATAGACATTTAGTTTTTGTTTATACGAAATAATTCCATCAGGTGTTTCCATTTGTCTGATAACGATTTTTGTGCCTTTAGAAATAATTTCATTCTGAGCGGGAGTGGTCTCAATATTTATTAATTCACGATCTATCTCAACTCCTTCATATAAATATAATTTGTAGGTTTCAGTTTTAGTTCCGTTGATCCCTTCCTGTTTTGTTTCGCTATTTCCAATTTCTAATTCAGGATTGTCTTCATATATCGTTTCAAAAGGAATTGAGTTTGTGAAAACAATTTCTTTTTCACTAAAAAGAGTTTCTGTTTTTACTGATAGTGTTTCTTTAATGTATTCATTATGAGTAAGTTCGGATATTTCGAAATTCTTTGCTTGAGATTGGGAGGATTTGGATATTACAAAAGCTGAAAGACCGAGAAAAAGAAAAACGGTTAGGAATATATATTTTTGATGGTGGAAATTTATTTTTTTAGACATGAAGATCACATTTTAAAATAATTTTATTCTTGGTGCAAATAAATCTAGTTTATGGTTTGTGAAAAGGGAAAATATTCTGTATGATATTCATCATGACCGAAAGTGAACAAGCAGTTCTTAAAACTATTATTTACAGCGATATTTTTGAATATGCTCTAAAAAAAGAAGAGATCTTCAATTATCTTATTGGAAAAAGGTTAAGTCTGAATAATATTGATAAAATCCTAAATTTTCTGATTAGAAAAAAAATTGTGGTGGAAGAAAAAGGTTATTACTATTTAAAACAGGAAAAATCTCTTGCGCAACTCCGCCAAAAACGCGCTGATATTTCCCGCAAAAAGATTATCAAAGCACAAAAATGGGCTCGTTTTCTTAAACTCAATCCCTATTTAAAAATGGTCGCGATCACTGGAACTTTGGCGGTAGAAAATGCTGATGTTGGTGATGATATCGATCTAATGTTAGTTTTTAGTAAAAATCGTTTATTTTTGGGAAGAATTATAGAATATGTAGTTTTAAAATTAATCGGAAAAAGACGAAATCCTCAGCAAAAAGAGGCTCAAGACCTGCTTTGCCCAAACTTGTATTTAAGTGAGGAAAATATCCATATTGAAGATCAAAATCTTTTTATTGCTCACGAAATAGTTCAAATGAAGTTGCTGTGGGATAGGGGAGGAACTTATAAACTATTTATCGAAAAAAATCTCTGGACTAATAACTTTTTACCGAATTGGCAAAAAAAATTTGAAGTTAATAGTGGTAATTCGGGCGAGAGAAAGATAAAAAACGGATTTATCATTTTTGATTTGTTGGAAAAAATAGCGAAAAACATGCAGCTGAAATACATGAGAAAAAAAATTAGCTCGGAAAAGATCAGCGATAAGGCTTTATACTTTCATCCTCATGATGTGAAAAAAGAAATAATGGAAAATTATCAGCATAAATTAACGCAATTTGGTTTGTCAGAGTAGGGTTTTATTAAGAATTCCTATCAAACAGCTATTGACTCTGCTAATTTTTCTGGTAAAATAATCCTATCTAATATCTTAGAACAATTCCAAAAGGAATTATCTTAATTTTAAGGAGGTTTTATGAAAATACAGCCACTTCATGATCAAATTCTTATTGAACCCGCTTCGGGGGAGGAAAAAACTGCTTCTGGTATTTTGTTACCAGATTCTGCCAAAGAAAAACCCCAAAAGGGTACTGTAAAAGTACTTGGGACAGGTGGAAAAGATGAGAAGGGAAACGAGATTAAGTTTCCTTTTAAAGTTGGAGATACAGTGATGTATAAAAAATGGGGAGGATCAGAGGTAAAGGTCGATGGGAAAGAGATGTTAATCGTGAAATTAGAAGATGTTCTAGCAATTGTTAAATAATTAAAAAATATAAATATAAAGGAGAAAATATGGCAAAACAATTAGTATATGGCGATGATGCCAGAAAAAAAATGAAATCAGGGGTAGATCAGATTGCCCTTGCTGTAAAAACAACACTAGGACCCAAAGGTCGAAATGTCGCTCTCGATAAAAAGTGGGGCGCTCCAGATGTGACTCATGATGGAGTTACGGTTGCTAAAGAAATTGAACTTAAAGATCCTTTTGAAAATATGGGGGCTCAGCTTCTTAAAGAAGCGGCTAGTAAAACCAATGATATTGCAGGTGACGGAACTACAACTTCTGTTGTTTTAGCCCAAGCGATTGTGACCGAAGGACTAAAAAATATCACCGCTGGTGCAAACCCGATGATGATTCGTCGTGGTTTAGAAAAAGCGGCAGATGCGATTGTGTCCGAACTCAAAAAAATGGCCAAACGAATTTCTACTAAAGAGGAAAAAGCACAAGTGGCGACAATCTCAGCGGCAGATCCCCAAATCGGAAATCTTATTGCTGAGGCTATGGAACAGGTTGGTGACGATGGCGTAATTACGGTTGAAGAATCAAAAGGTTTGGAGATGGAGAAGGAACATAAGGAAGGAATGCTTTTTGATAAAGGTTATGTTTCTACTTATTTTGTTACCAATACCGATCGTATGGAAGCGGAGATTGAAAATCCATATATTTTAATCACCGATAAAAAAATTTCCGGAATGAGCGATCTACTTCCGATGCTCGAGAATTTTGTCAAAGTTTCTAAAGACCTTGTTATTATTGCAGATGATATTGAAGGTGAAGCTCTCGCTACTCTCGTTGTGAATAAACTCCGCGGAACTTTTAACGTTCTTGCAGTAAAAGCACCGGGGTTTGGGGATCGCCGTAAAGAAATGCTTGAAGATATTGCTATTCTTACTGGTGGAACCGTAATCTCTGAAGATGCTGGTCGCAAACTAGATAATGTGAAGATCGAAGATCTTGGTCGAGCGGAAAAAGTCGTTGCTAACAAAGACGAAACTACGATTGTCGGTGGAAAAGGTAAAAAACATGATTTAGAAGCTAGAGTTTCACAGATTAGAAAACAGATCTCAGAAACAACTTCAGAATTTGACCGCGAAAAATTAGAAGAAAGATTGGCAAAACTTTCTGGTGGAGTTGTGGTTTTGAAAGTTGGTGCAGCTACGGAAATTGAGCTTAAAGAAAAGAAGCATCGAGTTGAAGATGCGGTACAAGCTACTAAAGCTGCGGTTGAAGAAGGTATTATTTCCGGTGGTGGAGTTGCCTTAATCCGTGCTCGTAAAGTATTGGAAAATTTAAAAGGATATACCAAAGAAGAGTTAGTTGGAGCTGAAATTATTCGTCAAGCCATGGAAGAGCCTATTCGTCAGATTGCCGCAAATGCCGGAGTAGATGCGGGATGGGTCGTAAAAGAGGTGGAGAAGAATAAAGGTGATTATGGATTTAATGTGGTAACCATGGAGTTTGGAAAGATGATTGAAAAGGGAATTATTGATCCAGTCAAAGTAACTAGATCTGCAGTTCAAAACGCTACTTCGGTAGCTACTATGATCTTAACAACAGAATGTCTTGTTACCGATATTCCTGAAGAAAAACCTGAAATGCCGGCAATGCCAGGGGGAATGGGTGGCGGAATGGGAATGATGTAAAACCACTTGGAAATTTATATGAATATGTAAAAAGAGGCGCGGCAATTGCCGCGCCTCTTTTTGTAATTGGAATATTTTTTGTTTTAGAGTATGATAAATAGAGAATGGTATTTACATAAAAAAAGAGAGCCAGGTCACTTGCCCCATACTTATGACCCGGCTGTCTTTTATTTGTGAACAATTTTTTCAAATTGTTCGGAGAAATTATAATCAGTCTATAGGGTATTGTCAAGAAAGATGGGTTTTTGGAGAGCCATTTTGAAAAACAATGTTGACCTCAAAGAAACACCTTGATCTGATAACCTCAAAATGTTTTTGAAAATTATGAAAATCACTGCCATCCAAGCACAAGAGATCTATGATTCACGAGGATATCCAACTATAGGAGTTAGATTAACTCTTGAGAATGGAATTGTTAGTTTTTCCGATTATCCTTCAGGTTCTTCTTATGGAAATCATGAATCTTTAGAGCTAAAAGATGGTGGTAGAAGACTTCGTGGAAAAGGTGTTCGGGATGCAGTACATATTGTGGAAAAAGTGATTGCGCCTCAAATTATGGGAATGGATGTTGAGAATCAGCCAGAAATTGATGCAAAAATGATTGATTTTGATGGGACTCCGAATAAGAAAAGATTAGGTGGTAACGCAATTCTTTCTGTTTCAATGGCAGTTGCAAAAGCGGCAGCTTTAAGTAAAAGAATTCCTCTTTATAAATATTTAAAAACCTTTTTCCCAATAAATGGTTTAAAACTTCCAATTCCTTTAATGGTTTTTATTGAGGGTGGAAAACATGCCGATTATTCTTCTGATTTTCAAGAATACATGATTGCTCCTTTTGCGGGTAATAATTTTGCCGAAAAAATGGAGATTGCTTTAGAAATTTATTACTGTCTTAAAGAGATTGTGAAAAAGAGAAGTTGGTCCTTAACGGTTGGAGAAGAAGGGGGATTTGCGGGTAAAGTTTGCTCCAATGAAGAACCTTTAGAAATGTTAGTTTTAGCCATCGAAAGAGCGGGATTTATTCCAGGAAAAGATATTAAAATTGCTTTAGACTTAGCCTCCAGCGAGTTTTACAAGCAAGGAAAATATTATCTTCCAAAAGATGATAAAGTTTTGGATACACAAGGGATGATTTCATATTGTCAGAATCTTATTAATGATTATCCGATTTTTTCCATTGAAGATGCTATTTATGAAGATGATTGGGAGGGATTTCAAAAAATGACGGCCGCCTTGGGAGATAAAATTCAGGTAGTAGGAGATGATCTTTACACTACCAACCCGCGTTTATTACAAAAAGGAATTCGAAGTAAGGCTACCAATTCGATTGTGATTAAATTAAATCAAGTGGGGACAGTTTCCGAGACGGTGGAGTCTTTAAAAATTGCGTCCGAGAATAAAATTCAAGCAATGGTTTCTCAACGCGCAGGAGAAACTGAAGATTCTTTTTTTGCTGATCTTTGTGTGGCTTCTGCTTGTGGACAGATAAAAAGTGGAGCGCCTTGTCGTGGAGAGAGAATTGCCAAGTATAACCGATTACTTTGGATTGAGAGAGAGTTAGGAATCAGGTAAATAGTTGGGAATCGAGATATTCGATAATATTATGGATGAATTAATTGACATTGTTAATGAAGAAGATGCAGTTCTTTATTCCGTTTCTAAAAAAGAAGCACACGAAAAAGGGCTGCTACACCGCACTGTCATTGCGATGATCCGAGATTCACAGAAAAGGTATATCCTTGTTAAGCAAGCTGCGGATCGTCAAGATCCAGGTCAATATGTTTCTCCAATTGGTGGACATGTATTGGCTTCAGAATCGGAAGATAGTGCCATAAAAAGAGAAGCTTTTGAAGAGATGGGTATTAAAGATTTTTCTTTTAAACTTCTGGGAAAAGCAATTTTTAACCGCGAGGTTTGTGATCGTAAAGAGAATCACTATTTTATTTATTATGAAATTACTTCCAATGGTCCTTATATTATGAATGAAGAAAGTGTTAGTTTTAAGATTTTTACAGAAATAGAGTTAAAAACAATTATTAGAGAAAACCCAAAAATGCTTGGAGATGCGTTTCATTTTGTGGTTAAAAACTTTTTTCCTCAACTGCGTTAGTTTACAAGATTAAAGGAGGGAGGCCACATTTGTGGCCTCCCTCCTTTTTGTTTTTACTTATTCTGAGCCTTAACCTTTATTTTCACACTTTTTGGTTTGACCTCTTCTGCTTTTGGAGCCACGACCTTGAGTAGTCCATTTTCAAAATGGGCTTCAACTTTATCGGTTTGGATTTCGGTTGGCCAAGAAACGACTCTTGAGAATTCTCCATATGAGATCTCTTTTACATAACTTGTTTTAGTTTTCTTTTCTTCCTTCTTTTCGCTTTTTCCTTTAATCGTTAGAGTGTCACGAGTGATACTAATATCAACCTCTTCCGGATTAATTCCCGGAATGGAAGCGGTGACAACAACCTCATTATCTGTTTCATCTATATCTAGAGGAACAGAAGTAGTCATAGTGTCGAAATCCTCAAAGGTAGAAGGAAAACGTAGAGAAAAAGGATCAAATTTTACAATTTTCATAAGAACCTCCTTTATTTTGCTGATATTTGTTTGGCAGTTAGAGCTCTTAACTGCTAAGTAAAAATATAGCATTCCTTTTTGTACTTGTCAAGAGTTAAAGACTACCATTTAATCAATGTTTCTTTCGCTTTTTTCTTTACGCAATTATGGATATTATTGTTAATTACTTGTATAATTCAATACATCATGAAAATCTCTGAATATCAAAGTAAAAAGAAGAACTTTTCCACACTTATCCTTATTTTTGTCATTATAATTTTTAGCGCTTTTGCCTATCTTTTATGGATTACTGTCGGAAATAAACTTTTTCAAACAACTACTTTAAAGATTGAAAGTGGACGATCTGAAGTAAAGGTTAAAATTGATTCAAAAGATAAAGGAAAAACTCCACTATCTTTGAATAATATTAGTGTGGGGAAACATTTTGTAGAGCTTTATAGAGAAGAACCCTTTTATTCTAATTGGGGACAAAATGTTACTTTTGCATCTGGAATAGAGCCATATATTAATCGAGAAATAGGACCTTCTTCAAATTTTTCTGCTGGGGAAGTTGTTTACTTTAAGAAAGACGAAAGTGGTTTTTCTTTTGTTTCCAGTCCCGAAGAAGTTTCGGTAATTATAAATAATAGAGATATTGGTTTAACGCCACTTTTCCTCCCTAGTTATGCTGAGGGAAATTATGAGGTTACCTTTGTAAAAGAGGGATATCAAGGAAGGAAAATTACCTTGAAAGTAAAATCGGGATTTTCAACACATGTTTCTATAGATCTATTTCAGATTCCCGAAAAAGATAATCCCGAAATCTTACGCCAAACAGAAATTACCAATTATCCTCAACCGGAAAATATAATAACTAGGGAGATTTGGAAAGCTGATGAAGGTCTTAAACAAAATATTCAATTAACGTATGCTTCTCTTTCCAAAATCAGTTTATACGATCTTTCAGTAAGCGATGAAATGCTTTTTAATAATCCAAAAACTTGGGTAAAGGGACTCTATTATTATGAGGTTTCTTATCTAGGAAAATCTGATCTAGAATGGCATTATCTGATTGATCGTGAAGGTGTTATCTATGAAGGAAAGGCCGGTGGATTTGAAGTAGCGATTTTGGGACAAGAAGGTCTTTTACGTGTAGGTTATCTGGGTAAAAGTGAGGAAGGATTAACAGAAAAAGCCCAAATTGCTTACACTCTTCTATCAAATGATCAAGAAAAAGCTTTATACTATAAAGCGAATATAAAAGAGTCGAATACTGCAGATACTCAAGAGCTTGAAGCTACAAAAATAAAAAGCTTTGGGATTGTTTACAAAAACTTAGGAGATTCTATATGGTATGATAGAAGCCCTAAGAAAGTTTTTTTAAAGTCAGAAAATGCGGAATCAGTATTTTTTAATTCAAGTGATTGGGTAGACAAAAGCATTGTAAAAATCCTCCCTACAGCGTTTGTTTCTAAAGATCAAGATGTCCGATTTGATTTTACTATTCTTGCCCCAAACGAAGATGGTGAAAAATTTGAAAATTTTGCTCTTTATGTTGAAAAAAACGAAGAGTTTCAGAAGATTGAGGGATCAGAATTTACAGTCAAAATAAAAGTTACTGGTGGAGTACAGAAGATGGTTTTGATAAAAGATACGGGAACGGGATATCTGAATGTTAGGGATAAGGCAGGTCTTTCTGGTGGAATTATTGACCGCGTCACTCCGGGAGAAAAGTATCTTTTTGTAGAAGAAGTTAGTGGATGGGTAAAAATAAAGCTCAAAAACGGAGTAGAAGGTTGGGTTTCCAGTCAGTTTACAGAGAGAGTAAACTAAGTCTTTCATTACAATCAGAGTTGATATATATTATTATTTTGTTAATCTATCTATATGTTATATAAAAATCCGTATAAGGACATTCCGACAACAATAAGAAAAGGCTCTTATGTTTTTTGTGATCTTTCTCATTATAGTAATTTCGTTCATGAACATAATTTAAAATTAATTCTGAATTATCTTACAACATATTATAATTGGATTATTCCTCTTGCTTATAAATATCATGGTCGAGTAATAGATGTTTTAGGAGATGGTTTAGGATCTCTTTTTTGGGGGCAGAATCATGCTCAACATGCAATAAAGTTTGGGCTTCAGATTTTTCATGATTTACCAAAACAGAATATTCCCTTTGACTTAAAAATTGGAATAAGTTCTGGAAAGATTGTAAGTAAAAATATTATAAACAATAATATAAATGTTTTTACTTTAGTCGGAGATGGTATTATTGAGGCTTGCAGAAGTGAGAATTTAAGTCATTCTATAAAATCTAATTTTTTGATCACGAGTCATACTTACAAAAGATTGGGAATTAAAGATAAATCTTTATTTACATACAAAGGAAAATTTCATTTAAAAGGTTTTGAAGAAAAAACTGATATTTATATTCTGAAAATAAATTGAACATCTCTTACGAGTTTTTCATAACTAGATTCTAATTCCAATAATTTTTCATTGTTAATAATATAATTTGCTTTTTTAGAATATACTATGATACTATTAGTAATAGTTATTAAAAGTTATCCTTATAACCATGAACAACGTTACTTTAGAAAATAAAATTGAGAATTTCTTTCTCCGTTTTACTTCTCTTAAGTATAAAAAAAATGAAATTATCATAAGAGGTGGAGATATTCCCCAGGGGGTTTTCTTTTTAAAAAGTGGTTATGTCCGGGTATATACACTTTCTATCGAAGGAAAAGAGTTAACTCTAAATATTTTCAAACCAGGATCATATTTCCCTTTAAATTGGGTTTTTTCTAATTATCCGAATTATTATTATTTTGAAGCTATGACTCCCGTTACTTTGTATCGCGCAAATCCTGAAAATGTTCAAGTATTCTTAAAAGAAAATTCAGATGTTACTTATGAACTTACGCAACGAATTTTATCTGGACTGCAAGGAATGATGGCCAGAATCGAACATCTGATGTTTGGGAATGCTCAAACCCGAATTGTTTCGGTTTTACTTATGGTTACCAGTCGATTTGGAATTAGAGATAAAAATGGTCAGGTAAAAATTAGTATCAAACTCACCCATCAGGAAATTGCAAATATGGCCGGTATCAGTCGTGAAACAGCAACAAAAGAGATTTCAGAATTAAAGAAGATGAAATTAATCGATCAAGATAAAAGATTTCTAGTTATTCTAGACCATAAGCAGCTTGAAGAAGAGTTAATCGAAAAGTTTTTATCTCGCTCAACTTTTAGTTACACTTTTTAACTCATTCATTGAATTTCAGTTCGACAATCTCTTTAGTTCCTCGCAGTTCTCCTATCTGAATTTTAATATCTTTCTGATTTTCCAGAACTACAAAAGCCAACTTATCATTACGGACAGAGATTGGTGATACTGAAACGTTTTCATTATAAAATGCTGGAGCATATAGCTTATCTTCCGGACTTAAATAACGGAAATAATTGATAGTATCAACATTCAAACTTTGAGAGGATTTATTGTCCCATTCGATATTAATTGCCAGAAATATCTTGCCCGTGGGAGCCTTAATTGCTTCTCCTTTGACCATTACGATGTCAGTTTTTTCAGCATTAGTAACGTTTAATACTAATTGACCAGCATCATTTCCTTCTTTTGTTTTTAGATTGTAAGTATAGGTTTTATAAATATCAATTTTTCGACTAATCTTACTACTTTGAGAAGAGGCTGAGATAAAGGGTGCTTTTGTGATCAAACTGTAGGTAGTAAAACTCACTCCTAAAAGCAGAATGATCCCGCCGATGAGTAACCCCATTCTTTTAATGTTAAATTTGGTTTTCTTCGGATTTATTACCTCCTGACTATAATTCTGGTTCTGTTTGTAATTTAATATTCGTGAGATCTTTTGGTTCATAATTAGTTTCCTTTTTTGATTAATTATTTAAAAATTTTTTAAGAATAATGCTAAGACCAAGAGTAACCCCTGTAAGCAAAGCGCCAAGAATATTGTTTTGAGCTGTCAAAGGTAATTCAGTTATACCCAAGAATGAGCCAATGGATTTGTCACTGTTCTTTTTACTGCTATCCCCTTTAACTTCTGGATTAGTATAAACTGGCGGTTTACTAATTTCGGGAGGATTATTAGTAGCTATTTCAGATGGAATTTCTGCTTCCAAAACAGATCCACCGGCAGGATTATCGTCTAAGGGAATGATTGGTGGAGTGATATTATCGTCAATTGGAGGAGTAACTTCATCATTAGGAGGGAAATCATTGTCTGATGGTGGAGGAAGTATTTCCGGGATAGAAGAGAGCGTAATCGTGTCGTTATTCGTCTGGATAATAACGGAGATAGTGCTTCCGACGTCTCCGGTAAATACATTTACATCACCATTTATATTTGAGACTACACTATTACCTGTTTCGGAACTTGAACTTACCTGTAAACTACTCTCAAAACTTTTTTCATCCGAAACCGTTATGTTTTGCTCCACATTCACCGAAGTGTTATTTTCACTATCTACTCCAGTGTTACTATTTATAGTTTCAATTTCGACTGAGTTTGTAATCTCTGATGAAATTACGTTGTTGGCAGTATTTATAGTTTCTTCTACCGTTGTACTATTATCAATATCTCCGGTTGTGAGATTCACATCTCCATTAATATTTGAAGTCTCGTTATTTCCGGTACTACTTTCGGCGGTGATATTCGTTTCCACTGTAGCTTCATGATTATTACTGACGTTAATTGTTTCCGCATAGGTTGTTTCAGAGATATTTACAGAACCGCTTCCGGTATCTATATTCGCACTTTCCAGTCGAATCTCTTTTCCTAGCACAGGTTGGTAGGAAGTTATGAGAGTAGCTGTAAGTGCAAACAATATCGGGATTAATTTAAATCTTTTCATTATAATCTCCTTTCAATTAGGGATTAAAAACTCTTTTTTTAAGAACAATTCCCATAATTCCAATTAAGGCAAAAGGGGAATAGTCTTTCAGAAAATCTACAAAAGGACTATCGGAGTTTTTATTATTTCCAACTTCGTAAATTGTCGATGAGTTTGTCTCTTGTAGAGAATCAGTACCAATTTCTTTGTCTAGTTTTGTCCCACTACCTATTTGTAATGGCATATTGGCAGTTATAAATATTACTTCTGGAGAGTTCATTTCGGGGTTAGAGTAATAGCTTAGGTTGTTATTCTGAGACAAAACAACATTATTGCTTTGAGTATTAGTATCTTCTGGCTTTATTGATTCTTGGTCTGGAGAAAGAATTTCAGACTGGGTATTGCTAGCTATTTTTTCTGAGGGAATATAAGTATTATTAGTTTCAGAAGTTGTGTCTTCCTCAACAGGATTTGTTGTTTCATCTACAATTTTATCATCGATAACTGGAGGAATTGCATCGGGAATAATACTTTCTTCAATTTCGTTATTATCTTCTATCGCTACTGGATATTCATATCCCGGTCCAACTAGATCCCCCATCCAAGTACCAAAGATATTAATAACAAGAAGTCCCCAACTGCCGCCGACAAAATTGTAATTCATGATGTTTAAAACATTCGCCAATATATTAATATCTCCGGTTTCGAGATAGTTATTTCCATTATTGTTTGTAAAGGTATTTCCTCCGGTTGAAGCGTTGATGTCAATTGTGTTATCAATACTAGCCTCGTTTTGGTTAGTTATCTTATTTGTCGTACTACCGGTTGAACTAGCTTGATTAATTGAATTTGCTCCAGTATTTTCGTTCAAAGAAGCGAGATCGGTATCTGTAAATTGATAAGCAATAATACTGTCATTCGGATTTCCCGATGAATCTAATCCTAGTATTTGTCCTGTCCAAGTTCCTAAGTTATTGATAAGAACTAACCAGAAGCTTTGAGTAGTGTCAGTGTTATCTGCGACAGTATTAGAATTACCAATATTGACAGTGTTACTTTCAACGTAGACATTTCCGGTGTCAATTGTCGTATTTCCGTTAATACTCTCCACTCCATTACTTCCAGTATCTGCAGAAATATTAAAATCGTTCGAGAGGGTAAGATCATTGTTGTTATCAATTGAGGTTGTAGAGGAGCTTTTTGTCTCACTGGTATTCTGTGAGTTTGGTCCAGTATTATTATTCTCCGCTAGTAAAGAAGTTCCTTCTGTCGTAGTTGTAGTTTGCGGAGCATCGGGTAGGATAATATCGCCAATTAAAGTTCCAAAAATGTCGATTACGCCAATGACAAAGTTGCCTACAGTCGTAATGCTAGAATTAACAAAGTTTACGACATTCGCAGCCATATTAATGTCTCCGGTTTCAATTGTGGAATCACCATTTATGCTTTGAGTGGAATTGTCACCAGTTGAAAGGGTAATATCGAGATCATTTGCCAGATCTGCATTATTAAAATTTTTAATGTCTGTATTTGTGGATTCTATCGTTACCGTTGTGTTTTTCGAGTTGAATCCGGTATTTTCGTTCGTGTTTACCAAACTTCCATTCAGAAAATCATTCGTTTCTTGGAGTCCCAGTAATTCGAGATTATTAAAATCAATATCTTCTTCCATCGTTCCAACAATATCTAAAGAGACAGTCGTAGCAGGTGTGGTGTTGCCATTGATATTTGTGTTAGCCATCGTTATTAGATTAACGTTTTCATTTATATCACCGCTGATAATTTCCGTGTCACCATTGATATAAGCAACATTGTTCTGGCCCGTATCACCCATAACTTCAACAGTTTGGTCTAAGGAGAGATTATTTTCGTTGTTTATTTCCGTAGTGTTGCTGTTGTCAGTAATTACCGAATTTGAAGAATTTTCGCCAGTATTAGTATTTGAGGTGCTACTTGTACTAGATGAGTCAACTATGTCTTGAGAGTTTTGAGTTTCATCTGAAATTACTTCTGGAGTGGTTTCGGTTTCCATTATAATAAGATTACTTGGATCTGTTTGCGTAGCTTCAGATTCAATAATCACTGAATTCTCTTCTTCGGGTAAATTATTTGTTTGGTTTTCATCAGAAGAAGTGGGGGTAATGTTTGAGGAATTAATTTCAGCATTATAAATTGTAAGCGGTTCATCTGGAAATGCTTGTGGAGTACAACTCAAAAGATTGCTATTTGAAGTATCCATCTCTGTATTTTGACAGAGCGCTCCTAGGTTTTGGGTATCACTGTAGGGTTCTGTGATTATCTGACTTTCAGTTTGTTCTATTGTTAAATCAGCATTAAGGGTTGGATCTTGAGGATCTCTTAATTCTTGGGTTTCTTTGACATCTCTAACTTCTCTCAGAGAGTTTTCTTCCGGAAGAATAACACTATTTAATTCTGTGGCTGCAATTAAACGAGCTGGAAAGATTGTTAACTGAATAATTATTACCAAAACGGTCAAAATTTTCATAGTTTTTTTAAGAGAGTCTTTTTTTAGGATTTTCATTTTTCCTCCTTTTATTGTTTTTTCTGAAGAAAAATTAGAAAGTCTTTTTCATAATCTTTCTTCAAAAGAGGGAGCAGAAGAGGGGAAAAATTTTCCCCTCTTCCTCCAACTAGTAAGTAGTTTTTAGATATTGGTTATACTTACATTTCCCTCATTTATTACTTCAAAGCCTTCTTCAACTGATCCAGCCTGAATATCGGTATCTCCGTTAATGTCGAAAAATACGTTATATCCAGTATCGCTCATGGAGAATAGGTCGTTTCTGAGTCGAAGACGATTATCATTTTCCGCTTCGATAGAAAGATCTACTGTTGCATAAGCATAGTTTTCGGAATCAGATTGAGTATTGCTATTGCTGGTTTCTTCTTCGATGTCGCCAAAACCTTCTTCGGCCATAGTGACATTCATGTTGACGTCAGTGTTTACTGAGGTCATTAAGTCAACATCTCCAGAAGAGAGATCGACGTCTCCATTTATCTCCCAACCTTGGTTATAACCTGAGTATCCGAAGATAGCTGAGCAATTTCGGATGTCAGCATCATTATCATTACTCACACCCAAGGCGAGTGTCATTAGAGAATCAGCGTAGTTAAATGAATCTGACTGTGTGAATTCGTTCATGGCAGACGTGGAGAAGTCTCCTAGTCCGTCAATTTCAGTCTCAGAACTGTTTCCTTCAACTTCAGATTCTGATTCTACTTCGACATCACCAGTATCAAGTTCAACATCTCCATTGACATCAGAGATTACGTTTGTGCCACTGTCCCCGTAGGCATAATTGAAATTATCAACATCTAGTTCGTTGTTATTTTCAATTTCTAATCCTAATGTCAGAGTGCCGAAAGCTAGGTTTTCGGAGTCGGACTGAGTATTGGAATTCATCGTATCAATTTCAATACTAGTTCCATTTAAACCGACCTGTGTGGAGTTATGATTAACGTCAGTACTAGAACTACTCGACATATTAACATCTCCAGTTGATTCTCCAGCATCGACATCACCATTTATTGAAGCGATGGTGTTGTAACCACTATATCCTTGTTGGATAGTTTCGTTATCAACATCAGCATCGTTACTATTTTCGACCATAGTATTGACGGTGGCAGAGGAATCAGAGTAGTTGAATGAGTTTGACTGAGTCATACTGTTCTCCGCAGAAAGAGAAGCACTCGCGCCACCCATAACTTCAGTAGAATTCGTATTTCCACTTGTGGAAACATCAGCTTCTAAGTCTGCATCTCCGGTATCCAATTCCACATCACCATTTACTGAGGCGATGGTGTTATAACCGGTATCTGCAGTTTGTTCAACGCTATTGTCTACATCTAATTCATTGTTATTTAAGACTTCAGTATTACTTTCGTAAGTACCGTAAGAGTAGTTTTCAGAATTTGCTCCGGTATTGCTATTCTCGGTAGTAATTTCTACGTTCCCTCCGCCTCCGGAGATTGTAGTTTCATTCGTATTCAGATTATTTTCCACAGAAGCTACTAATTCAGCATCACCTGTTGAAATGGAGACATCTCCATTAACTGAACTTACGGTGTTATAACCAGTATTTGCAGTCTGGGTAATCGAATTTTGGACATCCGCTTCATTATTATTGGTAACAATAATATCTTCGGTGATTGTGGTTTCTGAATAATTGTATGAACCACTTTGAGTGTTATGATTTAAAGCTGTTCCTTCAATTGTACGGGCAAGTGTAAGAGAAGGAAAAGCAATTGTTGAAACGCTCAAAATGCTGAGAAGTGAAACTAAATATGATTTGCGACGATTTTTTGTTTTCATGGAACCCTCCTTTCTTGAGGCTTTAAATTTAAGATTTTTTTTGAAGATCGACATATTTCTCACCTCCTTTTAATGTAAATGTTTTTGATTAGGCTTTTCTAATCAAAGATAACTCTATTTTTAACATAGGGTATCTTACATAGCAGTAAGGTGTGTAACAGAAGATTAGTGATGGAGATTACAAAGAAGAAAGACTCATTAGATTAAAAGATATTTTTAAAAGAGATTGAACATCTTTAGTGCGTTCTCATAATCTGGTTTTAATTCTAAAGCTTTTTTGAAGGCTTCTTTGGCTTTTTCATTATTGTCTTGAGTCATTAAGAGTAGTCCATAAGTGTAGTAAACCTCTGGATCAGTAGGGCAAAGAGCTAGCTGTTTTTCGGTTAATTCTGTGGCTTGTGCAAAATATTTTGAATCGATTTGAGCAAGTTCTAAATAGGTTTGAGTTAGAGTTTGGAGATTCAGATAATTTTGGTCGTTACTTTGGAGGGTTTTGTCTATTTCCGTTACTGCTTTTGCTTCATTTTCAGAGTTTTCACTAATTTTTTGGGTATACGCATATGCTAGGTGTCGACGGTAAGTATTTTCAAAAGGAGCATATTGTACAGCTTTTTCCAGAGAGTATAAGGAGCCAAAATCATAAAAAACATTAGCTAGAAAATAGCGAATAACAAAAGTGTTTAATGTTAAGTAGGCGAGTGTAAAAAAAACGTAAAAACCAGTTTTTAGAGTTTCAGATATTTTTAGAGTCACAGTTTTTTGCGTAAAATTTATTTCTGAAATTATGATGATAAAAATTGGAAAGAGGAAAAACAGGAGATTGGTCATAACTACCTGAAAACCAAAAAATAGAGTAACTAATAAACCTGAAAAACCGGCAAAGAGAGCCATAATTTCAGCTTGATTTTTTACGCTTCTACGTTTTTTATAAATCCAAATGACAAGAATTGAGATAAAGAAAGTATAAGTAATTAAACCGATAAATCCGCTTTCGCTAAGAATTTCCAAATATTCATTATGGGGCTTGTTAAACAAAAAATTCCACTCGGTGGTTTGATTTATATCTGCCGGTCGAAATGGCAAAAAGCTGTAAGCAAATGTTTCTAATCCATAACCAATTATTGGTCGTGTGGAAATTAGATCGAGAGCTCCTTTCCACACAATCAAACGAATTTGGTTTGTTTCTTTTTCCCAAAACAGATCTTTTAGATAGCTTTGAGATTTTGGCGATACTGCAAATATAAAACAAGGAATACTGATTATAATGATAAGTAGAGGAATAAGAAGTCGCTGTTTTTTTGAAAACCAAGTTACTAAATAATATAGGAAAAGAATTACTAGGGAGACAAGAAGTGCCAAATATCCCGATACTGAGCGGGTGAAAATTAATGCGGCGATTTGCAGGGAAGTTATAGCAAGCGTAATCACAAAGATACTTCCTAGCCGAAATTTCTTTTTAACACCAGGAGTTTTAAAAAATTGCTGTAGATTTTTAAAAGTTAAAATTGCGGTATATGGAATAACCATCACTAAAAAAGCGGCGAGCCAGTTTGGTTGGCCAAAGGTAGAAAAAACTCTCTCCCAGGAATGTTCAACCCAGTAGTCTTTATCAATCCCGAATTTTTGGGCAACGGCATAAATAGAAATGACTGTAGAGCTGGCAATTAAATACAAAATCAATTTTTTTATTTCGGCGGATTTTATTTCACTGATCATGATAAAAGCGAGTAAAATATACAAAATAATCGACAAAAGATTTCCATTGAACCGACTATAATAACCAAAAATTGAGGTTGGAAGATGCAGGGAAAATATGGTTGAGGTTATACTAGATATTAGAATTAATAACAAAGCTATGTTTAAGGGAGATCTTTTAATGTCTACCTTTTTACTGGAAATAGCTTTGATCAAATAGATAAAAACTATCAGTGATCCGATAAAGTAGACAAAGACCATTTTGGGAAATTCAAAAAGTTCATCAGTAAAAGGGGTGACAAGCAAAGGTGTAATGAAAAACAATATTGCAAATAGGCTAAAGAAGATTTTTGAAAAACGATTATGCGAATCCATAAATTAAAGCATGTAAATGATTACAAAAAGCATAGACAGCCATAAAGAGAGAGATAAAAAAAGTGGTAAGTCGGTATAGATAGCTTGTTCTGGGGAAGCGGCGGTATCTTTTTCATAGATTAAATAGAGATATCGAAACACTCCATAGATAACAACCGGAATAGTCATCATTAACCATTTTAGATTGATCCAATATTCGGGAAGATAGTGGGAAAACATGGAAGGGAGCGAGACATTTGAGTTAAAAAAAGTAAACATAGCATAAGAAATTAAGGTGAATGAGGTTGCGGCAGTAATAATCACGTCAAGAAATTTTTCCGGATACAAAGAAAGGGTGTGACGATGTTCAGAAGCGTTAGTTTTTAGAATCGTTAATTCGCAACGACGACGGCCAAAAGAGATCAATAGGGCAGTCGCAATCGTGCAGATAATAAGCCAGGCAGAGATCGGTTCTGCGGCCACAAAAGCTCCCGCCCAAACCCGCAATACAAATCCAATTGCAACAATCATTCCGTCCAAAATAATGACATTTCTAAAGTAAAGAGAGTAGGCGGTTAGGGTAATAAAATAGAGTAAAGAAATTATAAAAAAGTATTCTGAAAGAAGATAGGCAAGGGTCAAAGAAACTACTGAAATTATAAAATAGGCAACTAAGGCAACCCTGGGATTGAGATTCCCAGAAGCCATGGGGCGATCTTTTTTGCCGGGATGTAGTTGGTCTTTTTTGCGATCCTTATAGTCATTAAGAATATAGATTGCTCCAGAAAGGAGACAAAAAATTAAAAAACCTTTAATTACCGGGAAAAGCTTGAAGTCAAGTAAGAGGTTTCCAGCAAAAAAGATCGCCACAAAGAGGCTCAAATTTTTGATCCACTGTTTGGGACGCATGGAGAGAAAGATATAATAAAGAGTTTTCATATATAAAAATATATAAAAATAAATAGTGATATTTGAAGATATTGTAATATGTTTCGATAATAGACGCAATTCCGGATGTTTTTACTTCAAATTGTTTTCCTGCTAGAATAATTTAAGATATTTCAATAAATACGAAGGATTTACAATGATTACTGATAATTTTATTTCCTATCCATACATTTTCACTCAAATTTTGAGAATCGCGGCAATTGTGATTTTATCTTATTTAGCTTTAAAAGTGGTGGAAAGGTTCATACCGAAACTTTTAGGTGAAGGTTTTAAATTAGTTAAAAAAACCGGCTTAACTTCGGAAGAACAGAGAAGTAAAAAAAGAATGCTGACAATTGTTAGTGTTTTTAGAGGTTTACTGAAAACAATTATTTATCTTGTAGCCGGAATGATGGTCTTATCCGAATTCGGAGTTAATATTACTCCCATTATCGCTTCAGCAGGAATTATCGGTTTGGCGGTGGGTTTTGGAGCTCAGACTTTGGTCAAAGATTTTATTAATGGTATTTTTATTCTGTTTGAAGATCAGTTTGGAGAAGGTGATTTTATTCAGATTGATGCTTACAAGGGAAAGGTGGAACGGATGAATTTAAGATCGACTACCCTGCGTGATTTTAATGGAGTAATGCATATTATTCCAAACAGCAGAATAACTATTGTTTCAAATTTGAGTCGTGATTTTGCCAAGGTAAATTTAGACATCCAATTTCCTAAAGAAATAAAAATTGATGACGCTTTTAAGATTCTAAAAACAATTTCTGAAGACCTTATCTCCACCAAAAAAATGGAGAATATTGTGATCAAAAACCCTGAAGTCCTGGGAATTGAAGATATTGACATGGGAAAATATGTGATTAAAGTGGTTGTAAAAACGGAAGCCTTGAAACAATATGATGTGGCACGTAAATACCGATATCTATTTAAAAAAGAGATGGAAAAATATGAAGAGAAAAAATCCTAAATTTGAATTTGAACCCGCTTTTGATATAAAAAATAAATTGATGGAGTTAGCTCCCAAAATCGAAGATTTTCAGCATATTGATTTGACTCGTGTTTTTTGTTTTCGCTCGGTAGGGTCGGCTTCTCGGGCAATTGCCAGAATTTGGAGCCTGCCTCGGATTTGGCAAAGGGCTCTTTCTATTGAGGCTCACTACATTATTGAGGTTGTTTCAGAGAGATATGATAAACTAAAAGAGAAAGAGCAGGAAAAAGTCCTTATTCATGAAATGATGCATATTCCAAAAACTTTTTCCGGAAGTTTGGTGCCACATCGGTGTTTTGGAAAAAAGATTAATGATAGAAGTGTGGAGAAACTGTTTCAAAAACTCTTTAAGTAACGACCTTATTTAGTGACAACAATTTCAAAGGAGTTATTATGGTAGAAAAAAATGAAGCTATTATTTCTGAAAAACAGGTTGAAGATAAAAACGAGATCTTAACCGATAATACAGAAACAAAACAAGCTCCGATTAAACCGATTGAGTTGAAATTTGAAGATGATAGTAAGGGGAAAAGTAAAATAAAAAAATTCATTGAAGAGAATCGAAAAGTTCTAGCAATTTCTTTGGCATTAGCCGTAGTTTTTATTGGGGTAATTATTTCGGTGATCTATTATTTTCTTTTTTCCAACTCGTTTTTTACCGTGAAAGTAGAAGATGAAAGAACCGGAAAGATTATTAGTGGAGTTGAAGTTCAGGTTGGGGAGCAATCACAAAAAACAGATAATTTTGGAAAAGCCCGCTTCGATAGTCTAAAGCCAGGAACGCACAATATTATCGTTGTTGTCGAAGGTTATGCTGATGTTGAGGAACCGGTGACTTTAAAGAGAGGAAATAATGGAGAGTTTACAGTCTCCCTAGACTTAATCCTTGTAAATATTTCTGGAAGTGTGCGTGATTATGTGAATAAAACGTATCTTGAAGGAGTAAAAGTTACTCTAAAAGATGTGACTGTAGAAACAGATAAAGAGGGAAAGTTTGAATTCAAAGAGGTTCTTCCAGGAACCCAAAAAACCAAATTTGAAAAAGAGGGTTATGTTATAAAAGAGCAGGAAGTTTCTGGTCTATATGACACTGAATTAGAAGACACCTATTTAACACCGTCTTCTAGAGCGATTTTTGTATCCAATCGAGATGGTAATAGAGCTGTTTATCAGGGACACTTTGATGGTGAAAATATTACGAAACTTTGGGAGAATAAAAAAGATTTTGATGATTATAGCGTTGTACTTTCTCCCAATAATAGTTATTTAACTTTTTATTCAAACCGTGAAGGTGAGAAAGATAAAAATGGAGAGTATAAAAGTAAGTTATACTTAAATAATGTTGACGGTTTGAATTTAAAGAAAATAAGTGATGAGACTGGTACTGTAGCTTGGTTTGATGACTCGGGAGGATTTGTATTTTTGAGTTACGTGTCTACCGATCTTGATAATTCAATTGGAACAATTAGGAGTTATGATATTGCCACGCAACAGCTAAAAGATCTTTTTAAAGACACTGATTTTGAGAAAAAAGAAACAACTAATGCGGCGAATATTTCGAGTGTGCTAGTAGCTGACGATAATAAAATTATTATTAGAGTTTCCAACTATTCTGATTCTACAAAAGCGGGTTTGTATAAATCAGATAAAGATGGAAAGAATCTAACACGATTAACCGCTAAAAATCCTTACAGCTTTACCTTAACTCCTGATAAGACCAAGATTCAATTCATGTATTACCAAAATGCCAATCCAGAGCGATATGAGATTGATATTGCAAGTGGAAAAGAAACACAAATTCCTTTGGAACCTCGTAAAGGACAATCAGTGGGAGAGGGGTATTTTGACTATGAAGAAAAGGAGTTTATTCCCGCGAACTTGAAAGCGTATATTGATTATCGCGACGGAAAAAATGATTTATACGTTGCTGATTTGCAAGGAAACAATGAACGGAGATTATCGGTAATTGGAGGAGTAACTAGATTTGAGTTTGCCGGAAGCGGAAAATATATTGTATTTTATGTTTCCAAAGATCAGGAAAAAGCCTTGTATGTAGTTGGCTTAGTGGAGGGAAATAAACCCATAAAAATTACCGACGTCGACCAATTTGTAGGAGTGATTTAAAGAGTTTCAGATTTTTTTGATAAAAATATTTTTACTTGATCTTCTTTGAAGAAACAGTATAATTAGTGGGTATCGCCCATATTGTTCGTATCCTTTGTACTTTCCCTGCTGCCCTAATTTCTTACTGCCTGTTTTATTCTCATTTTTAAAATAGTGATTCTGATTATTCAGAATCAGTACCTTAAAAACGGAGAAACAAAAAAGGTTTTGCTTATGGGGAAAATGGAATGAAAATATTTCATTTCACCTCTCCCTTAAGCAACCCTAAAAAGGGAGAGCTTGCTCTGCTCGTTTCGGTTAGCCGCAGAAACAAGAATTGGGAGCACAATTAGAAACCCGCGGCAAGCGCTTTTTAAAAAAGCGTAAAGGAGACAAAGTCAAAAAGATTAAGAAAAAGTGTGAACAGAATAAATGATTTTTGAATGGAGGAATGGAGATGATTATATTCAATAATCCACATTATGTGCGTTCTATATCTGTTTCACCGGATGGAAAGATGATTGCATTTGGGGTCCTTCCCACTGGTAAAAAGGGGACGAAGGATCCTCTAATTGTTGTAAGATCTTTCACCGGAGAAACAATATTTGAACAGCGATTCAACGATCAAACGTGGACGCAAATCCATTGTGTTCAGTTCTCCCCGGATGGGAGATACTTAGCCTGCGGTTTGTCAGATGGAGGTGTGTTTGTCTATAACACTGAAACCTGGCAGATTTTAGGTGAAAAAGCCGCTTATAAAAATGCTGTTAATGTGATCTCTTTTCACCAAGGGTTTTCAGGAGAACTTTTGTTAGCTTCTGGATCTACTGATGTGATTGTGGTCAGAAGAATTACAGATCATCTGGGAGATCCTATTCAGACTTTCTCTGGTCCAAAATATGGGCTGTTTGGTCTTACTTTCCACAAAGCAAGGAAAAATTTATTCCTTGCCGCTGGAGATGGTGATGGAGTTCTTTGGCTTTGGAATGTTGTATCTGGGAATCTTGTCAGTTCAGCTCCTTTACGACTTGAAAAGAGCGGAGCAATTTGGAATATAGTTTCCCTTAACGCTAGTCGCATGCTGGCTGCTACACAAATGGGAAAGATTTATCTCATAAAATTTGCCAAAAATATTTTAACCGCTGAAAAAAGTATATTTGCTATCCAGGGTTGCATTTTTGCCCTCGCAATTTCCAGAAGTAAGGGTTTTCTAGCTTCTGGAGGAACAAGTGGTCAGGTTGTGCTCCATAATTTGATTTCTGCTAAAGAACCACTGAAAGCTTTTGATGGGCACGCGGATTATGTGTGGGCTGTAACTTTTACCCCTGATGGTAAAAAACTTCTTTCTGCTTCTGATGATGGCACTGTAAGAATGTGGGATTTAAAGCATCCAGAGTCCAACGAAGAACCTCAGGAAAAATGTAGGATTTGAATCTAAAATTGTAGCGCCGTGAGCGCGTTTCTAATTTTTGAGAAGAGAGGTATCAGCATCTATTCTCTCTTTTTGTTAATCATCAATTGGAATTTGAAAGAAAGGAGGTAAGTTCAAATGTTGGTCAATAAAGGAGTTGTTCCTGATAATGCCGCGTTGGTTTTTTCTCAAGCACAGATTGAGGAGCGTGTTCAAGAACTTGCGGCTGCAATTGCAAAGGATTTTCCGGGTCAAAGGATTGTTCTGGTGGGAGTTCTCACTGGAGCTGCTCTTTTTACGGTTGATCTGGCGCGAGCGTTAGTTCAGTGTGGAATCCATGATATCCGAATCGCGTTTCTTTCTGTGTCGAGCTACCGTAAAGGTAGCCACCGTGACCAGGTACGAATTGATTTGGATCTGAAGTTTTCGATCCAAGACGAAATCGTTATTCTGGTTGAAGACATTATTGATTCAGGATACACGCTTCGAGCAATTTTGAAGCTACTTTCAGCCAAAGACCCGAAAATAGTGAAAACCGCAGTGATGTTTGCCAAGCAAGGAAATCTTGCGGTATCAAGTACCGATGCTCCGGTTGATTATCTAGGTTTAGTTTTACCCGACAATCTTTGGGGGATCGGTTACGGCCTTGACGTAGACGAGAAATTTCGTCTGGCTCCTGACGTTTGGGGTATTCCTCCTCAAGTATAAAAGTGCATGATTTTTCAAGAAGAGGGGTGCTTGTATAGATCCCTCTTTAGTTACTTTTCAATGGAAGGGGAGACACAACAAAATTACTTGCCGTATTGGCATTTTAACATCGTTTCTCCGTTTCTCCTTCCCAAAGCTCCTAATTTCTATTAAACTAACTAAATATATGACTGATCAAGTTTTAATCTCCAAAGAACGTATTGAAAAAAGGTTAAAAGAAATTGCTATTAAAATTAGCGAAGATGTTTCCAACGAAACTATTTATATGATTTGTGTTTTAAAAGGTTCTTTTATTTTTACCGCTGATCTGGTGCGTAGTTTGTTTGAAGCTGGAGTTAAGGACATCATAATTGATTTTGTAGAGGTAGATTCAAACTATGCAGATTTAGGAAAAATAAAAAGCAAGCCGATTATTAAACGCGATATTGAAACAGATATAAAAGATAAAAAAGTTTATCTAGTTGAAGATATTGTTGATAGCGGAGAGACTTTAGAATTATTAATTAAACATTTCCAAGAAAAACAACCACAATCTCTAAAAACCGTATCTTTGTTAAGTAAATCAAGTCGTCGAAAAGTATCTATAACTGTTAACTATTTAGGATTCGAAATTCCTGACGTTTGGGTTTTTGGTTATGGACTCGATAACGATGAAAAAGATCGGCATTATCCGGAAATCATGATGCGAAAAATTGATTAACCCTTTATTTCTACCTCTTTTCCTGTTACAATAAACCCAAATTAAACCCGAATAATTATGGATAATCTTCCTCTTGCCGTTCGTATGCGGCCCAAAAATTTAGACGAATTTATTGGTCAAGAACACTTAGTTTCAGAAGATAAAGTAGTCCGACAGATGGTGAATTCGGGTAAAATTTTTCCGATGATCTTTTGGGGTCCTCCTGGAACAGGTAAGACGACTTTGGCGCGGGTGATCGCGAGTGCTACCGATTCTTTTTTTGAAGAAATTTCAGCAACTTCAGCTGGGGTTTCAGATATCCGCAAAGTAGTGGAAGAGTCTAAAACTCGGCTCAAGATGAATCAGAAAACAATCCTTTTTATTGATGAAATTCATCGCTTTTCTAAAGCGCAACAAGACCGTTTACTTCCCTTTGTGGAGGATGGAGTAATTATTTTGATTGGTGCTACCACGGAAAACCCATCATTTGGAGTGATATCTCCCTTGCTTTCCCGTTGTCGTGTTTTGGTTTTAAAAAGTTTAACGGAAGAGAATTTAAAAAAAATTGCAGAGAGAGCCTTGGTAGACACAGTAAACGGATTGGGAAAACATAAAGCGAAAATAGAGAATAATGCTTTAGAGTTTTTATTAAAAGTTTCTAGTGGAGATGCGCGAATTGTCTTAAATGCTTTAGAAATTGCTGTGACGATACTAGCGCCAGCCAAAACTGTTACTTTATCTATTATTGAAGAAGCGTTACAACATAAAGCACTTCGTTATGACAAGCTTGAAGATGAACATTACAACACCATATCTGCGTTTATCAAGTCAATGCGGGGCAGTGCGGTGGATGCAGCTTTATACTATTTAGCTCGGATGATTGAGGTTGGAGAAGATCCACTTTTTATCGCACGGAGGATGGTGGTTTTTGCTTCCGAGGATATTGGTCTAGCGCAACCGACCGCGTTAGTTGTTGCAAATGAAGTTTTTAATGCTTGTCGGGTAATAGGGCTTCCAGAATGTGAAATTAATCTTGCCCATGGAGTTGCCTACCTTTGTCGTTGTCCAAAAGATCGATCAGCTTATAATGCATATTTTGCCGCCAAATCTGATGTACGCGAACAGGGAAATCTTCCCATTCCGATGCAGATTCTGAATGCTCCGACGAAAATGATGAAAGGGATGGATTATGGAAAAGGGTATGAAATGTATAACAAAGATAAATCAACGTATTTACCAGAACAGTTAAGAAAGAAGAAATACTTTAAGTAGAATTTTCTACACCTGTTTTTCGAGTTTTCGTTCGATATTAGCAGTATCTGTTTCTTTATCGAGATCTTCTAAAAGAGCTTTTTCATCAACCTTGATTCCCTGTTTTTCCATCAATATAATTAAAAGCTTTGTGAGTCTTTTCAGCTCTTGCTCCGCAATAATATCAATCTGAAGGTCAATTTCTTCACGAAGATCATTTACCTTTGACGCCCGGTTTTGAGAGATTAAGACAAAGATTGAAAGAATGATTGCTTCGAGTGACACCATAAAAGTTAAAAAATGAAATGGATAACGGTCAAAAGGTTTGATAAAAGAAAAGAAGTCGTTGTTAATTAATATCCAGAGTATAAATATCAACGCGTTTAAGGTAAGAAACCAAATAGTTCCAAACTTCGCAGTCATAAAATCAGCGAGTCTTTCTGAAAACTTTCGTCGTTCATTCTCTCGAGCTTTCAGACTTTTGATTCGGTGATGAGTTATTGAGATATCAGAAAGATCTTTGGTAAAATTTTTAGTCATACTTTTTCCTCATAAAATTATTTTTTTACTAAAACAACTGCATTTGGAAGACGACGGCCAGGTCCAACTTTGTAGCTTCCTCCGATGTACATGGCGGCCGAACCACCACCATCAAGATTTAAGGCATTTTTAGCGCCCAAAGCTTTCATCACATAACCAAGGTCTGTAACATTCGCATTACTAATAAGAACGAGGTAAACATTACTGTCGTCAGCCCCAATTGCTCCTCTGATTCCTTTGACATCTTTTTGATATGAGGTAAGTTTCGATTCATCAACCGTAACTTCGCTATTTGTGACTACTAGGGAAGGAAAGTTGGTAATTCCAGCGGTTACTCCCGAGTTTCCGTATTGGTTTGATTTTTGAGCAAAGACGGGAGTAGAGCCATTGAATCCAGCAAATCCAGTACTATCCCAACCTAAAGCATGCTGATTCAACCATTTTCCCAAATTGGAATTATAAACCGCAAAGTCATAGGAGTTAGTTTTCCCAGCACATGAGGCATAGTCAGGTGGACAGAAATAAGTACCATTCATACCCGCATATGCTTGGTTTTCACTAATATATTCAGCCAGAGTTTTGGTGGGACAGTTATTCGTGCAATCGGAAGAGTTGGCCGTAACAGTTTTTACGGTCACTTTGGAAAGCGGCATTTTGATTAGGTAGGTACTGAAATTGCCACGGATAGTTGCAGTTACTTGAAAGCTGTAACCTTCGGT
This sequence comes from candidate division CPR3 bacterium GWF2_35_18, assembly GCA_001771135.1. Classification (GTDB taxonomy): domain Bacteria; phylum Patescibacteriota; class CPR3; order CPR3; family GWF2-35-18; genus GWF2-35-18. Next base: position 18,322 of record MESW01000001.1, on the reverse strand, counting down.
GCTCACGGGTATCGTAGGTTGTGATGGTTGTGACGGTTGAGTTGGGATAACAACCGGAACTAGCGAGGCTAGATATCCTTGATAACTAGAGTCAAGAGTAGAATTGGCGCTAACAATTTCTTGATTTAAGGCATCATAATCCTGATTTAGAAGCTTTTTTCCCCAATCATCAATCTTATCGGTCATCTCCGTTACAGAGATGCTGACTCCTTGATTGCGTTGGGTTTTATCAATAAAAGTTTGGTAGAGAGAATAGATCTCTTCAATCTTTGCGAGTTTCTCTGCAGAATCTTCTCCTCTGACTCTTTCTAGCTCTGTTTCAATGGTTCCTTTCACCTGATTTAATTTCAAATTTTCCAAGGTATTAAGGTGATCTGAAAAAAGAAAATTTTCGTAACCAAGTTGATACTGTTCAAATTTTGTATTGAGACTTTTAATGTCGATTTCATTAAAGTTGATTTTGTTATGAAGATACCAGAGGTAGATTCCTAGAAAGACAAATACTCCGGTAGCCAAAACACTCCAGAAAAAAAGGACTTTAATCCGGTGATGAAAAAGATACCAAAAAAGTTGTTTCAGTTTATTCATATTTACATTATATCCAGATAACTCCAATTTGCAATTTATCATGTTGTTACATGGATAACACTCAACTACTTTAATTGTAAAGCAGAGGAAATTGAGTATATTACACAATTTGTCTTGTCAATTCAATTTATCTAGCTTAAGATATATTTAAACTATTAATTTACTAAAACCTATGCCAAAAAAACTCATTCTTTCTTTCCTTTTTTCCTTTATTTTTCTTTTTGTGGTTGCTTTTACAATACCAGTTTCGGCAGCAGAGACAATTAACTCATTCAATACAGAAGCGACTGTCAATCTTGATGGAAGTGTGGATATGAAAGAAACGATCGTTTATGACTTTGGATATACAGAAAGACATGGGATTTATCGAAATATTCCGCTTGTTAAAGAAAATAGTGATGAGAAAGTATTTATCATGGATTTTGAATTGAAAAGTGTGACGGATGAAAATGGCAAAAGTCTAACTTATTCAGATGATTCTACTCGCGAAAAGGCGATTATAAAAATTGGGGATGCTGATATTACTCTAACTGGAATTCATACCTATGTGATTAGTTATACAGTAAGGGGAGCTTTAACCTATTTTGAAGATCATGATGAATTATATTGGAATGTAAATGGAACCGAATGGGAAGTTGTTGCTAGTAGCGTGACGGCGACAGTTAAATTGCCAGCATCGATTACACAAACGGATGTTTATTTGAAATGTTATACCGGAACTTTAGATTCCAAAGCACAGAACTGTTATGGAGTTAAAGGATCCCACGAATTTCGTTTTAATACTAGCGGAGCTTTAGGAAACGCGGAAAATCTTTCGATTGTGATTGGTTTTCCCACCGCAATTGTTGCCAAAATCGAACCTACCGAATATAAACCCAGTATCTTTGATGATATTTTAGCGTATATCGCACTTTTCGGTCTTCTATTTATGTATTTTATTCTGCCTTTAATATTACTTATTATTTGGTGGAAAAAGGGAAGAGATCCCAAAGTCAATCCTGGTCCCCGAGCGTGGTTTGATATAGCCAAACATGTGGATGGTAGGGAGATGATTCCGGCTGAAGTAGGTCTGCTTACTGATGAAAAAATCGATCCGCGTGACATCTCTGCGACGATATTATCCCTCGCAATTAAAGGGTATATGGTTATCGAAAAAACCGGTAAAGGGAGTAAAGATTACAAGTTTGTGAAAAAAACAGACAAAGATACTTCGAAGCTAACCGAGTTTGAACAGGATATTTACGATGGTATTTTTAAAGGAGAGAAGACGGAGGCAACGATTACCTCATTAGAAAATAAATTCTATACCGCGGTTAAAAAGGGTAAAGATTTTCTCTACAAAAATATGAAAGATAAAGGGTATTTCGAAAACAATCCAGAAACGACACGAACTGTTTACACCGTGATCGGAATCGTTTGTTTCTTTGTTTTCAATTTTTTCCTGGGAATTTTATTTCTGATTTTTTCAAGAATAATGCCCAAGCGCACAGTTCTTGGAGCCGAGAAAAAAGAAGAGTCGTTAGCTTTAAAAAGATTCCTAGAATCACAAGATCGGCAGCTAGAGTTTCAGGAAAAGAATTGGTATTTTTTTGAAAAGCTTCTTCCTTATGCAATTGCTTTTGGAGTCGCGAAAGTCTGGGCAGAGAAATTTAAAGATTTGCAGATTCCGGAAAACGTAGCTTGGTATCAAGGAGATACAACTGGTTTACTTCCACTCATGTTTGTCACGAACCTGACGAATTTCACTAAAGCTGCGGAAACGATGAGCGGAGTTCCATACTCTTCTTCAAGGTCTAGCTCTGGTTTTTCATCAGGGTTTTCGGGTGGTGGTGGATTTTCGGGCGGTGGAGGAGGAGGCGGTGGCGGCGGAAGCTGGTAGGAAAAATCAGTATAACTAGAATTTATCAGCGAAAAAGTGAAGAAAGTTTTAGGATACAAACCAGTTTAAACTTCTTTTATATTTTAATTACTGATTTTAATCCCTAGACACTACCGCTTTGTAAAAGTGATTATTGTTGGAACCTATATTCTTATTGTGGTCTTAATGTTCCGGAAAATATCTGCCAAGCTAGAGCGGATTTTGCCACCAAACTCAAAACAATATACATCATTTCACCAAAAAGATAATTTTTCCATTTTCCAACTTTTTTGTACTGCAGTAACATATTAATTGCAAAGATATTAAAGAAAACGAAAATTGAAATCAGGATTCCATATACAAACTTGGGAATCACATCTCCAACAGAAGCCACGGCTCCGGAAAAATAGAGATAAATTGTAATCCAGGGAACGATTCCCGCGATACAGCCAAATATGAATGATGTCCAATTTGTTTTTTCGGTTTTTTGATTGTGGAGTTCCATCATAAGTCCAAAAAGATTCATCATACCGTTAAGTGAAAAAATAAGGATCAAGCTAGATAAATCATACATTCCTACGAGCATTCCAATTACCACAATCATGAGTGAAGAAGAAAATGCATATTCTATCCAACGGGCGGAGTTAATATTTCTTTTAAGATTTTTTACATACCAGGAATAGAGAACTGTAGAAAGTAGAAAGTGAGCGAGAGCAGAAATAAATAAAAAAGCAGCCACAAGCGGTCCGATTCTCCATTCCGCAATAATTTTGTGGGCAGTGGTAATTGCTTTGGTATTTAGATCAAAACTTAAATATGAAGAGGTTACAGGGAGTGTAAAATCATTTGATAGATAAAGCATCAGAGAACCTTGAATAAAATGAAAAAGCCCCATTACTGCATTAAAAATTCGGAGTTTATGAAAGATTAGATCAACTTTTTCTTGGGACATATAAAACCCCCTTTATTAGTTTATATCTTTAGTTTTTCGGTAATCATTTTATTCAAATTTGGAGCAGGAATACCATTTAAAGTATTTAAAGGAAATGGTTCTCCTTCGACAACAATATCAATTCCCTTTTCTCTACTTTCTTCGGTTTCAACCACAAATTTCGGAATTCCTACATAACCGTGCTGTGCACTGTAGGCAATATTAATTTCTAGATGTGTATCATGAGGAATAAAGTTATTACCAGTTAGAGATCCCCATGCGATTTTTATAGTTCCCGGAGAGACTCTTTCCCAGGTAGAGGTTACTCCCTGGAGGCGTTGTTCATTTTTATCAAATCTTACTTCTGCACTTTGTTGAGCGCGACTAGTATTATCAGCTTGAGTTAATGCTTGTTTAAGTTCTAGTAGAGTTAAACCATACCAATCTGGTTCAATAAAATTAAATTCAGGCAGATCAAGATTATTATATGATATTTGAAGAGCTGGGGCTAAATTGGAATCAGATTCTCTGAGGTGAAAAGTATTTCTCAATTTTGGATGAGCTTTGTAGGCATCTCCATTCAAAAATTCATCAACACTATGTAATCCCTTTTTTACTCCATTAATTCTGGAAATTGTAAGCTGTTCTGGAAGCATTGGATTTTGAGGTGTTTCCGCTTCCAAGCCGTTTTCTTCGATTGTTTTTTCCAGTTTTCCAATAATATTTACCGTTTGATCCATAGTGAGCGCGAGCATTTCCGATAGAGGAGATTGAGGATCAAGGTGAGCAGATAATTCAGCCGAAGCAGCTCTTAACCCATTTGTTGAGGCTAGTGAAGGGTAAAGCTCTGATAATTTTTGAGGATGAACAGATAACATAATTAAATTCTAACAGATAATGAGTCAATAAACTACTTACAGCAACATTTTTTCTTCCACCTGAGAAAAGATAGCGATGAACACTCCAGTTATACCAAGAATAATAAAAGTATAATTTAAATTCCAGTCAACTAGTAAACCTACGATCGGGTTTACAATAAAAAGAATAAATTGCGGTAACATTGAAATCGCAGATATTGTGGTGGCTCTTTCACTGGAAGAGATGTGTTTATTAAAGTAAGAGCTCATAATAATCTGTCTGGTCAAACCAAATCCTCCGGCAAAAGCAAGAAATAGAACTATTGCAAAGGGGTGGTTAGAAATTCCAACGAGTAGGAAAGTAATGGCTGTTCCCCACGACCCAAAAGTTAATAACCGCTTTTTGCCTCCCAAAATCGCTTCAATCTTGTGAGGGAAGATTACAACAATAATTTCCATTAGAACTAAAAAAAGAGTGAAATATCCAAAATAAATTACGGGAATATTTATCGCTAGCAGTTTGCGTTGGTAAAGCCAGATGACAAAATAAGCAAGAGAGGCAACGAGTGTAGAATCAATTGCGAGTATTTTCAGGGTTTTGTTATGGATTAGATTATTTACTCCAATTTTTAGAATATCCAGATATCGTCGTGATTCTTTTTCCACATCGTGAAGAGGAGGTTCTTTAAAAGTGAAGGCAATTAATGTTTGTATGATCATCGGAAAGATTGAAAAAAGCATGGTATACTGCAATCCAAAATATTTAGCGATGAAGCTTCCAATGATTGCGGAAACACCAATAGCAATTTTTCGAAAGGCATCGCCTCTTCCAAAAACCTTTTTGGCTTCGGATTCTTTTTTAAGCTCTTTCAAAGTATCATATACAAAAGCTTCGTTGGCTCCAGATCGGAGCGCTCCGGATAGAGCAAAGAAAAACTCTCCTACTAGAAATACATAAAAATTGGGGAAGATTCCATAGATTAAAGCCGCACCAGTAACAGTTACTCCGGCTAAAATCAGGGAAAACTTGCGACCCCAGTAGTCGGCAATAACTCCGGTAGGAACTTCCAATAAAAACAACCAAAGCATAAACCATGATTGCGTAAATTGGATTTGGGATTGAGCTAGATGTCCGAATTCGGTAAAAAAGGGGATGAGAACTCCGCTTACAAAGAAAAACTGACGGAAAAACTCAAAAGCATAATATTTCCAGATATTATTCTGATATGTTATTTTTAAAAACTGCATAGAGCTTATTGTATCAGGATATTAGAAAGAAGAGAATATTTTTTATATTGACCATAACCAGTTTATTTATATTGTTAACTTCGATGGAGTTTGTTATCATAAAATAGAAGGAGTGTCTATGCAAAGAACTACAACTGGATTTTCGATACTAAACCTCATTAAGTTAGTAGAAAAAGAAAAAGGACCAGAGGGAAAACATTTGCTCGAAATAAAAAATGGGTCGCTTCAATATTATTCCTTTCGAAAGTATCCTCTTGAAGAAAAAATGAAGCTACAGAAATATGTTTGTGAAATTATGTTTGGCGATTCAAGTGAAGAAAGTTTTTTTCGTTTAGGGAAAAAGATGTTTGGAACATATATAAATAGTATCGCAGGAAAAACAATCATGGCTTTACTGGCAACTGATGTAAAAAAAGCGGTAATGGGAATTCCTAAAGCAGTTTCAATTATTCAGAAAGAAGAAGGATTTGATTTCCAAGTTCAAGATCTTGGAGGAAATCATGTTAAAGCTATCGTTAAAAATAGTCCCTTAAGTGTTGGCTATTTAGGGGGAATTTTTGCTTCCGGAGTAGAATATTTTAAATGTAAAGCGAACATCAAGTGGAATATTATAAGTGAAGAAAATTATGAATACGATGTGACTTGGGAAGAATGTTCCTAAAACTTTAAATTTCTTTTCTATTTTTCCAGCTTATTTTTAAAAAAGAGTCTTATGTGTATAATAGCGGTTATTAGGTAAAAAGACTATGTTCCTAGATAATCAGTTTAAAACTCCAATGTTGCAACAGTACCAAGCTCTTAAGGATAAAACCCCGGATTCATTATTATTTTTCCGCTTGGGTGATTTTTATGAGCTGTTCTTTGATGATGCCAAAGTTGGTTCGGAATTAATGAATATTACTCTTACCAAACGTTCGCGTGGGGCGGACGGAAAAATACCGATGTGTGGAGTGCCATATCACGCTGCGGAAAACTATATTAACAAACTTGTTAAAGCTGGTTACAAAGTCGCTATTGCGGAACAAACCACTGATTCCAATGACAGTAAAGGTTTAGTTGAGCGAGAAGTAATTCGCATTGTGACCCCGGGAACAGTTTTAAATGAAAAACTTTTAGAAAAGAAAGAAAACAATTTTCTTTTATGTGTGAATCAAAATAAAAATAGTTTGGGTTTTGCTTTTGCAGATCTAGGAACCGGTATTTTCCAAATCCATGAAATGTCATTTACCTCTTTTGAAAAAGATCTGGCTTCGGTGATCCGTCAGGTTCAACCGAAAGAATTGCTTCTTCCGCCTCTTCTTTATGATAATCCGCATGTTTTAAAGGTGGCAAAGATTGAAGAAGATGTGAATATCTTTATGCTGAAAGATTGGAGCCATGTTGTAGAAAATAGTGATAAAATTCTTCTTAACCATTTTCGAATAAAAAGTTTATCAGCTTTTGGGATTGAGGTTAAAAATTATCCTTTAGCCTTGGGAGCAGCAGCAAATTTACTGACTTATTTTAAAGAAACTCAAAAAAGCGAGCTTCAGCATTTTCTGAAAATTGATTCCTATTTTTCAGATGAATATCTGAGAATCGATAGTGCCACAGTTTCTAATCTTGAGCTTTTTAAAACCGTAAGAGGTCAAAGTAAAAAAGGTTCATTACTTAATCTTTTAGATCAGACACACACAGCTATGGGAGGAAGATTACTGCGAAAATGGTTAAGCCAACCGCTTTCTGACATGTCAAAAATTAATGCTCGTTTGGATGCGGTAGAGATCTTACTTCAAAAAAAATCTTTTCGCCAAAAAGTGGAAACGAGTTTAAAAGAGATTATTGATATTGAAAGATTAATTTCTCGCTTGTCACTTTCTTTGGGTTCACCGCGTGACCTAGATGGACTCAAAAATTCATTACGACATGTGGTTAAACTTTCACAGTTACTTGCTGAAGAAAAAATTCTTCAACCCAAATTACCTTTTAAACTTATAAAGCTTATAATTCCGCTTATTAATTATATTGAGAAAACAATTAAAGAAGATCCTCCGTTTTCGACAAGAGAAGGTGGATTTGTAAGGTTGGGTGTTTCTGCTGAACTCGATTCTTTACGACAGTTACTTTCGGGAGATAAAGAGTTTTTAGATGCGCTTCAGGAAAAAGAACGTAAAAGAACGGGAATTGAAAAACTAAGAATCGATTCCAATAAAATTTACGGTTATTATATAGAAGTTTCCAAAGCCAATATGCACCTTGTTCCTCCTAATTATGTAAGGAAGCAAACCTTGGTTTCAAGCGAACGCTTTATTATTCCAGAATTAAAGATCCGCGAATCTCAGGTTTTTGAAGCTGAGGAAAAAATTAATAAAATTGAATTTACGATTTTCAACGAAACCGTAAAAAAGGTTATGGAATTTTTACCGATTTTACAGGAGATTGCTTTAAGAGTTGGAGAGATTGATTGTTTAACTTCTTTATCCAAAATCGCTGAGGCTCAAAACTATACTAAGCCGCGGATGATAGTTAACGGTGATCTCATTATTAAAAACGGTCGACATCCAGTGGTTGAGAGTTTAATCCTTGATACCCAATTTGTTCCCAACGATACCGTGATATCAGAAAAAGATTCTTTATTACTTCTGATTACTGGTCCCAATATGTCTGGAAAATCAACTTATTTACGACAGGTAGCTTTGATTATTTTAATGGCACAGATGGGATCTTTTGTCCCGGCGGATTCAGTAGTCATTCCCCTTACAGATCAGATTTTTACCCGAGTGGGAGCTTCAGATTCTTTAGCCGAAGGGCAAAGCACTTTTCTCGTGGAGATGATTGAAACTGCGAATATTTTAAATAACGCAACCAGTAAAAGTTTAGTTGTTTTTGATGAAGTGGGAAGAGGGACATCTACCTTTGACGGCATGAGTATTGCTTGGGCAGTAATTGAGTATCTTCTTTCACAAAGGAATAAAAGACCTCGAACTTTGTTTGCTACTCATTATCATGAATTGACCGTTCTATCTGATAAATATTCAGAAATCAAGAATATGCAGATGGCGGTTGCCAAAGAAAAAGGGGAGATTGTTTTCTTAAAAAAAGTTATTCCTGGAGCAGAGTGGGAAAGCTATGGCATTGAAGTAGCGAAGCTCGCTGGACTTCCAGCTCCAGTGATTAAACGCGCCCAAGAAATTCTCTATAAACTTAAAGCAAATCAGAATACCTTGAAGGTAAATGCGAAAAAGACGCGCGATGAAAGTGGACAAATGGAGTTAATCTAAGCCTCTTTCAATTTCCATTAAGCGATTATATTTTGAAATTCGTTCTCCGCGAGTGGGTCCGACTTTGATAAATCGACTACCAACAGCGACGGCAACATCCACCATAGTAGTATCATTTGTTTCACCGCCGCCACGATGAGAAGTGGTAGTCATCAGATTATTTTTCCGTGCCAGCATACAGCAATCCACGGTTTCAGTTAAAGTTCCGATTTGGTTTAACTTTATAAGTACAGCGGAAATTGCCTTCAAATTAATCGCTTTTTGAACTCTCTGCATATTGGTAACGGTTAAGTCATCACCGATTAATTCAATTTTATATTTTTTGGCAACTTCATTTAATTTTACCCAAGCATTCCAATCATCTTCATGGAGCATATCTTCAATTGTGACAATTGGATATTTTTGCAACCAATTTTCATAATAACTAATTAATTCATTTGAATTTAAACTTTTATTTTCAATTGAGAGATGGTACTTCCCATTTTTGAAAAACTCTGAAGCGGCGGCATCAATAGAGATTCCAACGTCTTTTCCCGGCTCATATCCGGCATTTTTTATCGCTGCTAACATAAAATTAAAGGGAGCTTCATTATTAGGGATTCCATTCGGGGCAAAGGCGCCTTCATTCCCGACATTTATAGATAAATTATTACTTTTCAAAACATTTTTGAGGGCATGATAACTTTCCATGATAATGCGCAAATTTTCAGCCACACTTTTATTTCCTAACGCTGTAAAGCAGAATTCTTGTAGGTCGGTAGTATTATCGGCATGTTTTCCACCTTCGATAACGACAACCATTGGCTGAGGTAATTCTTCCAAATCAACACTAGTTTTATAGGAATCAATAATATATTGATAAAGAGGAATTTTTTTGGCATTGGCAACTGCATTGGCAACCGCAATTGAAACAGAAAGAATTGCGTTCCCGCCGAATTTAGCTTTATTTTCGGTCCCGTCTGCCTCTATCATTTTTTGATCGAGAGCTCTTTGATCTTCAGGATCTAGACCTTTAATTAGATGAGTAATTTTTTTGTTGATATTATTTACAGCTTTCAACATTCCTTTACCATTCCAACGGGATTTATCATTATCTGTTAAAACTGTAGCTTCGTGAGATCCCGCAGAAGCCCCATAAGGAACAGATGCTACACCAAACACTCCGTTATCAAGTTCCACTCTGGTTTCAATCGTGGGGTAACCACCCGAGGCAAGAATTTCATAAGATTTTATATTTGTAATTTTCATGTTTCTCCTTTTTATAAAATATCGGTAAGATAGATATTGTTATTATACAACAGAGAGATTTTTGATAGAATGGGAAGACATATACTCAACTTTCTTGAATTTACAAAAAAGTAGTCGAGTATTACCCATATAAACAAATTAAACTGCAAATCGCGGTTATATGGGTATAGAAACCGTAATTATATGAAAATAGTAATACCGGAAATAAAAATTTTGTCGCCAGAAGTTATCAAACAGATTGCTGCTGGAGAAGTGGTTGAAAACCCAGCTTCGATTCTAAAAGAACTACTGGAAAATTCGATTGACGCTGGAAGCTCTGTTATTAAGGTCTTTTTAGAAAAAGGTGGATTAATCAAAATTCAAGTAATTGATAACGGTTTTGGGATAAAAAGCAGTGAGCTCCCGTTGGCTTTTGAAAGACATGCTACTTCCAAAATAAGCGCGGCTGATGATTTACTTCATTTAAATAGTCTCGGTTTTCGCGGTGAAGCTCTTTATTCAATTGCCGCAGTTTCTAAGGTCAGAATTGAAACAAAGCAGAAAACAGAAATTGGAGCAGTTTTTACTATCTCCGGAGAAGAAAAAGGAGAGTTAAAGAAGGTGGGTTGTCCCGAGGGAACTGCGGTGACAGTTTCTGAGATTTTTTTTAATATTCCAGCCCGCCAGAAATTTTTAAAATCAGTAAATACAGAATTAAAATACTGCCGTGAGATTTTTATTGCTGAAGCTTTGTCACATCCTCAAATCCGTTTTGAACTGTTTAATGAAAACAAAAAATTATTTCAGCTCCCAGTTTCCAGTTTCAAAGAGAGGATCGTGTCTATTTTTGAATTAGAAGAACAAGATTTACTTCCAGTACTTTTTAATCACGAATATTTAAAAATTACTGGGTTTCTTGGAAAGCCAGGAATTTCTCGAACTCGAAAGAATCAGCAATTTTTAATTGTGAATAGTCGTTCTGTTACAAATAAGTTAGTCTTTTCCGCGGTTAAACAAGGATATGGATCGTATTTACCAATTGGAAGTTATCCGGTTTTCTTTCTTAATTTTGAAATTCGTGCTGATCTTATTGACATCAATATCCACCCACGCAAAGAAGAGGTAAAATTTGCCGTGAACGATCTTATCTTTAACGGAGTAAAAGTAGCTGTTTCTAAAGCTTTGGAGAAAATTGATTTAACCCCAGCTGCCGGAGTAGAGAGAGTCTTTGAGCAGTCACGACGTTTACATTTTTCAGAACCGTCTATATATGAACATCAGAGAGAATTTGTCACGCCAAAAATGGCAAAACAAGCCTTTGAGTTTAATGAAAAGATCAGTGATGTAAGTTTAAAAGAAAGTGATGCGAAGAATAATCCTGTAGACATTGAACCGCAAAAATTCCCTTGGGAGGAAACAGAAGAGAGTTGTAATAGTTCAACATCACAACTTTTTCAGCTTGATTTTGTTTATATTATTGAAATTAAAGGTAGCGAATTATTTATCTATGATCAGCATGCAGTGCACGAACGAGTGCTTTTTGAAAAATTTATTCATTTATATTTGAGTCAGCAAAAGCAGGGAGAAACGCAGGCGTTACTTTTTCCAGAAGAGGTAGAACTATCTTCTCCAGAAAGGGAGATTATTCTGAAAGAGAAAGATAAATTACAAAAATTGGGTTTCGGTTTGGAGGTTGAGGACAAAAAAGTACTGATTAAAGAGATTCCCATAGTTCTTAATAGTGATAATTTAAAATCACGATTTCGAGATTTTTTAGACGGACTTATTTCTCATGAAGAATTTACAATAGAAGGAGATTGGAAAATTGATCGCAAAACTTTACGAATGCTGACGTTTTTATCCTGTAGAAGTGCAATTAAGGCTGGAGATAAACTTGAAATATCAGAAATGAGGAATTTATTACAGCAATTTGAGATAACAAAGGAGAAATATACTTGTCCTCATGGTAGACCTGTAGTTGTTAGATTAGGTCGGAAACAATTGGATAAATTATTTCTCCGGGATAAAAAGAGCTTTAAAAATTAACATTTATTATTATGTGGATGATACCTCACACCTTAGCAGGTGTAACTTTAGCAACAAAAATTGAAAATCCTTCGATATCATTACCATTAGCTTTATTATCACATTATCTTTTGGATTTCATTCCTCATTGGACACAGACTCCCACCTTCTTTGGAAAAAAATCAATTGCGTTGTATGTTGATTTTATTATCTCTTTGAGTTTGGGGCTTTTTTTTGCGCTGAAATTTCCGTTTGGGTCAAATGAATTTTGGATTGTAATTTTGGGAGCAGCTTTGGGAAATTTTCTTGATGCTGTCAGAATTCCTGCGTTACTTTTACGACGTGATCTTCCGTCAACCCAAAGCCACTCTCTTATTTCAATAGCTGAAAAAATTCATGCGAAGTTAGATCAAGATGTCAAGCATGAAAAAGAAAAGCTGGTTTTCAAGTTTACGAAAGGGAATGTTTGGATCGGAATTGGTACGCAAATCTTAACTGTTGTTTTGTGTCTTTGGCTTCTTCTTACCTAAAAATCCTAAATATAAAGTTAAACCAACAAGCAGTATTCCTGTTGTAATGATTGACCAAAACTTCGTTATTTTTGAAGAATAGATAGCGATTAAGCCAAGAATCAAAGTTACTGCGCCGTAAAAAACGGTAATCTTTTCATGTGTCCAACCGATATTCAATAGCTTGTGGTGTAGGTGCTCTCTGTCTCCCCAGATAGGAAGTTTGCCTTTATAAATTCTTCTGCCGATCGTCCATAATCCATCCATAATTGGAACACCCAAAATCAAAATTGTGGTGGCGGTTTTACTACCGGAGTAAATGGCCAAGGTGGAAATAATGAGAGCTAAAAATGTTGAAGCTCCATCACCAGGAAGAATTTGCGCCGGATGCCAATTAAATATTAAAAAAGGAATAACCGATCCAATTGTAATGAGACATATTTTAATTATGGTCCATTGGGAGTTATCGTAGGAGATAAATTGAGAAGCTAGTAGGGCAATGAAAGCTAACGAAATGATAGTTAACATCGGAAGTTGTCCGTCAACCCCAGATGACCAATTTACAAAGTTGATTACCGTCATAATCCAGAATACGGCTAAAATATCCGCCAGAGGGAAAAAATGATGTTCTCCGAGGAAGTTGATTGGGATATCAATAATATTGAGATCGATATTTCCAAGGAAAGGAATGGAAAGGGAAGAAATTCCTACTCCACTAATTACAATAATGCTGGCTGCAACAAATTCAACTCCAAAACGAATTAAAGGGTGGATATCATACTTATCATCGAGAGTGTTTATTAAAAGCAGAATTAAACTAGCAATAAGCATTCCGGTAAGGTGTTTATCCAAGGGAATGAAAATTAGTATTGTTAGAAGGATCGCAATAAAAGGAGCTATTCCACCCATTCGGGGAAGGATTTTTAGGTGTAATTTTGCAGGATGTTTACTTTTAGAAGGATCATCAGTAAACCCATATTTGAATGCAAATTTAATAACCACAGGAAACAAGATAAAGGAAATTACGCTCGGAATAATAAGGAGTATCAAAAGATTCATTTTAGAATATTAATCCCGTGATATAGCTTAATTTAAAAATGATTAGGATTAACATAATATTCAAAAAAAGGCAGATGTAGATCAGGATATTTGAGAGCAATTTTTCTTTACGATATAAGTAATGAGCGAGATACAGATTCAGAAATGTAAAAAAAGCAAATCCTAACGGAAGAAAATAAAGATCTTTTTTTTCTGCTAAAGCCCCATTTCCGATTTTGACAAAATAAAGCGGAATCTCTGGAGGTAGTTCGTTAAAAAACTTGGCGATAAAGATCCAAGCAGAGATAAGAAGGATTATACTTGCAATCGCAACTGAGGTTATTTTTTTATCATCTTTCCACAAAGGAAATCTTTGATATTCAAAAAAAGACTTTGTAATTAAAGGTTTGCGATTTTTTCGAACTTTTTCTTGTTGAATCATTGTCAATTTATCCCCTTTACCAAATTTAAAAGATTGAATCACTATTTGAGATTTGGTTGTTGGTTATTCCAGATTGAAGTATACCATGGATCACAGTTGGAAGAAATTGGTCGCATTATACGTTGTATTTGTAGCAATTTGCTCTAAAGTTGTTCTGCGTAATTCTGCAATTTTACTAGCGGTTTCAATAACGTTAGAAGGTTCGTTGCGTTGACCTCTTTTGCTTTGGGGTGGTAAAAAAGGGCAATCAGTTTCCAGAAAAAAACTTTTCTCATCGATTTTTGCCGCAGTTTCTTGAACCTCTTTAGCATTGGGATAGGTAGCGATGGCATTTAAGGAGATAAAACCGCCTTTTTCAATAACCTGTTGTGCTTTTTTGAAATTATAACTCCAGGAGTGAAAAACAACTTTAGAAAAAGGAAATTTATGTTCCGTAAGTAAATTTACAACATCGGTAAAAGCATCTCGGGAATGAATCACTAAAGGTAGATTTAAGTTTTTAGCGAGTTTAATATGTAGTGCAAATAATTTTTGCTGTCTTTCGATGTTTAAACGGCGATTGGTTTCATCTTTTCTTAAGTAAAAATAATCCAGTCCGCATTCTCCAATGGCAACGACTTTTTTATTTGAAGATAAAACAGTAAGTTTCTCCATAACTTCTTTTTCAGTTTGTCCTTCTATAGTTATAATTTCTTCAGGATGAATGGCGACCGTGGCGTAGATTTGAGGATAGACAGTAGAGAGATCAATTGACTTTTGGCTGGTCTCAAAATTTACTCCGATATTAATAATTTTGTTTATACCGTTTTGGAATGCATTTTGAATTACGCCATTTTGATCGGCATTAAAAGCTTTAAAATCAAGATGCGCGTGGGTATCAATAATAAGGGGATTCATAATTAGAGCTCTTTTTCGATTACGGTCGGCAGCATTTTAAAATCATTTGGGAAAAGTGCGATGAACCAGGCGGCAAAATTAATAAATAAAGGTGTTAAAGAGGAGGTGCCCAATAACTCATCTAGGGATGTATTGGTTGGAGTTCGGAGTAGAAAAAAGAGAATCACTCCTAGAATTAGATTTCCCACAAATAAACCTAAAAGGGCGCCAAGCCATTTATCAAGCGTGCTAAAAATGGGGAGATTTCTCAAAAAACCAAAAACATTTAGAGCACTTAAGATAAGACCTAAAAGTTCGTTGATAATTTCGAAGATGAGCACAAAGGAAAAGATAGCTGCGATGGCATAGTTGCCTAAAAAAAGTGGTTTGATAAGGTGGGCTAGATCATCAAATATGCGACTGGCAATCAAAACTCCCACAATAATCCCAACTGCTTGTCCAAGCATGTAAGCAATGCCTTGTTGAGCGCCTTTATAGACAAAAGCCAAAACAATCAGGATTAGAATGACATCGAGTAGATTCATAATTTTATATTACTCTATAATTATTCTTCGACTTTAATGGAGAAGTTCCTTTATTTTACGGAGAAATTATTAATGGAATTAATTATATTTGAAAAAGGTTAAATTGACAATATAAACTAGATACAATTGCCGCCACCGTCAAACTGAACCCAATTTACTCCATCGCAGAAACATGGTTCGTTCATCGAAGCGTCATAATACATTCCGCCTTCAGTATTGGCATCACATGTTCCCGGCGCGTCTGAAGGAGTTGATCTAATGACAGAAGTAACTTCAAGTTTCGCAGTAGGATTAGTTGAACCAATTCCCACATCATGATCTCCATCAATAACTAACACTTGTCCCGTTGTAATATCTTCTCCTCCACCAATAACAAAACTTCCATTATTCTTTGATCCTATACTCCAACTACTGCCGAATGTGTCTTCATAGAAATGAATATAAGAATCAGTTCCATCATCTCGATTAATCTTCAAAACTCCATTATATACTTCCAGTTTCTGAGATGGATTAGTCGTCCCAATACCTACATTACCAGTTTCAATATCTGGTTGTAGTATGATATTTCCCCCATTACTATCAGAAACATTTCTTATAGTTAAATTTCTGTTGTCTGTATTCAAATCTAAACCAGTATATATCGTCGCACTTGAGTAAAAATAATGACTTGCAGAGTTGGCATAATCTTGTCTGATATTACCGGTAATATCTAGAGCAGAACTTGCGGTTCCCTTGTTTATTCCCATATATCCATCAGCTTTCATTACAAATTTTGGTGTTGAATTACTAACCACATACAATGCATTGCTGACTGAACCAGATGCAATATCAATCGATAACCCGTGAGCCGATGATGATACACTGTTATTCTCTATCATCATTGTGTAATCGGTATTATTGCGTAATACATGTAATGAAGTACTCGGAGATGTTGTTCCAATACCCACATTACCAGAAGGAATAATATTTAAAAAACTGGATGTTCCTAATATTGATCCTAAACCAACTTCGAATGAGTCGTTTGTATCGTCAAGTCCGACATGATAATCTTGAGCATTTCCATGAAATATAACACTCGTGTCTTCCATTCCAGAGTCACCTATTGTTAGAGTAGGCGTAGTTCCTGTCATAGTGAGATCAGTTAATAAATTACCGTTAGTTGCATCAATCTTAAAACTTGCATCACCTAGGTCTGCATCATCATCAATTGCAAATATTGAAGAACTGTTAATTCCAGCGTAAATACTACCAGAGTCATTATGATACTTAATGTTTACATTTGTATCTCCTCCTGTTCTTGACAACATGAGAGGAGTAGGCATTCCGGAGCTGACGTCCAAATATGTAGAAGGATTAGTAGTTCCGATTCCGACATAACCTAATTGGTCAATTACCATTCTAGGAGTTGTTAAAGTATCTGTATCCCCATCTGCTTGAGTAAAAAACTGGAGTTCTGTGGGAGCATCATTGATATCTCCCCAAGTATTTGTATCAACTTCAGCCTTTATCATAGCTCCTGTTCTTACAGAAGAACCAATTCCTCTAAACAATATAGTTCCAAGGTCGTCACCGTCAATCATAGCAGTGTCTTTAGTTTCAAGACTTAGATTTGCGCCTGTAGTTTCAGATAGTTCTAATCCGTAATTTGGAGCAGTCGTTCCAATTCCCACATTTCCGGCAAAATATGAGTTGGAGGTAGAAGAAGAATAAAGAGCCCAGTGATTAGTCCCAATATCAACTGAGGTGTCCATATAAATACCATAAGAGGTATTTATCGTTCCTGATTTTGTCCATCCAGAAAGATCAAGACCCTTTGCAGTAACAATTGTTGCTCCTGACCCGTTTGTATTATTAACTCTACCAAGAATTGCAACAGCATTAGTTGTAACTGATGCAGATGCTTCTCCATAGCTGGTATCTGAAATAAAAACTCCGCCATACGCATTTGTTACTAAACCACTTCCAGTATTTCTTCCTTGACCAATTGTTCCCCAAACATTTGTGACAGAACCTGAAGATTGATTTGATGCATAATCATATGCTCCAAATAGGGAAGTTAGCGTTCCTGAACCAGCATTTGTGACTGTATTATAAGCTGCATACATCCCAGAATAATTTTCTGTACCGGTATAAACTAAAATAGAAGATGATCCATATGTATATTTACTAGCTGCTGCAGTTTGAGTTAATTTTATATAACTACCATAATGATGATTTGCTGTCTCGGCAGTTGACAACTCTAAATTTAAGTATTTATAAGGGTTTATTATGGTATTTGCTATTGAAATATTTCCGGAAAATCGGCTATTTCCTTGAACTTCCAGTTTCTCTGTCGGACTAGTTGTTCCGATTCCCACATTATAGGAGATATCATCAGGATAGAGATTTGATCCAGAAAGTGTCCAAGGTCCTCCAGTCGAAGAGACATCTGTCCAGGAAGCCACTCCAGATCCATCGGTAGTTAAAACATATCCACTAGAAGCTCCTGACGCCATAGTAAGTGCTGTGATATCTACACTCCCTCCAAAGAGTGATCCTGTAACGTCACCTGTTAAATCTCCCGAAAAGGCATTAGCCGTAATCGCTCCTCCATTAGTAAGATCATTGGTTCCCAAGTTAATGTCTCCACTCATCGTTCCTCCAGAAAGAGGTAAATAGTTTGAAGCAGTAATCGTATTGGGAATCATGGTGTCAGTAATGGAGTTATTGGGAAGAGAAACGATTCCGGTAGCAGTTAGATTGTTTGTAGAAAGAGTCGTAATGTTTGTAAGATTATGCGATCCGAGATTTAAGTTTCCTATTAAAGTTCCTCCAGAAAGAGGGAGATAGTTTGAAGCAGTAATGGTGTTCGGAATCATGGTGTTCCTCCAGAAAGAGGGAGATAGTTTGAAGCAGTAATGGTGTTCGGAATCATGGTG